>JAQGOF010000016.1 GCA_028293745.1 Gammaproteobacteria bacterium | reverse complement strand
CTTCAGAAACCCAGCGCGTACTCGCCGGATGCGCAACGATGAACGTGTTGGGATCGATCCCTCGGTTGTTCCAGGTCCGTGCGACAACCACGGCCGGGTGTTCACCCAGGGGTTCCGCGATCGCCGGTTGTACAGACGACGTGACGACGAGGGCTGTGTCAAGCGAGCTGAGGACTTTGGCGTTCATGGCAGGTCTCCTTAAAGGCCGTTCGTTTAATCGACGTCGGCAGTATCATTGGTCGCGAGACAGGGATAAATCTGCGAAAAGCGGAATCACTGTCCGGAGGGGCGGACAATGGATCGATTACTGGCCCTGCAAGCCTTCGCCCGCGTGATCGAACTGGGTGGGTTCACCAAGGCGGGAGATTCGTTGCAGCTATCCAAGACGACCGTGAGCGACCTGGTGCAGGGGCTCGAGAATCATCTTGGGGTACGGTTGCTCCAGAGCACGACGCGGCGTGTGAGCGCCACCTCCGATGGGGCCGGCTTCGCGTAGATATGCCGGGTGCATTGGCCAAGACTTTCATCATTCCACAATTGCCCGCTTTCCTGGGCCGCCATCCAGACGTGCGCTTGGAGTTAGGAATGGGGCTTCGGCCCGTGGAGCTGCTGGAGGAGGGCGTTGATTGCGTTGTACGCTTGGGCGAACAAGCAGACTCGAGCCTGGTCGCGCGGCGAGTCGGCACGATGACCTCGGTCACTGCCGACTGGAAGGAACGACCCACCGATGCTTCGCCACTCTCCTGGCCGAGCTCGCTGAGGTCATTGCGCGGGAGAAGTTCGTGCAACGGGTACAGGCTGCCGGCCTCTCCGCCGCTGAGTTGGTGCAGGGCTACGAGCGTCTGGATGAGATCGTGGAGCCCGATCCACTTTTCAGTACTCGTACTTGGCTACACTCCCTATGATGAGACGACTAGACCGACAGTGGGAACGCCGGATCAGTGCCGGCGTCCGGTACTGGCGTGCACCAATCCGGATGTGGCTGAAACGAACGGCATTCCGGCGCTCACAACGTTGATTGCCGCGCCAAATGTTGAGTGAGAGTTCACTCCGAGCGGTGAGGTCATTTGAAAACAAAAGATTCAAGAGACACAATCGCCTGTTAGTCGCCCAAGAAGATGGCTCGATGCTGCCCTGATGTCGTGGGGTGTCGCGCGCAGTGGGCGCGAGAACGCACGGCGGTTCGAATACCCGCGAATGAAAGGCTCTTCATCGGTGTGCTAGCCTCACCTCGAGAAGGCGTCATTCAAAAGATATGCGGGATGCGGAGATCGCACATTTGTTCGAGTCGGCGGATGAAGCGACACCCTGTGATCGTACGAGTCAGGACCGGTCCGCAACGCCCGGCTCGACCCAGATTGCTGTTTTCGACCTGGATGGCACCCTTCTTGCGGGTGATTCGACCGCCGCTTGGCTGCGTATGTTGCTCCTGTCTTCATGGGTGCGCTGTATTGCGGCCGCGATGACGTTGCCCGCCTCTTTGCCTCTTCTCTGGTTTCCGGCATCGCGCAGAATCGGCGCCTCGGTCCTCCTTTGGATCGCGACCTTGGGCTTCGATCAGAATGCCATCGCGCAAAGCATCGAGGCATTCGCGAAGCGCTTCGAGAGGGGCGAATGCGCACTTCGTTGGCGCACCGACGGCCTTGCA
This sequence comes from Gammaproteobacteria bacterium, assembly GCA_028293745.1. Taxonomy (GTDB): domain Bacteria; phylum Pseudomonadota; class Gammaproteobacteria; order Steroidobacterales; family Steroidobacteraceae; genus 13-2-20CM-66-19. The sequence continues at coordinate 19,435 of JAQGOF010000016.1, read as the reverse complement.
GCGATGGATTGCCATCGGGCAGCAGGTGATCTCGTGCTCGTGGTCACGGCGGCGCCCGTATGGCTTGCGCAGCGTCTGCTGGCGTTTCGAACTGATATTCCCGTCCTGGGATCTACGCTTGCGCGCTGTTGGGGAGGGTGGATCGTAAAAGATCACTGCCACGGCCAGAAGAAGTGCCGAATGCTGGAACAGAGCGGGTATGGTACCGCCTGGGATTATGCCTACACCGACAGCTGCGATGACGCACCGTTGCTGGCCGCCTGCAAACGCGCTTTCATCGTAAATGCACGACCTGGTGTCGTGGCCAGACTCGAGGCGCGCGGACAGTCGCGTATTTCAACACTTCGTTGGCTCTGACTCTTCTTCTTACCGCGGCTTCGCCGCTTACGGGAAATTGCGAATGCACGACCAGGCGAGCGCGCTGTACAACTGACTTTTCCGATGCTTGCGTACATAGTTCGGGTTGATCAGCGCAACGCGCGACTTAGTACCCACGGACGCGTACCAGTGCACCACGCGAGTTTCGGCCAATAGGACGGCGTCTAATCGCACGCTGCGGCCGATGCGGAACCAATGTTCCGAGATTTCGGGCGGCAGTGGATAGAAGACGTGCGGCTCCTGAATAGTTAGATCGTCCCGTGCGTAGCGACCGACCACTTCCTGAAGCAGGTCCGGTCCCAGTGCATAGGGTTGCGCCTGGCGTTCCGGCGGCACCGTTAGCATCGCACGAAGATAGTCCTCGAACAGAGGTGAATCCGCTTCGGCGCCCATTACAGCGTTATTGATGCCGCGATAACAGAATTTCTCGACCAGTCTGAACATCTTCCAGCCACGGGGCGTACGCCGCATCATCTTGCGCGTCAGATCGAGAGTCAGCGAACGGGCCCACAAGGCCGGTGAACGCGAGGTGCGTGCGAAATGAGGCCATATGATGAATTCGCAACCAACAAATTGTCGGGTGTTGAGCAAGGGTAGCAAGGAGCTCGTCGTGACCGTATCCATGTCAAGATACATGCCGCCCTCCAGATACAGGATTGCCGCACGCAGCATGTCAATCCGTGCCGCGGGGTTTGTAAGCCTGCGGTAGGTCACAGTCAGCCCGTCTCCCGCACCGAGTTTCTGTCCCGCGTGCATCAAATAGGCGATGGGATCAACTCGGGATAGCCGCACGCGGGGCGTCTGTTTCAGCGCGGCGAGCGCGGCATCCTCATCGAGCGCGTCGGTGTGATGCAGAACGATTTCGGGCAGTTCGCTGCGCTCCGCAGCGGACAAAACGGCGAATGCATAGGCCCATGGCAAGCGGGTCCCGATCCAGCAGAAGTGCGCTCGGGCAGGGATCGTCATAAGGTCTTGCCTGCTACCGGTGCGCCTGAAGACTGGAGCTGCAAGCGACTGAGCAGCACCTCGCGGGAAGCGTTCTGTCTTCGGATGAGCAGCGCCAGAGCTGCGCTGAACCCGATAATCTCGAAACCGAAATAGTACTCGGGCGCCTTGAACAGGGCGGATATGAAAATCCCGAGAGTGCGATAGTTGGCAGACAGGATAGACCAGCTGCGCAGCTGGGGTGCGAGCATTTCGCGATAGCGCTGGCGAATGAGGGCGGCGTGTTCAGGCTCAGCTTGCAAGGCGCAAGTCATGGTTTCGCGGAACTTCTTGGCTGTGCCTGCCGTTGGGAAGCTCAGGCCCACGAAGAACAGTCGGTGGAGGAAATCAAACAGCCACCGAATCACCGGTGGACCGTCCCGGTCGCGCTCAAGGCTGTTCCGGGGTGGAGGCTCCTGCGCTTTGCGCCCCCATCCCCAGTACTCGTACTCCTGCCGCTGCGCTTCGTAGCTTGCCGACTGGATCGCGTGGCACACTGCCGATAGAGCCACGAGGGCGTACATCCAGTCGCCATACTCGTGGCTCAGAGAGATCGCGAGCGCCGTATAGACGGCGAGGAAGGTCACATTATCGGAGATTCCGTCTAGGACCTTTCCGAAGTACGAGTACGTCTGTGTGAGGCGCGCAAGTTGACCATCGGCTCCGTCCATCACGTGCCAGGCGATCATGAGGGCAAAGCCGGTCATCGCAAACCGAACGTCCGAGTAGCGGAAATACGCAAAGGCCGAAAGTATGCCAAACAGCATGCCCGTAACGGATACGGCATTGGGCGTGAAGCGCATCTGGGCAAAAAATGGCACGAGCCGGCTTGCCAGCGGATGGATGAAGTAGAGGTTGGTAATCTCCTCGATTTCCGTCGTTCGCCGGATCGGCACAGGGCCCCTCATCGCCGGCCGCTCGGTCTGATTTTGCGTCATCTACCGCTTCTGGGGGTTACTACACGCGCACGAGACGAACAGCATGATCCACTTTTCTGAAGCCCGCGGCCACGCCTGTCCGCTCAATCTGCATCCCCTCGCTATCCCGCGCGGGTGGGCCCCTGACCGATGCACATAGGTGGAGCCGTTCTCCCGGGCTGTCTGGTGGCGGCGCTCGTCGCTGGAGGGGGTCTCATCGCAGGTGCCGCGGTGGCGCAGCATCCCACGACATCGCGAGAGCCTATTGTCATCCACTCTGTCTTTTCAAACATCAACGACGAGACTAACACTGCGGACTTCACGGATATCATCGTTTCGCAGGGGGATACACGACTAACGGCCGAGCGGGCCCGTGCCAAAGGCGTGGGTTTCACGGACAGCCAGTGGACCTTTGCGGGGAGGGTGGTGATCACTTTGGAGCCGCGCGGCTCGCTCTGGGCAGATCAGGCCATCCTCGCGTTTCGCGACGGCGAGCTCGCCCAGGTCACCGCTATCGGCTCCCCGGCGCATTTCGAACAGCGGCGCACGGACTCCCGCGGGGCTGGGCACGGTTGGGCGGATGAAATCACCTATGATGCGAAGCAGGACATCGTCCGCCTTTCCGGCCACGCTGAGCTATCCGATGGGCACGGCGTACAGATCAGTGCGCCGGTGTTTGTCTACCATGTCCGGGACGATAGGCTGCAAGGCGACTCACAGAGCGAGCGGCGAGTTGTACACATCACCATCACACCGTAGTGGCCGCTCGCGGCGAGAAGCACGGCTCGGGTCAAACCGGCCCACGGTGCCCTGAATGTCATGGGAGTCCGTCAGAACGGCGGGGTGTGCCCACGCAGCTCGCGCGGATCACCCAGGCGCCGCCAGGCGCTGCGCCACGGCGGCGGCCACCACCGCAGTCTCCCGAGATCCAGCAGCCATTCTCCGGATAACGGATGTCGGCGGTCGGGACTGCTCCTGGGCGGCTGGCCATACATTACTTCGCATGCGGGCCACCGATGGACTCGCGGCCATGTCCAGGCGCCGTAATGTCGGTAGACGTGCATCAGCGCGCGCGCAGTGGCTATGTCCGGCCTCACCACGCAGCGCCGCGCCCAGTCCAAGCGCTCGGCGAGACCTCTGACGAAGGTCCAGTTTCCGGCGCCCACGTAGTTCGAGAACCAGACTGTATATCCGAGCTCATCCTGCAGGGCAGTGACCGCCCTGTAGACTTGAATGTGTTCGGAGTGGCCGTATTCACCCCAGGGGTTGTGAGTGTAGACATCCCGGCATCCAGCCAGAGATGCACGCAGGCCTTCCAGAAGCTTCGCGTAGTTGGTTTCATAACGCTCGCGCAGGGTTGCATCGGAAATCTCGACGCCGGATGGCGTCAGCTGCGGCTGCGTTTGATAGGCCTTCCATCCAGCCCCGCTTTCGGGAATTTCCAGGTTGACGATGCCGCTCAGCGGCAACGCTGCAACGGCCTGTCGCCGCGCCTCGGATTTTTGGGGTTTGTCAAAGGCGGCACCGAAACCGAACACGACTCGCTCTACCGATGCGACGACGGCGCTCAACCAGAGCGCTTCATCATCCGGGTGCGCGACGACCACGGCATTCCTCGACCGCGGCAATGTCATCTCCCCACCTCGCCTAGCCCAGCAGGGAGTCATAGAAGCTCTCGAGCGCTTCGGTTTGCCGCTCAATGTCGAATCGACGCTCGACGAGCGCGCGTCCTGCCGTGCCCATTTGACGCCGCTTGACGCTATCCTCGAGCAACTCTCCCATCCTTTGGGCAAGGGCATCTGCGTCGCGCTCTGGGACCAGAAACCCCGTCTTGCCTTCGACGATGCATTCCGGAATCCCGCCCACTCGAGATCCGATGATCGGCAACCCTGTGGCCGCCGCTTCCAACAGCACCATGCCCAGCCCCTCTTCGCGCCCGGTGGCGGTGCGGATCCCAGGCAGCACCAGCATGGCGGCTTTACGCATCCAGGAGAGCACATCAGCGTGGGGGAGAGCGCCTAGAAACTGGACGCGGTCTTGCATACCAAGCGATGCTGTAAGCGCCTGAAGCGGCCGTCTCAAAGGTCCGTCGCCTATGATCAGCAGTTGGACGCGATCGTATCTTCGCGCCACAGTGGCGAATGCCCGCAGTAGGTACCGAGTGCCCTTTACCTCCACCAGACGCGCGACGTGCAGGATGGCCGGTCTTTCCTCGAAATCTTCACGCGGGCGAATCGCCTGGCAGTCCACGCCGATGTAGTGAGTATGCGTCCGCGACTCGGGGAAACCCCTCGCCAGCAGCCTCTGTCGGATGAATGTGGAGGCACAGAGAAACAGATCGCCCTCGCGTGCCAGTGTCCGGCGCAACAACGGATAGCGAAACCACGCCGGCGATCCCAACATCGCGTGCATCTTGAGTGTCGCATCGAACCCGTGGAACGTGGTGACGAGCGGTATCTCGAGCCGCATCGCCAGCGCCAGCGCGGTGACGCCCTCGATACCGAAATGCGCATGGATCAGTGACGGGCGCTGGCGTGCCATCAAGCGCAGATACGGTCGCATATTCCCGGTGAGCATTTGCCAGCCGATGCGCGGGAGCGTGCACCTGGTGTAGAGGTCCTCCAGCGCGAAGGAGCTTGCTCCCTCTGGAGGGAGGCCGAAACGCTTCCTACCCACGTAAAATGGCCGGTATCGACGCAAATGCTGCGCCTGCTCAGCTATGAATGGTTCAGAGATCCTGAAGAGGTTGTGGCGGAAAATCGCCACCTCACGCAGCCCTTCTCCAGTTCCAATGGCGTGCGACATCTGATCCAAGACTTCAGGCGGTGGAATCTGCAAGCATGCCCGCCGCAACCGTTTTAACCTTAGCACGGATTGGCGCTATTGCATGATTATCACTCGTTATCTGCTGCGCGAGATCCTCGGGCCGTTCGCGATCGTGCTGAGTGTGCTGTCCGTGCTGTTCACGAGCTTCGGTGCCGCCAGCTTCCTATCGGATGCCGTCAACGGGCTCTTACCGACGGACACGATCGTTCAGGTGATCGGCCTGAGGACCCTGATCGCGCTCGAGATGCTGATCCCGATCTCGCTCTACCTGTCGGTCGTCATGGCTCTCGGCCGGCTGTACGTCGACTCCGAAATCACGGCCCTGTTTGCCCTCGGACTGACCCCCGCAAGGGTAATGGGGATCGTGTTGGGCTTGTCGCTGTGCACGGCTCTGGTTGTCGCCGGGCTGTCTCTCGTGGTGAGACCCTGGGCCTACACTCGAGCGCACGAGCTGGCCAGTCTCGCGGCGGCATCACTCAATACAAACAGCATGGAGGCGGGGACCTTCTATGGCGGCAGCAATGGAAATCGCACCATTTTCATCGCGCACCGCGCGGGTCCGGCAGCCCCAGCCCGCGGCGTGTTCGTGGAATTGAGGCTCCGCGGGGGCGGCACTCGCATCATCTATGCGAGGTCTGTCGAGCTGATGCCGCACGCTGGCGGGGGCTCGCAGATGCGTCTGACTGACGCTCACGTTTATGATGTCGGGCAAAATGGCAGCGGCAGTGATGTCGTCCTGAACGCGAATGACCTCGTTCTCCATCTCCCCAGCCCGACCGTCGATCCGCCTGAATACAGCGCCGTCGCCGCGAGCACCGCGCAGCTGACATCTTCCCATTCCGCCGCAGACATCGCGGAGCTCCAATGGCGCCTGTCGACTGCCTGCTCGACGCTGCTGCTCGGCCTGTTGGGCGTACCGCTTTCCCGAGCGCGGCCCCGTCAACACAAGAGCGCCAAGGTCGGGATCGCGATCCCGATCTACGCCGGCTATTACCTGTTCTACGAGTCGGCGCGCACCTGGGTCCAGACTGGGGTGATTCCCCCATTCCCTGGCATCTGGGTAGCGCCGGCGTTGCTCGCCGGGGTCGTGATCTTCGCGCTGCTCGAGCCACGACTCGCCTTTGGGTTGGGACGCCGGCGGGCGGCATGACGAAGTGTGGCGCGAATTCGTCGTTCGAGCCTCGAGAGCTGCGGGCCGAGGCTTCATGACCTTGCTAGAGCGTTACATCGCGGTCGCCACCGTCAAGGCTCTCGGGGTTGTGTCCGCTGGCCTGACATCCTTGTTCAGCCTGTTGGAGTTTGTCGATCAGCTCCACGACGTCGGTAAAGGGCACTATCGGCTGATCGACGCCTTGCTCTACGTGTTGCTGACCGCGCCAGCCCGACTCTTGCAACTCATGCCCGCAGCGATGTTGTTCACCTGCCTTTTCGCTCTGGGAGCCCTTGCGAGGCGCGGGGAATTGACGGCGATGCGGGCGGGCGGCCTATCTCCGGGCCGAATCGTCGGATCGGTGCTCAAACTGGCGGGGTGCGCTGTGGTCGCGCTATTCCTACTGGCGCAATTCGTGATTCCGCCTGCCCAGCAGCTGGCACAGGCCGAGCGTGCCTCCAGGCTCTCCTCATCGGAGGCGGTACGCAGCGGTAACAGCTTCTGGGCCGCGGGCGATCATCAGTTCCTGAACGTGCGGCGATTCGATAACGGGAACATTCCGAGTGACATCTATCTATACGAGTTCGCCGCGAACGGCGAGCTGCAGAGGTTGATCCAGGCAGATCATGCCGAGGTCCGTCCGGATGGCACTTGGCTGTTGGAGGATGTGTCGATTAAGCGATTCAGCGGCACCCGAATCGAAACCGACCGGCTCGCTTCTCTTTTGTGGCATTCGTTTCTGCGGCCGCGACAGGCTTCGGTGCTCATCCTGCCCGCCGATAGCATGCAGCCGATCGAGTTGTATCAATATGTCCGCGATCTCGAGCGGCGGCATCAGCCCGCGGCCCGCTACGCCCAGGAGTTATGGGCCAAGATCGACATACCGCTCAGCATGGCGGCGATGATCTTGATTGCCGCGCCGTTTGTATTCGGGCCGCTGCGCAGCCAGGGCACCGGACAGCGCATGATGATTGGAACGATGATCGGCATCGTCTTCTCGCTGGTCCAGCAGATAACGACTTATCTGGGCCTGTTGCTCAACTTGAACCCGGCGCTCACTGCGACGGTGCCATCGGTTCTGTTGATGGCCCTCGCGCTCTATCTTTTCCGCCGGGCGGTTGTGTAGGTGGGAGACGATGCTCGCTCTTCCCGGCGCGCAGCGCCGCCAGATGTAGCGGGTCGCTTCGACCCGCAGGAAAGTTGGGCGAAGCCCTGGATCAGTGTCCCTTGGCCAGACGTACTGGCGCTGCGCCACAGCTCACCCGCTGTTTCCAGAAAGCCGCGCCGAATCGTGCTCCGGTAGGGAGAGTCAGCGGGCAGCTGTGCCATCAGCCTGCGATGGGCGATGCCGAGTGAATGGTAGGGGAGCGACGGCAGCATGTGATGCAGGCAGTGGTAGCGCAAGCCCACCGGGAACAGCAGCTCCGTCAGCAGCGGGTGGCCGGTAACGGTGTTGGAGTCCTCGATCTGTTCGACAAAGCTCATCGTGGACCCTGTGTTGCGGTAGCCGTGGGCTGCGATGGTGCGGATCCAATTCAGGCCGGATGCAGCCATACCGAGAACGTAAAGCTCAACAAATACGCTCCATGCCACCTGTCCCGACAACAACAGGGCGGCAAACACAGCGAGCTCCAGAAAGATCGCTACCTCCAGGGCGATCCAGCTGCCGTGCGGTTCGTCCGTCGGCACCGTTCGTCGGTAGTTCGGGTTAATCACATAAGAGGATGCCCGCTCCAACACCCACCTGCGCAGCCGTGGATGCAAGAAAGACAGAGGCGTCAGCACCAGAAACCGCAATATCGCCAAAGCCGGCAGCAAGGGGACTTGCAGGAAGTAGACGACGATGCGCCTCACTGGACCGGCTCCGAGCGCCAAGTACTCTCCGTCCTGCACAGTCCCGAAATGCCGCGGATTGTGATGGTCCACATGGTTCTTGTACATGAAGGACGGCATCAAGACGGGGATGCCAAACAGGATATTCCAGGTAGTGCGGAAAAGACGCATGCGCTTGCGCGGCATGTGTGCGATTTCGTGAATGAATACGCCGCATCGAAACAGGGCGAATGCGGCGATCGTGAAGCCGATGAGTGATCGCGGCGAGAAGATCGGACTGGACAGATACAGCGCCACGGCGCCATATGCGACCGACATGGAGAGGAGAAAGTCCGTCCAGTAGATCCAAGCGCTGTGCTCGAAGAGGTCCTTCGCGAGAGCCCGCGCCTGTACGAGGGAAATCTCCCTCGTGCTTTCGGGTGTGCCTGTGCCTGGATCGCGAAGCGCCTCGATCATTGTCTACCTCACTCGTTCATCGGCGCGTGATCACCGGCTGGATGCACCGCACGGTAAACCCGCCGCGGGTCGCGCAGCAGGAGACCCACGCAGGCCAACACTGCGAGCGTTAGAATCATTCCGAGCTCGAGCGCAGGACTGCCGCTGCCGATCAGAACATGGCCCACCCCTACCGTCGCGACGAGGATGGCGACCGCCACGAATGGCGCACCCAAGGCCCGGATCAGGTCCTGGGCGCCGACGTTGCAGAACCGCCGCAAGTAGCGAGCCTGCCAGAGGAGCAGAAGGGGAGGGACCACGAGCCACACTGTCGACATTGCGACAATTCCGCTTGCGACGGGTACGGTGAGGCCGACCAAAAGCATGCCGGTGCTCAGTAGGAGCAAAGTCGTGGCCGACAGGCGAACCGCCATCTGCGGACGCCCTGATCCAAACATCACAGGATATGCCAGTTGCGAGACCACCCGCAGCACCGCCGCGGCCGCGAGTAATTTGAGCGGCAAGCTCGCCGAAGCATAGCTGCGATGCTGTTCGTCACGGATCAATTCGGTGATCGGATCCGCCGCAAGCACTATCGCGGCTGCGAATGGGGACACCACGGCCAACAGCTTGCGCAATGACCACGTCAGGGATTGTGCGAGGTGCTCGCGCACGGCCGAGACCTTTGCGAAGACCGGCAGTGCGGTCCGATTGATGAGTGTGCCGGCTGCATTTGCCGGCTCCATGGCAAGATCGAAAGCCACGCGAAACTCCGCGAGCGCTGTTGCGCCGTAAAACCACCCGACCAGCAAGTAGTGGACATTGTTGATCATCGTCTCGCACAGGGCCGAAAGGGTCGCGCGCCATCCGAAGCGGAGTAGCGGGGAGATCGCCGACATACTGATTTGAAGTTGCGGTCGGAACGGTCTCATGAGCACCGCTCCTACAAGGGTAAAAAGACCGCTCGCCACATACGCGATCACGATCGCCCAGGCGCCCGCTCCCACGATCGCAAGACCGAGCCGGGTCAACGCAGCGGCGAACGTCGCACCGACATTGACGATCGCGATCCGCTCGTATTGCAGCTCTCTGTTCATGATCGCCAGCGGAATGACCGCAGCTGCGACCAGAGGTTGCTTGATTGCTACGGCGAGGAAATAAGCTGCCACTGCGGCAATACCGTAAAGGGAGGCGATCCAGGGGGCGGCGAGCAAGATCAAGCCGGCCACCACGCATGCCGCGCCGATGATGAACCAGAACAGTGAATCCAGTTGAAGGCGCGATAGCGAGGGCGCCTGGACGAGCGCTGTACTCGTGCCCAGGCCATCGAGAGCCTCGATCACCGTCCCGAACGCAACGACCAGCGAAGCAGCGCCGACCTGCTCTTTGGTCAGAAAGCGCAGCACGACCAGGATCGTGCCGAAGTCCGTGAGCTTGGCGATGATCATCGCGCCGCCGAGCCAGTTGAAGCCGCGTCGCAGGTGCTGTTGATGACTGTCCATACGGGATAGTGCAGCGCCGCGCCACAGGCCGATAAGCCCCTAGAGCCGTCCCGCGTTCAACAGGGTTTCGGCTTTGTCCAAGGTCGCCGGATCATCGACGTCGAGCCAGAGCCGACCCTGAATGTCGAAAATCCGAGCCCTGTCTTCACGAGCAAGCACGTTCATCGCTCCGGAAATGCTGTCGTCTCCGGCAGCCTGACTCACCTCGAGCGCATCGAAGATGACGGGTGTGCAGAGAAAAATGCCCGTATCGATGGCATTGAATTCGCGGATGACCTTGCCGATGTGCACGATCCGGCCGTTGGAGCACATGACACGCGTGACATCGTCCAGATCATTGATCGAGCCGGCCACGTTGAAGTCCACGGCGAGCGTGACGGTATCGGGCTCGAGCGTTGAGGCGATCAGATCCCGAAGAATGTCAGGGTCGACCAGATGATCACACATGCTCAATAGAAAGGGACCGTCCAGAAAGGGCCGAGCCTTGAGGACCGAGACGCCGTTACTCCGCTGCCACTCGTCATTGGATACGTGCACGATTGGAATGGCTTCTCGGGCGGAAAAGACGTCCAGCGCCGCCCTCAGCTCTTCGCCCCGATAGCCGCTCACCACAAAGAAGCGTTCTACGCCGGCACTTCGGGCACGCGTTATCACGCGCTCGAGCAACCGCACCCCGTTTACCGGGACCAGAGGCTTGCTCTGGCCCCTCTGCCTCAAGCGCCCGCCCGTCCCGGCAGCGACAATGAGGCAATTCATGGGCCAACGGCTCTCAATTTCGAAGTGTTGCTGCGTATGAAAGCCTCGACCATTTCGTAGGCCTCATCGTCGGTGTGTTGCTTGGGAGGGTGCTTGCAGAAATACGCGCTCGGCGCCTCGAGCGGTCCGCCCAACCCGTTCAGCAGCGCGAGCTTGCAGCATCGAATCATGTCAATGGCGACTCCGGCCGAGTTAGGCGAATCCTCCACCGACAGCCTCAGTTCCACATCCATGGGAACATTGCCAAACAATTGCCCTTCCATTCTGATGAAGCAGATCTTGTTGTCATTCTGCCAAGGAACGTAGTCGCTGGGACCGACGTGGATGTTCTCGTCCTCGAGGCGTTTGGCGGCGACGGCTTGTACCGCCTCGGTCTTGGATGTCTTCTTGGACACGAGGCGGCTCGGGTTCTTCATGTTGAGAAAATCCGTGTTGCCGCCCGTGTTCAACTGATAGGTCCGCAGTACCTTGACGCCGCGCTTGGCGAACAGGTCCGTGAGGACCCGATGGACGATCGTGGCGCCCAGTTGGGATTTGATATCATCGCCGATGATCGGCAGGTTTCGCGCTCTGAAACGCTCGGCAAATTCCTTGTCGCTGGCAATGAACACGGGCATGTTGTTGATCAGGGCAACACCGGCTTCCAGTGCGCACTCCGCATAGAAGCGTGCCGCCTGCTCTGAGCCTACGGGCACGTAGCTCACCAGGATCTCCGCACCGCTGCGTTTCAGTTCCCGGACGATCTGCTCCCTGGTGGATTCGGGCACAGCAGAGCGGACGAACGTGCGATCTTCGGCGCAAGCCAGCATGTGCTCGGAGATGCCATCGAGAACCTGCCCCATGCGCACGATGACACCGCTCTGCGGGATGTCCTTCTGGAAAATCTTCGTGCAGTTGGGTTTCGCGAAGATGGCCTGATTGACGTCCACGCCGACCTTGCGCGCATCGACATCGAAAGCCGCGACGACCTCGATATCGCAGGGTAGATATTCGCCGATCTGCGTGTGCATCAATCCTGTCACACCCTGACGGCAACGCTCACGAGTGTAGTAGTGGATGCCTTGGATCAGCGAACTCGCGCAGTTGCCCACGCCGACGACGGCGATGCGGATGGCGTTTCTGTTGGTCATACTTGAGCCTGTGGTGCAAGTTTGATGGGGGAGTTCGGGCTCGATGTTTGAGCGGCAAGCGCTTCGCCGGCTAAAGCGAGCCGCTTTCCGTAAACCCGATAGGTCTTGTAGGCACGCGCGCCGAGCCGCTCGAGAATCCGGCGCATGGGCAGGTTGTCCTCCAAAATCCAGGACAGCTCGATCGAGCGAAAACCGAAGGCGACGGCGCCGGGCAGGGCGGATCCGATCAACTGCAGGGGAATCGCACTGCCGATCAACGTCCCCGACAGGCTTCGCCGCACTCCCATGAGAGGCACGCGAGCCGATTTCACCCGGCGCATTTTGAGACGCCACAACAGCTTTGCCCAGCCGAATGGAAAGAGCCGCCCGTCGAGGTCTCGAATGGCCTCATTGATGTTCGGGAGAGTGACAATGAATGCGACGGCCTGACCGTCTGCTTCGACAAACCAAACGAGGCGATCATCGAGCAGCATCCGCATCTGTTTGGCCATCGCCTCGCCCTCCTGCTCTGTGAGGGGGACGAACCCCCAGTTGCCGCTCCAGGCGTCGTTATAGATATCGACTATCCTGCGTATCTCGTTTGAGTAGTCCTTGAAATTGAGGCGGCGCATCGTGACGGATGCGGGAAGCGGGCGCTCCAACATCCTGCGCGCCGAACTGGACAGGGGAGCGTCCATGTCGAGCATGTAGGCGTACACGTCCTTTTCCTTCCGATATCCCAGGGCCTCGAGCCGGGTGGCCGCATAGACGGGGTCGTGCCCCATGAGAAGCATCGGGGGTGTGTCGAAGCCGTCGACCAGCAGGCCTGTTTCCTCGTTGATCGAGAGTGAGAAGGGACCGCGGACGTGGGTCACGCCGCGGCTCCTCAGAAAATCCTCCGCGGTCCTTAGAAGGGCGGCGAACGCCTCGGGGTCGTCCTCGGCGCTAAGACAGCCGAAATCACCGACGCGCTCATCCAAGCTCTGCTGGGCTAAGGGATCAATCTGTGCGGTGATTCGTCCCACATCGCGGCCATCGCGTATCGCGAGCCAGAAGCACACTTCTGCCCGTCGAAGAAACGGATTGGTTTTTGCCGAGAAGGCTTCCTCGCGCTCCATCAGCAGCGGGGGAGCCCATGCGTTGTCGTGCTCATGCACGGCGAAGGGGACGCGGATGAAGCGCCGGAGCATCGCCTTATCGGTCACTGGGACGATCTCGATCGTCATATCGGGAGGCTTCGAGTCAGGTGGACCGGGGTCTTCGCCGGTCGCGGGTCAAGAACGCGAAGCTCGCGTCCCACTGCAACCATGATCGATATGGCTCGATCGATCTGTGCCTCCGTATGAGCCGCGCTGATGCTGCAGCGGATGAGAGACAAACTTGCGGGCGTGGCCGGCGGTAATGCCAGGTTGGCATAGACGCCCCGGTCAATGAGTCGGTTCCAGAACCGCACGGCCGTCTCCTTGTCTGTCATCTTCAGGGCGACAATTGGGTTTGGCTCGGGACCCACCTCGAAGCCAGCCTGCGCTAGTGCGGAATAGAGTCTGCCGCTGTGGGACAGGACTCGCGCGCTCAGGGACTTGTCGGTGGAGATTCGGGTGAGAGCGGCCGTCACCGATCCAACGACGGCCGGCGGAAGAGACGCCGTGAACATGTAAGGGCGGCAGACGATGCGCAACAAGTCGAAATCGGGCAAATCGGATACCGCGAAGCCACCTATCGCCCCAAGGCTCTTGCTGAAAGTGCCGACGACAAAATCAACATCGCTCTCGATGCCCGCGTCTTCACAAACGCCACGGCCGTTTTTGCCGCGAGTCCCGAGCGAATGAGCTTCATCGACTATGAGAGTGGCGCCCATCTCGCGTTTGACTGCCGCGATCTCCCGTAGCGGAGCGCTATCGCCGAGCATGCTGAAAATGCCCTCGGTCACGATGATGCGGCTGCCCGGGCGGCCTTTGAGCCGGCGGAGCCGGTGAGCAAGGTCCTCTGGGTCATTGTGACGAAAACGAATGACCTGCGCGGCGCTGAGCTTGCACGCATCATAGATCGAGGCGTGACTGTCCGCGTCGATGAGCAGATGGTCTTCACGTCCCGCGAGAGTTGAAATCAGACCGAGATTGGCCTGATATCCGGTCGTGAAAATCATGGCGGAACGTTTGCCGTAAAACTCGGCTATCCGCCGCTCCAAGAGCGCGTGGTCGCAATAGGTTCCGTTGGCTATGCGCGAGCCTGTAGTGCCCGTGCCGCCCTCATGCACCGCTCTCACGGTCGCTTCGATGCACGTCGCATCGAAAGTCAGGCCAAGATAGTTGTTGGTCCCAAAGAGCAGGCAGGGCCGACCCTCCAGCAGGGCTTCCGTAGCAGAAAGGATTCTCTCGAAACGCATGTCAAACGGATTGCGGCCGCTCGCCACGAGCGAATCGATGATCGCGCGCATGTCATCGAACTTCGAAAACAGCGACATCAATTCGCAGTTCTCCTCAGCGCCTCGATGGCGCGGCTCAACTCGGCGATTGTCTGGACCTCTGCGACCCGATCGAGTGGGATCGAAATGTCGAAACGGTCCTCGACGTCCATGATGAAATCCAGGATCGCCACGGAGTCCAGCCCCAGACCGCCCACTATCTGCGTTTGGGCGGACACGTGAATGCCGGCGGGAATCCGGTGAGCCAGCAGCTCTACGATTTCCGCCTCGATGTTGGTGGCGTTGTTGGTCAAGTCACTTACCTCTCATGCGAGTCAGCGGGCTGCAAGCCAGCGCCGATCCCTGTACCAGCACACGGTGTCACGGAAACCCTGAGCAAGGCCGATTGCGGGGCGCCAAAGATTGCGCGGCGGCTGCAATTCAGCCCTGGAGCCCCAGTCGGCATGAAGAATCTCGGAGGCTTTTTCGGGCGTGAACATGGGCGTGCGGCGCAGGAGCCTTGCGGCAGCCTGGCTGACCGCGGCGGCGACCCGGACAGCCGGTCCCGGCAAAGGGATGACGAGCGCCTTGGAATCCATGGCTGTTTCGGCGGTCCCGACGATCTCATCCCAGGAATAACCTTGGGTGCGCTCGTCTGTCAGCTCGAACAGTGAGTAGCGAGGACCCCGCTCACACAGAGTCGCTATGGCCGCCGCGGCATCTTCTGCGTGGATGACAGCGACCCGGCCGTGGGCGATCCGGGGCCGAAGAAAAAGGTGGTAATCGACAGCGCGAAAGATCGTCAGCGTCTCTCGATCCCAGGGGCCGTAGATGGCGCACGGCCTGACGATGGTCAAATCGCAGCGACGGCTCAGAACCGCCATCAAAAGTTGTTCTGCAGCACGTTTCGTTCGCGCATAGGTCGACAGTTCCGGCTCACGAGCTGCCATGGAGGAAACCAGGAGAACCCGCGCCGCGACCTGGCGTTCCTCGATCGCACGCGCGAGATTGGCGGTCCCCTGGATATTCACCGCCTCGAAAGCCGCAGCGCTCGACGCCTTGATGAGTCCCGCCGCATGGACGATGGCATCGGCGCCGTCCACGAGTGTGCGCAGGGCGGCCTTGTTCGACAGGTCACCGGACACGACATCTAACTGTAGGCCTGCGAGTTGGGGATGATCGATGGGTTGCCGGGCGAGAATTCTGACGCGCCAGCCCCTGGCGGCGAACGCCCTGACTATGTAGCGCCCAAAAAACCCTGTGGCGCCCGTGATCGCGACCAACCGACTCATAATGAATGCCGCACCTGAATATCCGGATCCGACGCAATTTTGGCTGCATCAGCGTGCTGCTGCGGTTCTCCGAGTAGGGAGGCCAGATACAGGTCGCGAGCTCGCATGCGACTCATCTTGCCGGAGGAGGTTCGCGGTAGGGCGTTGTGTGAGACGAGCACCACCGAACAGTTGAGACCCGCTGTTGCCAGGATCACGGAGGCAACCGCACTGCGTAGTGCCTCGCGCAGCCCCGGATCCGACGTGCGACATTGCACCAGGATCACGACACACTCAGCCTCTTGTTCGTCGACCGAGAAAGCCACGACATCTCCTCGGCGTACTTCGCCGATGTGATGCTCGATCGCCAATTCGAGATCCTCCGGCCACACGTTACGGCCGTTGATGAGGATGAGATCCTTGCTGCGCCCGGCAACGACGAGAGACTGGCCGATGAGATACCCGAGATCGCCCGTGTCCAGCCAACCGTCACTTGAGAGCACGCGAGCGGTTTCCTCGCGACGACCGAAATACTCAGTCATCACACTCGGACCGCGAAACACGATGCGGCCCACTTCGCGCTCCTCGAGGACGGTTCCATCCGCATCCCGAATCTCGATCTCGTGGCCGGGCAGCAGCTCACCACACAGCACGAGTTCGCGCACATTGTCGCCCTCTGCCGGCGTGGCACGACCTTCTCGTCGCAAGCGACCCAAATCAACTCGATCGACCTCTATCCCGCGATCGAGTGGCGCAAAGCTGACACCGAGCGTGGCTTCAGCCATTCCATAGCTCGCCACGAAGGCCTCTTTGCGAAAGCCCCAATCGCGAAAGGTATCGGCGAACCGCGACAATATCCCAGGCCGGATCACGTCGCCGCCGATACCGGCCACCCGCCACGTCGAAAGGTCGAGGTGTTCCAATTCGGCATTCGTCGCTCGCCGGGCGCAAAGGTCATAGCCGAACGAGGGACTGTAGGAGAGGGTGCCGCCGTTACGAGAGATGAGGGTCGGCCAAATGAGTGGCCGCCGAGCGAACTCGTCGGGCGCAAGGCAGTCCGTCGATAACTGGTTTGTGACGGGCACGAGGAGGAATCCGACGAGTCCCATGTCGTGATAGAACGGCAGCCAGGAGGTGCAGCGGTCTCCTCCCGTCACTTGGAGTGCGTCGCGCGCAATACCACGTGCATTTGCGAGCAGCGCTCGGTGAGTGACAGCCACGCCTGTTGGAGATCGGGTACTGCCGGAGGAGAATTGCAGATAACACACATCGTCCGGTTTGACCGGTGGCAGGTCTGCGCCGGCTTCTGGCAGCCGCTCCAAGTCTGCGAATGTTCCTAGCAGGTCGACGTCCAGGTCCGCAGCCGCCTGACGGACCGAGTCGAGGAAGACTCCGGGGCCCAGCACGGCGCTCGGCCGTGCGGCCGCCATCATGGGGTGAATATGGTCAATGTAGTTGACCCGTCCTGCGAATGCCGCGGGTGTTGGCAGAGGCACGGGAACCAGAGCAGCATATTGGCTGGCGCAGAAGGCGCGCACGAAGTCCGCACTCGTTTCCGCAATGATGGCTACTCGCTCGCCCGGGTGCAGGCCTGCTCGGATCATCCGGCGTGCAAGCGATTCAGCCTGGTCCCTGAGGTCCCGGTAGGGAAGTACGGACAGGAGCTCGCCGCGGCCGGAATAGAAGTTGAAGCCGGCACGACTGAGTGCCGCGTACTCGAGTGCTTCGGTCAATGTCGAAAAATCGGCAAGTCGGACTCGGCAACCGCCTACGTCCGTCGGCTTCAACTCTGGCGTCACCGTGATTTCCCTCCGCAAATTGAGCCGGAGGGGGGAATTGAACCGCGCCGTCAGTCGTCTCTCAATCTCTCTAAATGATTAGTTAGTTTGTCTCTTCCTGCGCTTCTTGGAAAAAACTGCTATTTTGGCCATTTCCATTCAAATTCCGTAACATCAAGTACTGCCGTCCAATGCAGTCGCAACGAAATTCAGCGCTCGCTGCCGAGACCGGCGTGCCGCTCCCTCTATCGTGTCAGTTGGTGATCGCGCCGTGAAGATCCTGTTCGCTTTCGAAAATCCACTTCCCAATGCGCATGCGGATGCCGAGGTTTTTGTAGCGACCGCTAAACACTTGGCAGCCTTCGCTACCCGGGCGTGGTTGCACGTGCCCGCTTCGGATGAGGCCAACTGCGCTGCAGCAGCCAGACTTGCGGGTATACCGGTCATCCGAGCTCGCGCACCGCTTCGCCCCGCGGTGCTGCGGCACTTGTGCTGTGGCCTGACCCTCCCGTTTCGGCGCGAGTTTCGTGAAGCGGACCTCGTGTACACACGCAATTTGTGGGTCGCTTGGCTCTCCCTGCTCTTCGGACAGCGGGTCGTTTTCGATCACTATCGACCGTGGCCTGACCAGGTTCCGCCGTTGCGTCCTTGGATTCACTACATCTTTTGCCATGCTCGATTTCTAGCCAGCATCAGTCATTCCGAGTACACCCGGGGAAAATATCTTCAGTTGGGGATCCCGGCCGAGAAGTTGTACTGCGTTCACAACGGCTTCGATCCGCAGCGTCTGGGCTCTTACATTTCTCAGGAACTCGCGAAGCGGGAAATCGGCATCGCAGGCGATACGAAGACGGTCGTCTACACGGGACGCATCAATCACAAGAAAGGCCTCGAGCTGGCGATCGAGGCGGCAAAGCGGCTTCCAGACCATCTCTTCGTTCTGGTAGGCGCAGGCGGCCACGGGACGATCGAGGCCCTCGCGAACGGTATCAAAAACGTCCGGATCGTCCCCTGGCAGCAGTCCGATGCGCTGGCACGGTACATTTTCGCCGCAGATGTATTGTTGATTCCCCCATCAATTAAACCGCTGGCTGAATTCGGTTCCACGGTGATCCCGTTGAAGCTCTACCTCTACATGGGCTCCGGGCGGCCGATCCTCGCGGGCGATACGCCGGATGTGCGAGAGATCCTGGAGAACACCAGAAACGCAGTTCTTACCCAACCAGATTGCGTAGATGACCTCGTTGCCGGGATCGTTGCCTTGACCGCCGATGAATCGCTCGCGCAACGTCTCGGGGCAGCGTCGCTCGCGGACAGCCGTAACTTCACTTGGAGCGCGCGTGCTCATAAGATCGTGGATATTTTGGCCAGTAAACTGAGGTCGCCACCGACCGCGTGCGACCCCTGGGGCCGGACACAGTCCCGCGTCTGGCTCGAGCAGTCACAGCGCTGGGCGATTCATCTGATCCGCAGGCGTTCCTGGGTGCTTCCTCCTAGAGCCGCCATCGTTCCAACGGCCAATCGGGAGGGGGACCCGAGTCAGCAGCAGCCCGGAACCCGATGACCGCACGGCGCGGATCCCCGACTCACGCGCGTTTGCACCAGTCGCGATCAACGAGCCAAGCCCGTTGTCAGATGCCTTTCTACATCAACAGATCGACGCAAACGATCGCGTGACTACCTCAAACAAGACCCCGCTCCTGCTGATTTGATAGCACTTGAGGTCGATTACGAACACTAGTGGGTTACTTTGCGTATCGCGCCCGTACTGTCCGGAATCAAAATCCGAGTTCGCAGTCGATTTACGCAGCCGCGCGGTGGTAGAAGCTCAACATTCCTCCTCCTTGTGGAATCCGCCCTAGCCGTAGACTACTGATGGCTGAACATCAGGTCGGCTCCGCCTCCTTGCGCAGGCAGGCCGACAATCATCATCGCGGCTTTGCATCGCTAAAGTGTAAGCACCTCCTTAACGACTCTCGTCGCACAGAACAACACGTAGTAGGTGACCAAGCCCTCTGAGCGTACAGACCTCGACGGTGAAGAAATCGGTTGCCGCTATACATTGCCAGTGAGCCTTCAGAAAGGTAGACCA
>JAQGOF010000257.1 GCA_028293745.1 Gammaproteobacteria bacterium | reverse complement strand
TGGAGTTTTGTCGCCGGCCGCCTAGCTCGAATGCTTGGCCTGACGAAGCTGGCAGGCGCACGCCGGAGAGTCCCTCCATTGTCTTCGCTGGGACGCGCCTTGCGACGCGCGCGGCGACCTGCGCGGTTCGCATGACCAACCGCGGTCCGACGCGTGCCTAGAGGTTTTTCGGCGGGAGCTCGCGCATCGTGGGTGCGCCACTCGTATGGCCGGCTGCCGGGCGTGTGCTCCGCACATCCGTCCGGCGGACGGGCATACGAGTGGCACGCCCGCGCCGGTAGCACTTATTTGTCTTCCTGGGACACGCCTTGCGACGCGCGCGCCGGTCTGCGCGGTCGCATCGCTAACCGCGCTCTGTCGCTTGCCTAGAGAGATTTCGGAGCGAGCTCGCGCGACGTGGGTGCGCCACTCGTATGCCCGGCTGTCGGGCGTGTGCCCCGCACAACCGTCCGGCGGACGGGCATACGAGTGGCACGCCCGCGCCAGTAGACCTCATTGCTCTTAGATTTCAGTCCAACTTGCGTGGCACTGAATGTGATTTCGCAATCACTTTGGCGCGCCTGGCTTTGAGCTGCGCGTGCCAGCCGGTGATGCGGTAGCCGCCAATCATTCCGGCGAGAAGCGCTATCAGCGCGACGCTGCTGTCGTCGAGTTGGAAGGTCCGGATGTGCTGAGCGAAGGAATCCGCGAACGAAAGTACGTTCATCATCAAAAGGGCCCCCGTTTGGCTGATATGGAACATAACAGGCCCGGGAGCGTTACTGGGAGTCGCCTCGTGGCGACGCTGCGTTTTTTATCCAATTTTTCGACGCCGGTCGCGCATTTCGCTGCGGCTAAGGTCGTGGCCGCGTTGCGGCGCGCTGGCACCCCCCCTTCTTTCCTCACGCCACGCTAACGCAGCGAGGCGTACCGTGCCGTCCATGAAAAACCCCCGCAATGCGGCGCGGTGAATGCCATGGACAAATCGAACATCGCCTTCGCCCTGATCACCGTGATTCTGGGCATCTACATATCGGTGGCGCTGCTGCTGTCCCGGGTGCGCAGGTCACAGATGAACAAGACTGGCCACGATGAGGCAAGTAATCATCGGCTGGCGGGCCACAAATAAGAGAGGACCGGTCATGGACGTCATTTTCATCCTGATCATCGTCGGCCTGTATGCCAGTACTCACTGGCTCATCTGGGCGCTATCGCGTCTCGGAGGTGTGGAATGAGCGTTCTGTACGCACTCAGCCTCGTTCTCACCATCGGTCTGTTCGCGTACCTGCTCTACGCGATGTTCAAGCCGGAGAAGTTCTGATGACTCCTGCAACGATTGCGTTCATCACGGTGTTCTTCCTGCTGTTGTTGGTCAGCGTAAAGCCATTTGGGCTCTACATGGCCAACGTCATGGAAGGGCGTCCGATCTGGCCCCTTCGCGTGGGCGCACGTTTCGAGGGACTCATCTATAAGCTGTGCGGCGTCGATCCCACGTCACAGATGGGTTGGAAGAAGTACGCGGTCGCACTGATTGTCTTCAATGCGCTCGGTGCGCTCGCAGTGTATGCCCTGCAGCGTTTGCAGGTCTGGCTGCCTCTGAATCCTCAGCAGTTCGCCAATGTCTCGGCGGACTCATCTTTCAACACCGCCGTGAGCTTTATCACCAACACGAACTGGCAGGGCTATTCCGGCGAGTCCACGATGAGCTATCTGACACAGATGGCAGCCCTTGCGGTGCAGAACTTCATGTCTGCGGCCTCGGGTATCGTCGTCGCCATCGCGCTCATTCGTGGCTTCGCCAGGCACAGCGCGAGCACGATAGGCAACGTCTGGGCCGACCTCACGCGCTCGACGCTCTACATCCTGTTGCCCCTCTCGGTGTTGCTCGCACTGTTGCTGGTGGGCCAGGGGGTAGTGCAGAACTTCAGCGCCTACCAGGACGTGACGACAATCGAGTCGGTTACGTACCAGAACCCAAAGGTGGATGCCGCCGGCAATCCTCTGAAGGACAGCGCCGGAAACCCCATTACCGAGACGCAGACAACCCAGAAGCAGACCCTGCCCATGGGTCCCATGGCTTCACAGGAGGCCATCAAGGAGCTGGGCACGAATGGCGGCGGATTCGTCAATGCGAATTCCGCGCATCCCTACGAGAATCCGACGGCGATTTCGAACTTCCTCGAGATGTTTGCCATCCTGCTGATCCCGATGAGCCTGACGTACACGTTTGGGCGCATGGCGGGCGATACCCGCCAGGGCTGGGCGGTCTTCGCCGCAATGGCCATCCTGTTCGTACCGCTCATGGTACTCGCCGTGCACAGCGAGCAGCAGGGCAATCCTTTGATCGCCAAGCTGGGCGTCGATCAGACCGCGAGCCTGACGCAACCGGGCGGCAACATGGAGGGCAAGGAGTCGCGCTTCGGTATCGGTGCATCGGCGCTGTTCGCAGCAATTACGACGGTGACCTCGTGCGGCGCCGTGAATTCGATGCATGACTCGTTTACGCCGCTCGGCGGTCTCGTGCCCTTGTTCAACATGCAACTGGGCGAAGTGGTCTTCGGGGGCGTCGGCACGGGCATATACTCCATGCTCATCTTCGCCATCGTGGGCGTCTTCATCGCAGGCCTGATGATAGGACGTACGCCCGAGTATCTCGGCAAGAAGATCGAGGCATTCGAGATCAAGATGAGCTCGATAGCCATTCTCGTAATGCCCTTCATCGTGCTGACCGGTACCGCGGTGGCGGTCAGTATCGCCTCCGGCAAAGCCGCTGTCGCCAATCCCGGCGCACACGGATTCTCCGAAATCCTGTACGCGTTCTCCTCTGCCGGTAACAACAACGGCAGCGCGTTCGCAGGGATTTCCGCGAACACTCCGTTCTACAACATCGGGCTGGGCCTGGTGATGTGGCTCGGCCGGTACTGGCCGATCGTGGCCGTACTCGCGATCGCCGGCTCGCTCGCCGCGAAGAAACGGGTACCCGTAACGGCCGGCACCATGCTGACCTACGGTCCGACGTTCGTGATTTTGCTCATCGGCACAGTGTTGCTCGTGGGTGCGCTGACGTTCGTGCCCGCGCTTGCTCTCGGACCGATCGTCGAGCACCTGACACTCTGGGGTACTTGAAATGGTTGAAATGACTCGGAAACACGGTGCAGCGGACGCAGCAGCGGCTGCGGTCACTGCAGCCGCAGATGCACGTAACGCGGCTCTTCGGCAAGGCGGGCCGCAGCAGCCAGGCGCGCCTCGGCAGGCGGGCGGACCGCAACAGGTCATTCCCCCCATGCCGCGGCGCAAGTTGTCGATGTTCGATCGCGCGTTGCTGGGACCGGCGCTGGTAGATGCCTTCCGCAAGCTGAGTCCGCGGGTGCAATGGCGCAACCCGGTGATGTTCGTCGTTTATATCGGCAGCATCCTGACAACCGCGCTGTGGATCCAGGCGTTGGGCGGGGCCGGCGAAGCCCCCGCGTGGTTCATTTTCAACGTCGCCATCTGGTTGTGGTTCACCGTACTGTTTGCCAACTTCGCCGAGGCGCTGGCCGAAGGTCGCAGCAAGGCACAGGCTGCCGCGCTGCGCGGTTTGAAACAGGCGGTGTTTGCCAAGAAGCTGTCATCCGCTGCGGATCGGTCACGTCACAGTCCTGTCAGGGCCGATCAGCTTCGCAAGGGTGAAGTCGTCCTGGTAGAAACTGGCGATTACATTCCGGCGGACGGCGAGGTCATAGAAGGCGCAGCGTCCGTGGACGAGAGTGCTATCACTGGCGAGTCAGCGCCGGTGATCCGGGAGTCTGGGGGCGATTTCTCCTCGGTCACCGGGGGCACGCGGGTCCTGTCGGACTGGATTATCGTCAGCGTGACGGTCAATCCGGGTGAGACGTTCATCGACCGGATGATCGCCATGGTCGAGAACGCCAAGCGGCAGAAGACTCCGAACGAGATCGCGCTGACCATTCTGTTGGTGGCGCTGACCCTGGTGTTCCTCTTTGCCACGGCGACGTTATTGCCGTTCTCGCTCTACGGTGTCGAGGTTACCAAGGTCGGCACGCCGATCACCATCACCGCGCTGATCGCTCTGCTCGTGTGCCTCATTCCGACAACCATCGGTGGGCTGCTGTCGGCGATTGGCGTGGCGGGTATGAGCCGAATGATGCAGGCGAACGTCATTGCAACATCGGGACGCGCGGTCGAGGCGGCCGGGGATGTCGACGTGCTGCTCCTCGACAAGACAGGCACTATCACGTTAGGTAACCGGCAGGCCGCCACGTTCATTCCGGCGCCGGGTGTGACGGAAGAGGACCTGGCGGACGCTTCGCAACTCGCATCACTTGCCGACGAAACACCCGAGGGGCGCAGCATCGTCGTCCTGGCGAAGCAGCGTTTCAGGCTGCGAGAGCGCGATCTCGGCGCGTTGTCCGCTACGTTCGTGCCGTTCTCCGCGCATACCCGCATGAGCGGAGTCAACATCGGCGAGCGCCAGGTTCGCAAAGGCGCCGCGGACGCGATCCAGAAACACGTCGAGAGTCTTGGGAAGGTATTCCCGAAAGCTATCCTGACGACTGTGCAGGAAGTGGCACGCCGGGGCAGTACACCTCTGCTCGTGAGTGACGGCCCACGCGTCCTCGGTGTCATCGAGCTCAAGGACATCGTGAAGGGCAGCATCAAGGAGCGGTTCGGAGAGCTCCGCCGGATGGGCATCAAGACGATCATGATTACCGGCGACAACCCCTTGACGGCCGCCGCCATCGCGGCCGAAGCAGGCGTGGATGATTTCCTGGCGGAGGCGACTCCTGAGGCGAAGCTGGCTCTGATTCGCTCTCACCAGGCGGAGGGACGGCTGGTGGCAATGACCGGCGACGGTACGAACGACGCGCCCGCGCTCGCTCAGGCAGATGTTGCCGTGGCCATGAATACCGGCACGCAGGCCGCCAAAGAGGCCGGCAACATGGTCGATCTCGACTCCAACCCCACCAAGCTGATCGAGGTGGTGGAGACCGGCAAGCAGATGCTGATGACCCGTGGGTCGCTGACCACCTTCAGTATCGCCAACGATATCGCCAAGTACTTCGCGATCATCCCGGCCGCATTCGCGAGCACCTATCCGCAGCTGAACGCGCTCAACGTCATGGGGCTGGCGAGCCCATTTTCCGCAATTCTGTCGGCGGTCATCTTCAATGCGCTGATCATCGTGTTTCTCATCCCGCTGGCCTTGAAGGGCGTGAAGTACAGGCCTCTTGGAGCTGCGGTGCTGCTGCGTCGCAACCTGCTGATCTATGGCCTGGGTGGCATCATCATTCCCTTCGCAGGCATCAAGCTCATCGATGTCGGCCTCGTGCTCACGCACCTGGCGTGACCTACAAAGGTATTCCCATGAATACAATCATCCGACCGGCCATCACCCTGTTTCTCATCATGACCCTGCTGACAGGAATCGTGTATCCATTCGCGGTGACGGGGATCGCGCAACTGCTGTTCCCGGCCCAGGCTGCAGGCAGCCTGGTGATGGCTGGCGGACAACCGGTTGGATCGAGTGTCATCGGCCAGAGCTTCAGTGATCCAAAGTATTTCTGGAGCCGGCCCTCCGCGACGTCGCCCCAGCCTTACAACGCGATTGCATCGAGCGGGTCAAACCAGGGACCGCTGAACCCTGCGTTGGCAGATGCCATCAAGACTCGGGTCGAAGCGTTGAAAGCGGCAGACCCTGCCAACACCCTGCCCGTGCCGGTCGACCTGGTCACCGCTTCGGCCAGCGGTCTGGACCCCGAGATCAGCATTGCGGCTGCGAACTACCAGGCTGCCCGCGTCGCCCGCGTCCGGGGACTTCCGCCCGAGGAGGTGCAGGCATTGATCGGCTCGCACGCACGGGGTAGGTTGTTTGGCCTGCTGGGGGAACCACGCATCAACGTGCTGGAGCTGAATATGGCCCTGGACATCCTGCCGGCGCATAGCGCCGCTACTCTTCGGGGGTCGCGCTTTGCGCGATCCCCCTGAGAAGTTGCGCGCAGCGCATGAGAATCTGCGCGCAGCGCATGGGATGAACGATCACCGGCCTGATCCGGATCAACTTCTCGCTCACGTTCAGGCCGAAGAAGCCCGCGCCAAGCGCGGGCGGCTGCGCATTTTCTTTGGAGCTTCCGCCGGCGTAGGCAAGACGTACGGGATGCTCGAAGCCGCGCACAGTGCTCGCGCCGCGACAAATGCGGATGTAGTGGTCGGCTACGTCGAGCCGCACGGTCGCGTCGAAACGGAGCGTTTGCTCGAGGGCCTCGAGCGACTCCCGACATTGGCTGTCAAATACCGGGGCATCGTACGCTACGAGTTCGATCTCGATGCGGCCCTCGCACGTCGTCCGGGCATCCTGCTCGTTGACGAGCTTGCCCATTCGAACGTGGTTGGGGGTGACCCGCCGCCGCGCCATCCTAAGCGTTGGCAGGACATCGAGGAGTTGCTGGAAGCGGGCATGACGGTGTGGACAACCGTGAATGTCCAGCACCTTGAAAGCCTCAATGACCTGGTTGCCCAGATCACCGGAATCCGACAGCGCGAGACGCTACCGGACCGCGTCTTCGACGAGGCCGATGAGATCGAGCTCATCGATCTGCCGCCGGACGATCTCCTCGCACGGCTCCACGCCGGCAAGGTCTATGTAGCTGACGAGGTTGCGACCGCGGTCGAGCGGTTTTTCCGCACCCCCAACCTGATGGCATTGCGCGAGCTCGCACTACGCCGCGTTGCCGATCGCGTCGAGGCGGCTGCCCGCGCGTTGACTGCGACTCGCGGCCGCGGCCGGCTCGCCGGTGACCGCGTCCTGGTGGCCATTGGGCCGGACGAGCAGGCGGAACAGCTCGTACGGGCGGGCAAGCGCATCGCCGATGCGCTCGACGCAGGCTGGACAGTCGTGTATGTCGAGACGCCCGCGCTTCTGCGCCTGTCCGAGACAGAGCGTGACCGACGAATCGACCTGTTGAGACTGGCCGAGTCCCTGGGCGCAGAGACGGTGACGCTCGATGGTCCATCTGCTGCGGCCACCCTCATCGAGTACGCGCAGACGCGCAACGCCACGCGGGTAATCGTGGGATCGCCAAAGCGCAGCGGCTGGCGGTCCTGGTTGCAGTCATCGACGCCAGTGCAACTCGTCCAGCACGCACGCGACTTCGACGTCATTACGATCGCCGTACCCGATCAGGCGACTCCGCGTCGCAGCCCCAGCTCGAGCGCTGGAGTGAATGGCACTCCTACGCCGATTCGATGGGACCGATACGCGTGGGCCGTGTTCACGACCGCTGTATGTACCGCCATTGCCTTCGTGCTGTATCCGCGGTTCGAGCTTTCGAGTCTGGTCATGCTGTACCTGTTGGGTGTCACGATCGCAGGCCTGAGATTGGGGCGTGGACCGTCGCTGCTCACGTCGCTTCTCAACGTAGCCGCGGTCGACTTCTTCTTCGTGCCGCCGCGTTACACTTTTGCGGTCGCCGATGTGCAATACCTGGTGACATTCGCCGTCATGTTGATCATCGCGCTCGTGATCGCGAACCTCATGGCGAGCATCCGGCAACAAACCAGAGTCGCGGGAGCGCGCGAACGACGCACGGCGCTGCTCTATGCCATGAGCCGCGAGCTGGCGGCCACGCGCGGTCTTTCGAGCCTGGCGCGTGTTGCGGTCAATCACCTCGCCGAGGTGTTCCAGTGCAAGGCCGCGATTCTGCTGCCGGATGCTACCGGCAAACTCCAGTACCCCGGTGATCCGCGTCTGGATGTCTCTTTTCGGCGCGCGGATCTTGCCGTTGCGCAATGGGTGGTTGACCATGGGCACCGCGCGGGGCTGGGCTCTGACACTTTGGCTGCTGCGCCGGGGTTGTATCTGCCTCTGGGTGACGAGCGTCAGCGACTCGGCGTGCTGGCCGTGTTGCCTGAGAATCAGCGGCGCGTACTGTTACCCGAGCAGCGCCATTTGCTCGAGACTTTTGCAGGACAGATCGGTATTGCCATTGAAAGGGCGCGTCTGGCGGAGGCAGCGGAGGCAGCGAGCCTCGATGCCGAACGGGAGAGTCTGCGCAATACACTGCTCGCATCCATCTCGCATGACCTGCGTACTCCGCTCGCGGTCATGGCTGGAGCCGGTAGCACACTTGCCGACCGTGGTGCGACACTGGACGAGCAAACACGAGTCTCGCTTGCGCGGTCCATCGAGACCAAGGCGCGCGAAATGTCGGATCTCGTTTCCAACGTCCTCGATCTGATGCGTTTTGAATCCGGACAGGTTGTCCTGCGGACCGACTGGGAAGCGCTCGACGATCTCGTCGGTACAGCACTGAATAGCGTCGAGCAGCGACTCGCACAGCATTACGTTGATCTTCGGCTACCCGCGGATCTGCCGGCGGTCCTGGTCGACGCCAAGTTGATCGTCCAGGTGTTCGCGAACCTGTTCAACAACATAGGCAAATACACACCCGCCGGGACGCATGTGGCTGTTACGGCAGCTGCGGATGGAAAGTTTGTTCGTGTCATGGTGGATGACAATGGCCCGGGGCTGCCGCCTGGAGATCCCGCCCGCCTCTTCGACAAGTTTCAGCGTGGCGATGAAGAAGGCGCCATTGTAGGGGTGGGACTGGGGCTTGCGATCTGCCAGGCCATCATAAAAGCGCACGGCGGCGAGATCGAAGCTCACCGGCGCACGCCGGGCGCACGATTCGAATTCACACTGCCTGCAAGCGGGTCGGCAACGTGACTCAGGCGATGCATCAGATCCTCGCGGTGGAGGACGAACCTGACATACGCAGGATCCTGCGTGCATTGCTGGAAGGCGATCAGTACCGATTCATCGAAGCCGAGACAGCGGAGCGGGGTGAGATCGAGGCACGCAGTCACAAGCCGGACCTGCTGCTGGTGGACCTGGGATTGCCGGACGGCAACGGCATCGATTTGATCCGGCGTATCCGGACCTGGTCGCCGGTGCCCATCATCGTGCTGTCGGCGCGCACGATGGAGGAGCAGAAGATTGCGGCCCTGGATGCGGGTGCGGATGACTACGTAACCAAGCCTTTCAGCACGCCGGAGTTGCTTGCCAGAGTGCGCGCAGCGTTGCGACGCCATGTCCGTGGGGCGGAACAGACTCCATTGCTGCGCATGGGTGCGGTGCAGATCGATCTGGCGCGCCGGGAGAGTCGCGGTCCGCAGGGCGAGCTGCACCTGACTCCGCTCGAGTACCGGGTGTTGGAATCCCTCGCCCGCCATACGGGCCTGATCGTGAGACAGGCGCAGCTGATTCGCGAAGTGTGGGGACCGGAGAGACTGGGCGACACGGGCAGCCTGCGCGTGTGCATGAAGAACCTGCGGGCCAAGGTGGAGCCCGACCCGCGCCGACCCCGGTACCTGGTCACCGAGGCGGGTCTGGGGTACCGGCTGCGGGCGGACTGAGGGATGGGACGCAATGCGTCCCGCGCGCCTGGTCGCGGGCTCGCTTTCGCTACTTCAATGAAACGATCAGCTTGGCCGAGTGGCTGCGCCAGTTGATGGGGATCACGAACGAGCGTGATCCGGGCACCATCGGAATCTCCGGCTTCTCACCTGCCAGCACGTTCGGTACAGAGATCACGAAGTCGCGCCCGAAGTCGCGGCGCGCGTTGCCGGAGATCGTGTTCGCAACTTCGCCGACGAGATCACGCATGGTCTCGTGGCTGAAGTCATTCTCCTGCATCTTCATCAGCAGCACGGTGAGCATGGCGCGCGGAGCGGTGAAGTACACCACGCCTTCGCGTTTGCCCGAAATGTTGATGACGCCTGTGTAGTCGTGCACCGCTGGCGAGCCTTCGCTGAGGTACGGCGAGCCGATCGAGGCAGGCTGTTGGGCCGCAACCTCGAAGTAGTTCGTCGTCCCCTCGACGAATGTCTTCAGCTCCTGTTCCTGCAACATCGTTCTTACTCTCTTATGAGGTCCGCAATCGCCTCGTTGAGCTGACGGTCAGTGAACGGCTTGTTGAGGAAGCCGTTCGCTCCTTTCTCCATCGCTTCGACCGCCGTTGCCTTGTCGGCGAGGGCCGAGATCACGAGTATCCGTATCGCCGGCTTCAACTCCACCAGCTTCGAGATGCACTCGATCCCATCCATCTGCGGCATCGTGAGGTCCATCGTCACGACGTCAGGGTCCGCCTTCCTGAAGAGCTCGAGCGCCTCGAGCCCGTTGCCGGCCGTACCGATCAGCTCAAGCTCGTCAAATTGCTGCGAGCGCTCAATGCGTCGACGCATGATATTGGAATCGTCAACGATCATAAGCTTAAAAGACCGTCTAGCGGAACCGTTGCTGCCGTTCATTATGCTTCCATTCTCACTCATGATCTGTGACTCAGACGGCCACGGCCGCATTTGCGGATTCTGCGGCGGGCAGCACGATCTTGAACCGGGTGAACTTGCCCGGGTTCGTGCTGACGCCAATCTTGCCACCCAGGGCGTACACGCTGCGAGCGACTACGTCCATACCTACACCACGGCCTGCGTCCATCGAGACTTCCTCCTGGGTTGAGAACCCAGGGCGGAAAATCAGTGCCATAGCGGCCCGCGTATCCATGCCGGAGGCTTCCTCTTCGGTCAGGATCTGCTTGCGCACTGCAGCGGCCTTGAGCTGATCCGGAGAAATGCCCGCGCCGTCGTCCTCGAAAACGAGCTCGTAGCCGTCTCCGGACTTACGGAAATCCACTCTCACCACGCCGACGTCGTCCTTAGTGTGCGCGCGGCGGACATCGCTGGCCTCGATGCCGTGCACGGCCGAGTTGCGGAGCATCTGGATCACGCAGTCCTTGACCGTCGAGATGTAAGAGCTCGGAACCTCGCTGAGGCCAGTCATCGTGAGCTTGAAGCGCTTGTGGTGATCCTTAGCCAGACGCTCCGCCAGCGCGTGAAGCGTCGGCGAGAGGTCTTCGGCCGACTTGCCAGGAGGTCGGTCTGCGACTGCCTTCGGTCTGGGAGCTGGGGCGTTGCTCTCCGCCGGGGCGGGGGGAGGCACGGTGTCCTTGAGGGTCGTGAGGCGGCTCGCCATCTCGCGCACGCCGCGCAAGTGGGCGAGCAGCTCGTCGAGCTTGAGCACCATGGGCAGGAAGTCGTTTCCGGACAGTTCCGCCTTCTTCTTGAGGTCGCTGACCATGTCCTCGAGCGCGTGCACGCGGTGCGCGATGCTCATGAGGTTCAGTGCCGAAGATTCGCCCTTGATGGAGTGCAGCTCCCGGAACAGGCCGTTCAGCTTCTTGCGGAACTCGCCGTCGTTGCGCGCGGGCTCCTTCAGGATCGCATTGATCAACTGAAGGCCGGTCTCTGTGCTGTCCAGGAACGAGGTCAGCTGCAGCGGATCGACGTGCATCATGCCGAGCATCATGTCGAGCTGCGCGTTCGCGTTTTCCTGCGACTCCTGCAACTCCTTCGCCAGCAATACGCTCGAGGTGATGTCGCCCACGGCGCACAGGACGTGCTTGATGCCCTTGACGCCCATGACGCGGTGGAAGTCGAACTGCAGGTAGCGCGTTTCCTTGCCGCCGTGTCCGTTATCCATCGTGATTTCGAGCTGGCCCAGGGGGTTGATGCTCTTCATCAGGTTCTCGTGTGCACGATCGCCCCACAGCAGCTTGATGTACTTCATTGCAGTGGAGAGAG
>JAQGOF010000025.1 GCA_028293745.1 Gammaproteobacteria bacterium | reverse complement strand
CCAGCCGCGCCGCGGTCCCTGCCTGTGCCGCCGCGGTCCTCGGCCACACCGCGACCGCCACCGGCAACCGCACCGCGGTCGCCGCGCGCGCCCTGATCACTGGCCACCGTGCCGCCACGACCACCTCTCGCACCACGGTCACCGACCGTGCCGGCGCCACCTGCCGCACCGCGACCGCCAGCCGCGCCACGATCACCCGCACCGCCACCGTCGCCAGCAACGCCGCGGCCACCCGCCGCGCCACCATCACCCACCACCCCACCGTTACCCGCCGAGCTCGACTGCCCCACCTGCCCGCGTGCCCGCGGCGCCTCAGCACCGGCAGCTAGCGCGCCGGCGCTCGGGGCTGCTGCATCACCAGCCCCCGCATCCGTCTCAAACACAATCAACTCGGCCCCCACCGGCACCATGTCCCCCGGCGTGCCGGTGGTCGAAATCACCCGGCCCCCGACCGGCGCGGGCAATTCAACCGCCGCCTTCTCCGTCATGACCTCGACGATGACGTCGTCTTCGGCGACCGTATCGCCCGGCTTTACGCGCCAGCCGACAATTTCAGCTTCTACCGTGCCCTCACCGAGATCGGGCAGTTTGAATACGTAACGACTCACGCTGCCTCCATCACGCTTTTCAGCGCTTGCGCTATGCGCGCGGGACCGGGGAAGTACTCCCACTCGAAGGCATGGGGATACGGCGTATCCCATCCCGTCACCCGCTGAATGGGTGCCTCCAAATTCCAGAAGCACGCCTCTTGCACCGTCGCTACCAGCTCGGCACCGAACCCACCGAACCGGGTCGCTTCATGGACAACGACGCACCGTCCGGTCTTACAAACCGAAGTACAAAGGGTGTCCACGTCCAACGGCACCATCGTACGTACATCGACAATCTCAGCGTCGACCTCGGCCATCCTGACAGCAGCCTCCACCACGTGAACCATGGTGCCGTAAGTCAACACCGTGAGGTCGTTCCCGGGCCGCACGATCTCCGCACGGCTCATCGGCACGGTGTAGTAACCCTCGGGCACCTCACCCTTAGGATGCGAGGTCCACGGGACCGCCGGCTTGTGGGGATCGCCATCAAACGGCCCGTTATAGATACGCTTCGGTTCGAAGAACACGACCGGATCGTCATCCTCGATCGCGCTGATCAACAGGCCCTTCGCGTCGTAGGGATTGGAAGGCATCACAACCTTGATCCCACTGACGTGTGTAAAGATCGCCTCCGGGCTTTGCGAGTGAGTCTGCCCGCCCCGGATACCGCCGCCGCAGGGCGTGCGAATGGTGACGGGTGCGGAAAACTCGCCGGCCGTACGATAGCGCAATCGAGCAAGCTCGCTGACGACCTGATCGAAGCCCGGATAGATGTAGTCAGCGAACTGAATTTCCGCGACAGGCTTCAACCCGTTCACGCCCATCCCGATCGCCGCACCAATAATTCCACCCTCCGCAATCGGCGTGTCCAGCACACGATGTTCGCCGTACTTGCGCTGCAGGCCGTCGGTCACCCGGAACACACCCCCGAAGTAACCAATATCCTCGCCCAGAATCACTACCCGTGGATCGCGTTGCAGCATGATGTCCATGGCGGAGTTGAGCGCCTGGACCATGTTCATGTAAGCCACTGCGTCAGCCCTCCTTCGCCACGGACTGAGCCTGCTCGTCCAGGTTCTGCTGTTCCGCAGAGCCGTTCTTCGGCTGGATTGCACGCAAAGCGCGCAGCTCTTCGCGCTGCCGCGCCAAGTGGGGCGGCATGTGCTTGTAGACGTCCTCAAACATTGTGGCCGGATCGAGACTCGGACCCTCCGAGAGGGTGCCGTACTTCACCGCCTCTTTCCAACACGCGGTGACATGAGCCTCCAGCTCCTTCTCCAGCGCAACATGGCGATCCTCCGACCATTCGCCGAGCGCAATGAGGTGCTTCTTCAAACGAACGATGGGATCACCCAGCGGCCAGGCCTGCCATTCGTCCTTCGGACGGTAACGCGACGGGTCATCACTCGTTGAATGTGCAGATGCACGGTACGTGACGTGCTCGATGAGAGTGGGACCTCCGCTCATCCGTGCGCGCTCCGCTGCCCACTGCGTAGCGGCGTGAACTGCGAGGAAGTCGTTGCCATCGACGCGAATGCCCGGCATTCCGTAGCCAGGACCACGTGCCGCGAACGTTCCGCGTTCGCCGCCGGCAAATCCCTGGAATGTCGAGATCGCCCACTGGTTGTTGACGACGTTCAGGATAACGGGCGCCCGGTACACCGAAGCGAAGGTCAGCGCGTAGTGAAAATCAGCTTCGGCCGTGGAGCCCTCGCCGATCCAACTGGCCGCGATGTGATCCTCTCCCTTGATCGCCGCGGCCATGGCCCATCCGGCGGCCTGGGGAAACTGGGTGGCGAGATTTCCCGAGATCGAGAAGATATTGCCCTTTGCCCAGTGATACATGACCGGCATCTGGCGGCCCTTGCACATGTCGTTCGTGTTTGAAAGACACTGACACATGAGGTCCGTGAGACTACGCCCGCGGACAACATACAAACCCTGGTTCCGGTACGAGGGGAACAGCATGTCGCCCGGCCGTAGAGCCATGCCTGGCGCGACTGCGACCGCTTCCTCACCAGTGGACTTCATGTAGAAGGAGATGCGTCCCTGGCGCTGTATGCGCTGCATCCGGTCATCGAAGGCCCGGGTCAACACCATATGTCGCAGGCCGACCTGCAGGTCGGCAGGCTCCAGGTGCGGATTCCAGGGACCGACAGCGTTGTGGCTGTCATCGAGAACACGGACCAGGGAGGTCGATAGCTCCTCTATGTCCGCCACCGCTGCAGTGACGTCGGGTCTCGGTACTGCACCCGCGGGCGAGAGGCGTACATAGCTGAAATCTGGCTTGTCCCCGGGGCGAGCCGGAGCGTTCGGTACGTGGAGACGCGACCGCTGGGTCATGGTTTTACTCGTTTTGAGCGCGAGTGCGATATTACTTGCGTGCGCCGCAAGAAGCGTTCCAATTTGCACCGCATTCTCGGAATAAGTGCAACAAATAGTTCATTGCCCGCGCTTCACTGATACGAAGACATCGAATAGGGCCTGGAGTGCGGATCGGTGGCCCAGGACCTGTTCGGCGTCGCCTGCATGACGAAGCGCAACTCCCCGCCTTTCATGATTTCCTCGTGACGGATGAACGCCCGCGACAGGGGCTGGCCGTTGAGCCGGACGGAGCCGATGTAGCCGTTCGCGTCCGCCAGGTTTTCGGCGACGATCGAGAATGTCTTCCCGTCAGGCAGGTGCAGCACCGCACGGTCCACGAAGGGCCGGCCGATGACGTACTCCCCGGATCCCGGGGTCACCGGATAAAAGCCCAGTGAAGTGAAGATCAGCCACGCGGACATCTGTCCGAGATCGTCGTTTCCGGACAGGCCGTCGGGCACGGGCTGATACTGGGTGGTGACGATCTGCTTCAACCGTTCCTGGGTCCGCCACGGTTGTCCGGCGTAGACGTACAGATACCCGATGTGATGGCTCGGCTCGTTGCCGTGGGCGTAATAGCCGATCAGGCCCGAAATGTCCTCGACGGCCGCGAAGCTCTTCGGATCGACCTTCGAATCAAACAGCGCATCGAGCTTGCCGATGAAGCGTTTGTTGCCACCCATGGCGCGGATCAGCCCGGCAGTATCCTGAGGAACGTACCAACTGTATTGCCATGCATTGCCTTCGGTGTAGTCGCCGTAGTACCCGGCTGCAGCCGGGTCGAACGGGTCGCGGAATTTGCCGTCGCTGTTGCGGGCACGGACGAAGCCGGTCCTGGGATCGAATACGTTGCGCCAGTTCCCGGCCCGCGCGTCGAACTGTTTGGCGATATCGGGCCGTCCCATGGCACTCGCGGCGCGCGCAAGCGTCCAGTCGTCGAAGGCGTATTCCAGGGTTTTGGATGCGCCTTCACGCTCCTTGTCGGCCGCAACCCAACCTGTTCTCATGTATTGATCGAGCCCGGCATAACGCGGGTTGGTCGCGCTGGCCACCATGGCATCCAGCGCAGTCTGCGCCGCGCCGCCCTGGTTGCCCTTCAACCAGTTGTCGGCGATCACCGGGACCGCGTGATAGCCGATCATCGTCCACGTCTCCTGGCCCTGGAACTGCCACACGGGCAACACGCCATCCGGACCCTCCTGCCACGAAGCCACCAGCGATCGGACAAAATCCACGTTGTCAGATTCCGGGCGCAGCAGAGTCAACAACGGATGCAGGGCGCGGTACGTGTCCCACAACGAGAACGTAGAGCGATAGGTGAAACCATCAGCGTGATGGATTTCGTGATCGGGCCCGCGGTACGAGCCGTCAACATCCATGAACACACTCGGAGCCATGAGCGCGTGATATAGCGATGTATACAACATCCGGCGCACAGGCTCGGCAGCCTCGATCTGCAACGAGCCCAGGGCGTCACGCCAGGCCGCTGCCGCGGCCGCGCGTTGCGCATCAAAATCCCAACCGGGTGCTTCGGCCTCGAGGTTGGCAATGGCATTCGCCTCACTTACGCCCGAGATCGCTACCTTCACAGCGAGCTGCGCTGCGGGCAGAGTCCCGAAATCAAACACGGCGAGGAGCCCCCGGCCCTCGCGGAAAATGACATCGTCGCGCTTCGCCCACGGTGCGAACGCCGGGTCGTACTCCGGCTTGGGCTCGCGGTTATAGATCTCGTTGTGGGTCGGTTTGCTCGAGAACCGCATGGCGAAATAGAGCTGCCGGCCCGGTGCCCAACCGCGCGTTTCGCGGTATCCCGTCACCGTGCCATCGGGACGGACGCGGATACGCGACCAGAGCACTTTGCCCGGATAGTCGTAGATGACGGAGCGCAGATCCACCAGCACGTGCGCGGGCGAGCCCGCGGGGAATGTGTATCGGTGCAAGCCGACACGCGCGGTGGCCGTCAGCTCGGCACGCACTCCATAGTCCGAGAGCGTCACTGCGTAGTAACCGGGCTGCGCCTGCTCGGTGTCATGGCTGAAACGCGACCGGTACCCCGAAAGGGGCTTGTCGGCATCACCCGGCTCGAGCCGCACGTCGCCGGATATCGGCACGACCAGCACGTCTCCCAGATCCGAGTGGCCGGCGCCCGAGAAGTGGGTATGGGAGAAGCCGAGAATGGTCGGATCGTTGTACTGATAGCCGGCTGCCCACGCATAGCTCTCCTTGAAGTGGCGGGTCTGCGTGTCAGGACTGAGCTGCACCATTCCAAAGGGGTACACGGCACCGGGAAACACATGACCCCCGCCCTCGGTGCCTATGAAGGGGTCCACAGGAGAAGTCAGTGCGCCCAGGGCCAATACGAAAGTCGCGATAGTCATCGAATGCGGTCCTCCAGCCAGCGCGCGACTCTACCCGGAGCGTGTCTGCCGCGCAGCATCCTGGCCGGTCAGAGAACCGTAGGGGACGATAGCGGCGTTGTCCTACACCTCACACCGGAACCCCCGTACCCGGGCAAGCGTTGCTGTTTGCGTCAAGACAACGATCAGGAGAAGCACTAATGAAAACCCAGTCTGGTCCAGTGAGGGCAGCGTTGCTGCTGGCCGCATCATCCGTACTGGCCATGGGCGCAGCGTTCGCATCCGACAGTGCGCGGCACGAAGCGCAGGCGATGGAAAAGGCCAAACTCTCGCTCACAGAGGCCATTCGCGTGGCCGAGCGGCAGGGCAACGGCCAGGCGATCAGTGCCGAGTACGAGTTCAAGAACGGCAATCCGGCCTACTACGAAGTCAAGGTTCTGCGCAACGACGGCCAGAAGCTGACCCAGTTCGAGCTCGATCCGAACACGGGCCAAGTGAAGGAAGTGAAAGACGAGAAGTTCGAGAAGATGTTCACCCGGCTCAAACCTACGGCCATCCAGAACGCGCCGACTTCGCTGACGCGGGCCATCACGACTGCCGAGACCCGCTCCGGCGGCAAGGCGAAAGCAGCGGAGGTCAACCGGGACGGCGATCAGCTGCAGTACGAGGTGAAAGTAGTCAAGCTCGATGGCGGCAGTGAGACACTGAAGATCAACGGCAGCGATGGCAAAGTAGCATCCGCCAAGTAATCGCCTGTCTCGAACCTGGCGTCTCTCGAGCCGCAGCCTCTCACTCCGATGCCGCGGAAACTGTCAACGGGGCCGTAACGACCCCGTTGACACCTGCCGATTCAAACCTACCGCCGCTGTACTTCAGTCCCGCTAGTTGAATTGCACTCCTCCCGGTAAAGTAATGTGTCATGAAGACCAGGCACACTTACCGTGGGGTGGTGATGCGCACCGATCCTGCGAAGGCGCGCGCCGCTGCACGACCGTCCACTGCACCTGTGCCACCCGCCGCGGCCCGGGTTCGAGTCGGCCGCGAAGTGGCCGGCCGAGGTGGCAAAGGGGTGTCGGTGATCAGCGGCTTGCCGCTTGCCGGCACGGAACTGGAAGCCCTTTCGACCCGTCTGAAGAAGCTATGTGGCGCAGGTGGAGCGGTCAAAGATGGAACGATCGAAATTCAGGGCGATCATCGCGACCGGCTCGTCGCGGAACTGCAGAAACTGGGCTTCGAGGCCAAACGTTCCGGCGGCTAGTTGGGTGGCCCTAATGGGTAGTTGACCTGCTCTGCAGACCTGAGCAGGCTTGGCGGATGGCAACCGGGAAAAAATATTGCTAACGTCGCGTAGGGCGACTCGCGTCCCGGAACTTACGTAATATGTGGGAGTTTCGAATGGGCAGCAGTCACGCGCAACAAACCGTGTCCAAGAATGAAGCA
>JAQGOF010000234.1 GCA_028293745.1 Gammaproteobacteria bacterium | reverse complement strand
CGCGCCGTACTGATACGTACGGCACCTCACATAGGTCCGCGAGCAGCGCTGCATTCGTACGGGCTAGAGCGGTCGCGCCAAAGTTTATCCTACCGCCCAACAGTGGCTTTGCGACTCTGCTTTCGAGAGGCGGCGCGTCATACCAATACACTCGGTGCAGTCTCATAACCGCAAGTGCTTCTAGAGCCCGTAATACCGTGAGGAATGCACACACGCCACTGATATCCAGCGGCTCGGCTTGCGAACCGAGCTTTCGCTTGAGAAATCCGGCGTCGATGAGTATCGCGTACTTCATTGAGATGCCGCTCCGCGGGCAGGGGCGAACCCACTTACATTGTTCCCGCGAAGCGGCGTGCTTTGATGAATTGTGAGACCGGGACGAAGATCTTCCGACGGCGCACATTTTATAGGGTCACGCTGAGTCAGGGAAGACCTTTGCCCATCGATATATTGCTCGTCGAAATCAACTTGGCGCGCGTAATCGCGCGCCATGACGCCCGTGGGATTTGTCCGTCAAATCCAGACGCAAGTTTCAGCGTCAGCCACCGCGAGGGGCGCCCACGCCATATAACCATGCAGGCCGAGAGAACCTTAACAAAGAATTGAGGCCGCCGTGGCACCGTATCTGTTTGGTCAAACGAGGAAAACGGAATCGCCCGGCAATTCATCTACTCGCATCGGCTGTTCGGCTGTTCGCAAGACGGGTTTCGGTGGGACTCGATCAAGGAGCGAAAGGATGCCACAGCGCTATCATCGCTTCCGGACCGCATCACCGTGTTAACCGACAGACGCTTGGGTCTTTCGCAACGACACGTCAGTACGACGATCCCGAATCAACAGTCGAGGCGCACTCTAGTGCGCCTGAGCCGCTGCTTCGAATTTGGGCAGCGCGTACTGCACGCCGGAATTTCACTCTGTTCGCGTAACTACTTGCCGACGCAGCGAGCGATCTAGCATCCGAGTACGCAGACAGGTATCTCCTGGAATCCTTCCCGGCAGATTTCCGGTAGACGTCCCGCCCGTCCCGTCTACCGGAATTCGCCACATCCGATAGTTAGTTCTTCTAAACAGCGTGGGAGTACTTAACTCCACACCCTCCAATCCCGCAATAACCGTCTGGATTCTTAGCAAGATACTGCTGGTGATAGTCCTCTGCGTAGTAGAACGTCGGCGCGTCCAGTATCTCGGTCGTGATCTCGCCCTTACCAGCCGCCGTCAGGCGCGCCTGATACTTGCGCTTCGACTCCTCAGCTTCCCGCCTCTCCTCTGCATCCAACACGTAGATCGCCGAGCGGTACTGCGTACCCACATCATTACCCTGGCGCATCCCCTGCGTCGGGTCGTGTGACTCCCAGAACACTTTCAACAGGTCTTCGTAGTCGATCTTCTCGGGGTCATAGATGACCTTCACGACTTCGGTGTGACCGGTGGAGCCGGTGCAAACCTCTTCATACGTGGCGTTGAGGGTGTAGCCCCCCGCGTAACCCACAGCCGTCGAGTAGACGCCGGGGGTCTCCCAGAACAGCCGCTCAGCGCCCCAGAAACAGCCCATTCCGAAGACGGCTTCGCGCAGTCCTGCGGGGAACGGCGGGGTGAGGCGATGGCCGTTGACGAAGTGCTTTTCAGGGACTCTGAGGGGGGTGCCGCGGCCCGGAAGGGCCTCTTCTTTGGTCGGCATGACAGCTTTCTTGCGGAACAGAGCCATGGCTTGCACTCCTGTCGATACTTGGCCAGAAAGTGTGGGGGCCGTGGTGGCGCAACTCAAGCGCGGGGCGGAACGGCGTCGCGAAGGGCGTCTTTGCATGTCGTTCGCGGGATGGCTATAACGAATAAAAATGAGCACTCCGCTTCGCCTGCGTCTCTCTGCGCTGGGGCTCCTGGTCGCGGCTGCCTCGACGACTTGCCCCCCTGCTCGTTCGGCGGATCACTCCGGCAGCAAGACGGTGATCGGCCAGACGAATTCGCTGTTGTCGGACGGTGCCGCCGCCCTTGAGGCGGGACGCATCGAAGAAGGTATTCGGCTCACGCTGGAGGGGCTGAAGGTCGCGGTGACCGCGCGAGAGAACGCTGCCGGGCACTCCAATGCCTGCGCCGGTTACGTGCTTCTGAAGCAGTGGCTGGATGCGCTCGCTCAATGCAACGCGGCGCTGGAACTCGACACGTCAAATTGGCGTACCTACAACAATCGCGCGGCAATCTACGTAGAGAAAGGTCTATACGACCTCGCGATGCGTGACTTGGAGGCAGGTCTAGCGTTGGCGCCAGGCGCCGCGACGCTCCATGAGAGCGTCCGGATACTGCAAAGGAATAAGAGTCTCGTGGGCAGACACGCGCGAAAGGTCGTCCCGTCCTGAGTACGGCTACGCTATAGCCTCGGCTCGAGCTAGAGACCTCGGCTTTGAGCCAGGTTCTCGACCTTCTCAAATACCAGCGAGGGCTTATCCCCGGCCCGGGAGTATTGGTGGCGACGGCCCATTTCCACCAGGGCAGCGTCCCGCTCGGTAGGCGTGGAGTACCAATGCAGCCGGTGCCACTCAGGACCGAGAAGCTTGCGGAATGGGTCGCCCACCGGGAGGCTCACGCGGACCCCGTAAGGGCGGAGCTTCTCGATCGGCGGGGTACGGAGGTTTTGCGGCTGGCTGATTCCCATAGGCCGAAAGCTTAAAGGGGCGCGGCAGGTAGTCGCAAGGCTGGACAGCATGGTTCGGTCGGTGCCCCGCAGAAGTGCAGCAGGCTACAAGCCGGCACCAGCCCGCAAATCGGGCGTGAGATCTCCCCCAGGGAACGCCCTCTAAAACGTCCGCCCCAAGAACAGGTAAAACGCGTGCTGCCCCTTGTCATCGAACCCTGACGCCACGTACACGGGGCCAAGGAGCGTATCCATCCCAAGGAACACGCTGGCATCGTGGCGCAAGCTCCCGAATGACATCTGGCCCCGGTGGTCCCACACATTCCCGGCCTCAAACGACATCCCAAGGTACGTCGGGACGTCCAGGTAGCCCGGTCCGCCGCGTCCAATCTGCTTGTAGAACAAGGTTCGCGCGATGGCGAAATGCGGCCCGGCGATCGAGTTCGCCTTCAGGCCCGACAGGTTAAAAAAGCCCCCCAGCGGAAACAAAAGCCGCAAGGCCGTCGGGGTGGTGACCTGCGCTCCTCCGGGACCCGTCACTGCACCGGCTAGCAGCAACCCGGGCGGAGCATTGATGGTCGTTCCCGCAGCCGTCGAGAACACGGCTGTGTAGCGGCCGAGCGACCCCGCGACCACATAGTTGAACGAGAGTCGATCGTAACGTTGTTCCGTGGTGGGCTGGGTGCCCTGGGCGGTGATGCTCTGGGAGCTGGTGCGCTCACCGCGCCATTCGATCGTCGCCTGCTGGCCCCGGCGCGGGAAGTTGACATTATCGAGGCGATCAAACGAGAAACGCACGAAATAGGACCGGGTGTCGAATGAATCGGACGGCAGGGTTGGATTGCCCACGCGCACGTCTTCATGTCCCGACTGACGCTCCACGCCCGTGCGGATCTCCCCCCAATTGCCGAAGTCGTACCCGAAGTCGAGGCCGTAGGTGAAGCTGCGCACGCGGTATTCGGCCAGCCGGGTCTGCCCCTGCAGGGCATCAACATTCGCCGCCTTTGCATTCGCATGCGGAGCGAAGAAGAAACTCGACGTGTCGGAAATCGGCAGGTATACCTCGGTCGCAATCAACGACGTCTCGCCCACCTGCAGATCCCATACCCACTCGCCGCCCGACCTCGTGATCTCCGACAACACGAAACGCGCGGCAGCGTTGTAACTGGAATTTCCCTGGAAGTCGTCCTGCAGGCTCAGACCGAAGCGCACATAATTCGGGCCCCATGAGTTGCGCCGTGCTGCCAGCAGCAGGCCGTAGCGGTCGTCGTCCTGCACCACCCGATAGTCCAGCGCCTCGAGGTTTCCCTCGCCGTAGATTGTCGTCACGTGGCGCGCCACCGCGTCCGGGTCCAAAGGCTTGCCGATTACATCCTTGAACAGTTTGTCCAACCTGTTGGAATACCGCCCGGACCCCTCGTCGATCTTCACGAAATCGATGCGCGGCGGTGATTGCCGGGCCTGGTCGCGCGCGGCAACGTAAGTCTCAAACTCGTGCGGGCTCACGGACAGCGCCGCGAGACGGGATTCGGCCGCATGGCCGGCAATCTCGCCGGTTGCGATCACGCGCTTTACGATACCGAAGTCGAAAGCCGACGTGTCCCCCAGCGCCGGCTGGATCAGCACATCATCAGGAGCCATCTTCTCCAGCTGCGTGCGCGTGTTCTGCTGGATGAGGATCGCCAGCATCTGGTTGGAAATCACCGGCGCGCTCGAGAGTTTGTCACGCTTCAGCAGTGGCGTACCGACATCCACCACGATGAGAATGTCAACACCCATCTCGCGCGCCACGTCTATCGGCAGGTTCTCCGCGATCCCGCCGTCAACGAGCAGACGCCCGTCCCGGTCGACGGGTGAGAACACGCCCGGGGCCGACATGCTGGCGCGCATCGCGCTCGTCAGGTCGCC
Organism: Gammaproteobacteria bacterium; assembly: GCA_028293745.1. Classification (GTDB taxonomy): domain Bacteria; phylum Pseudomonadota; class Gammaproteobacteria; order Steroidobacterales; family Steroidobacteraceae; genus 13-2-20CM-66-19. The sequence goes on along the minus strand of JAQGOF010000234.1, from coordinate 35,750 downwards.
GGAGCTCATCCTCACGGCGTCACCGGTCTCCAGATCGGTCGCGACCGCCCGAAACGGCGTGGGCAGCTGATCGAAGTTGGTGACTTTCGCCACCGGCAGGGTCAATCGCCGCAACGTCTGATTGAGCTTTTGTCCCTGTATCAACCCCTTGGGCAACTGGATGTGGCTGCCCCGCACGCCGAGGGGGAATTTCACCAGGAAGTTCTGGTCCTCGAGCTTGCGCCGGAAAGTGAGATCCTCCCGCGGCGGCCTGTCCCGGAAGGCATCCTGCCAGTTGAGCGAGGTCATGATCGATTCGATCTCGCGTGGACTCAAGCCGCTCGCGTACAGACCTCCGACCACCGCGCCCATGCTCGTACCGGCGACCGCGTCAATCGGGATGTGCAACTGCTCGAGAACCTTGAGCACACCTACGTGCGCTGCACCTCGGGCACCGCCGCCGGACAGCACGAGCCCGATACGCGGGCGGTGCGGTGGGGGCGCAGCGGGGTCCGCCGCGCTCTGGGCGTTGGCAATGCTCCAACACGCGAGCCACAGACCTGCGAAAATATAACCGAAGACCCCGAGACGGGGCCGGACCGCCCGTGGTGAAATCACGGCGCAAGAATACAGCATGTCGCTCCATAAACTCACACGACGCAATTACGCTTCTGTTACCGCACGGGTCATTACATCGGCCGTGGCGCTACTGATTGTATCGGGCGCCATCCCGCCCGGGGTCGCGCACGCCCAGTCACCGGACGCTAGCGATTGGGGCTTCTACGGTGGCGATGCATTCGGGCAGCACTACTCTAGCCTCGATCAGATCAAGCGAGAAAACGTAGAGAGTCTGACCGTCGCTTGGACCTATCGCACCGGTGAGCTCGGCGAGGGATTCGCTCGCAGCTCGAAACTCACCTTCGAGGCGACGCCCGTGCTTGCTTTCGGACTCCTGTATCTTGAGACTGCGACGAACATCGTGATTGCGCTCGACCCGGAAACTGGCGTGCAGAAGTGGCGCTACGATCCGAAGATTGACCGCAACCGTCAATACTCAGATGTGGCTGCCCGGGGCGTCAGCATATGGGAAGACTCAGACCCGAAACGCCAGGGTGCTAAAAATCAGGACAACTGCGCGAACCGTGTGTTCGTCGGAACGCTGGACGCCCGCTTGATCGCATTGGATGCGGCCTCGGGCCGGCTCTGCGCGGATTTTGGGACGGGCGGGCAGGTTGACCTCACCAGCAACGTGCGAATCCGCGACCGCGGCGACTACGAAGTCACATCGCCGCCCGCCATCCTGGGCGACACAGTCGTCGTCGGATCATCGGTCGGGGATAACCGCGCAACCGACGTCGAACGTGGTGTGATCCGTGCCTTTGACGCCAGGACCGGCGTGCAACGCTGGTCGTTTGACCCGATACCCGACAGCCCCGCGCACCCCGCAGCTGCAGAGTGGAATCCTTCCCAGGCATCAACCACAGGTGCGGCCAACTCCTGGGGCGTCATGTCCGTCGACGAGGAGCACGGCTACGTCCTCGTCCCAACCGGCTCTGCCAGTCCCGATTTCTTCGGTGGCAAGCGCCTCGGCACCAATCGTTTCGCCAACTCCCTGCTGGCGCTGGATGGGGCCACGGGCAAACTCGCGTGGCATCAGCAGCTCGTACACCATGACCTGTGGGATTTCGATCTCGCCGCGCAACCTGCCCTGGTTGATATCGAAGTGCAGGGCATCCCCGTCCCGGCCGTGATTCAAGCCACCAAAACCGGCATGTTGTATGTCTTCGATCGCACCAAGGGACAGCCGCTCTTTCCGATCACGGAGAGACCCGTGCCCCGCAGCACGGTGCCTGGCGAGGAGGCATCCAAAACTCAACCGTTTTCCTCCATCCCCTCACTCGTGTCACAACGGAAACTCGACCCGGCGGACGCGTGGGGAGTTACCTTCTGGGACCGCGGAAAATGCCGCGATCTGATCGCCTCGCATCGCAACGAGGGCATCTTCACGCCACCCGACACCCGCGGCACGATCTTGTCGCCGGGTTATATCGGTGGGGTCAACTGGGGTGGCATCGCAGTCGATCAATCGCGGCAACGGGTCTTCGCCGCGGTCAACCACATGCCCATGGTGGTCACGCTCATGACAGCACAGACCCTGGAGAGCCAAGCGAAATCGGACGACTACCCGCACTCCGACTTTGCGCGCCAGGCGGGAACCCCGTATGGCATGCGCCGCGAGCCACTGCTGTCACCGTGGGGACTCCCCTGCACCGCTCCTCCCTGGGGCACGCTGGTGAGCGTCGATCTGCGCCGCAACCGCATCGTCTGGCAAGTGCCACTCGGATCCACGGAAGGTATCGGCCCCTGGTTCGCACCAACACGCAACTTCGGCACCCCCCATATGGGTGGCCCCATCGCAACCGCAGGCGACCTCGTGTTCGTGGGCGCCGCAATGGACAGCTACTTCCGCGCATTCGACCTGGAAACGGGCCGCGAGCTGTGGAAATACCGTCTGCCGGCAGGTGGCCAGGCGACACCCATGACGTACCGTGCCGGCCGCGATCACCGGCAATACGTGGTGATCGCCGCTGGCGGCCACGGCAACCTTGGCACCCCTCGCGGTGACTACATCGTAGCCTTCGCGCTGCCCAAGGGCGCTAAGGGGACCGCTTCCGGGGTAAACTGATCGACTCGCCCCGACGCGCTCGAGATCTCGATGCTTTATTTGATCCTGTCCATCCTCATCCAGGTCATTCTGATCGTCCATGTGATCAAGACGGGCCGCAACCAGATCTGGATCTGGGTGCTGGCACTCCTGTCCCTTCCCGGCGCCATTGCGTACATTGTCGTCGAACTGCTTCCCGATGTATTTCGCAGCCGCACTGCCCAGCGCACGGCGCGCGGCTTCAGGAAAGCGATGGATCCGACTGCGGACCTTCGCCGGTACGAGAACGAGGCGCGGGTGACCGGCAACGTGGCTGCGCGCCAGCGCTATGCCGAGGAGCTGTCCCGGCAGGGAAGACACGACGATGCCATTGTGCAATTCCGGGAAGCCCTCACCGGCCTCTACGAGCACGATCCCAACCTCATGCTCGGCATTGCGCGGGCGCAATTCGCCAAGGGCGACGCCACGGCCGCGCGAACGACTCTGGACGATCTGATCCGACTCAACCCTGACTTCAAATCGCCCGAGGGACACCTCCTCTACGCGCGCGCCCTGGAATCCGAAGGCAACCTGCAAAAAGCCATCGATGAATATCGCGTCCTTGCGAGTTCCTACCCCGGAGCGGAAGCGGCGGTCAGGTACGCGCAGCTCTTGAAGGCACAAGGCCGGTCCGAGGAAGCGCAGAAGGTTGCGCGCGACCTATTGGAGCAGGCCCGCATCGCGCCGGCCCACTATCGCCGGGCGCAGAAATCCTGGCTGGACGCCGCGCAGCGCCTCGCGTAGCACCGCGAGCTGAGAGCCACACCCAAGGTCAGCGCCTCGCCGAACAACGTAAATGGATCCATGGCGCCGCCGCCATGAGAGCCTGGAGAAGTGATGTTCACGATCGAGGTGCTGGCGACCGAGTGATCTGCATTCGATACTGCCGTAATGGCCACGGCCGACGCCGACGCCACTTGGGCCGGAGCCGTGTACACACCCGCAGACGTTATTGTTCCAACAGTTGAATCGCCACCGGCAATCCCGTTGACCTGCCACGTAACTGAGTCATCGGTGGCGTTGGCGACAGTTGCAATGAAAGTCTGGGAACCGTTACCTGCCTGCACGCTGCTCGATATCGGGCAAACCGCCAGCACTACTTTGGGAGTGGTCACCGTGCACGATTTCTCGGTTGCGCTTGCCGGCGCGGCCGATACGGCGGCGGTTGGACTCAGGACCACATTCGCCGTGTCTACTCGCCCGACCTCATCCGTGACGGCGATCTGAACCGTCGCATATCCACAAGACGGCGCCGTAACAGTTGCCGCAGCGCTCGTGGCATTTTGGATGGTGAGCGCTTGCTTCCCGACGTTTGTCCACTGATACGTGCTGATCGTATGGCCATTGGCCGCCGCGCTGCTTTGCGCATCCAACGAAACTGACTGACCTGCGATCACCGAGGTTGGGAGACTCACCGCCGCAACAGGCCGCAGAGCGGCCTTCACCGCCCCCAGGGCATTGGCCATGCCCGCGCCGCAAGTCTTCCCGTCCAACGTGCAGATGCATTCGAAAGTCTGCAGATCCGCCGAACCTGTAGGAACATGACACACGGGCGGCTCGGTCGTCGCGCCCAGCGAGGCCTGCGGAAACGGCTTCGATCCTTCCTTGAGGCGGGAGATCAGCTGGCACGTATTCAGATTGCTGTTGGCCGCAACCATGAGCCCCGCTATGCCCGATACTATGGGCGCCGAGAAACTCGTTCCGAGGTTGGGCCCCTTTGGCACATCATTCGTGGTGATCTGGTTGCCGGTATAGGCATCATCGCTGGCAACGGACCCTGCCGTCCCGGAATTGGTTGTGGTCTGCAGCGAATAGACGCACGTCCCCATGGTATTCACGCAGTTGCCCGCCGGGGCACTGACAGTGACCTCCGGCCCCAGGCTGCTGAATCCCACCTTCGTCCCGGCGTGCCGAATACCTCCAATGGCTGCCGCACCAGCGCAATTGGCGGGCGCGTCTACAGGGCCACCCTCGTTCCCGGCCGACACCACGACGAGCACGCCCATGACAGTCAGCTGGGTAATGACATCCGCATAGCTTTGTGGGCACGCGCCCGTGGCCCCCAGGCTCATGTTGATGATCTTGGCCGGAGTCGAATTCGCAGGCACGCCCGCCACCGGCATGCCCGCCGCCCACATCATTCCGGCAATGATGTCGGAGTCGTACCCACCGCATTTGCCCAACACGCGAACGGGCAGGATCTTCCCCTGCCACGTCATCCCGGCAACGCCGCGCAGGTTGTTTGTCAACGCACCGAGAATCCCGGCCGTACGGGTGCCATGCCAGGAGCTGATGTCGGCCTTGCAGCTCTTGAACTGCGTGGTGGCGGTATCGGTCGAATTGATCCAGTCACCCGGATCGGAGGCATCCGCGTCCCGCCCGTCGCCGTCATTGGCAATGCCGGGGTCGCTGATGAAATCGTATCCGGGCAGTAAGCGCCCGCTATTGGCAGCGGCCAGCAGATCAGGATGATCGAACCGGACTCCGGTATCCAGGTCGGCGATGACCAGGTTGGGATCACCCGTCGTGAAATCCCAGGCTCCCTGCGCATTGACGGCGGCCGGAGTCGCTGCGTCACCCTGCTCGTACCACTGGCCGCCACCCGTGACATACAAGGTATCGTTGGGAACCGCATGGATGTACCGGCGCTCATCCGGCACTGCATATTCGACGTCCGGGTCTGCTCTCAGGCGTGCCAGGGTTGCGGTGACCGAATCACCCGCTGACGCCGGCTCCACCTGCATGACGTACATCAGATCGAAGATCTGCCGTGAATCCCGCATCGTCAGGCCCGACCGGGCCGCGAGATTTGCGACCCGATCCTGGACAGAGACTGCCTGCGCTTGGACGGACCCCGGTGTGGCGGCGGCCGCGGCGCGCAGCTTGACAATTATCTGATGGACGCTGGTCTCGCGGATGCCGGGTTCCGCGTGCGGGTGGGTGCGGACTGGATTCAACTCGGCGGACCCGCCGATCACGCTCGCATACGCTACGGCCGACAAGGCCATTGCACAAAGGATCAGGCGCATCAGGCGACAATAGCGCAAGTTTACTTCGCGAACTCGTCTGCCATCACAAACCCCGGGAGCCCCGGGGTCAGCGCGACGCAGTACCTCGTCGATAGGCCACGAACCCTACAAGCAACGTGCAGGCGAACAGGGTCAGGGGATCCATGGGACCGCCGCCACCACCACTCGCGCCGCCGCTACCCGCACTGCTGGTCGAACTGCCACCGGTGGCTGCAGCAGGAGTCACCACAGTAGTCGAAGCTGAGGCCGACTTGGTGGAATCGGCGGCGGAAACGGCGGTTACGGTTACTATCGCTGGAGTGGGAACAGTCATCGGAGCCGTATATACGCCCGAGGTCGAAATCATGCCCAGCGTCGCATTGCCGCCTGCAACACCATTGACACTCCAGTTCACAGTGGTGTTCGAAGAACCCATGACGGCCGCAGTGAATGTCTGAGTCATCCCAATTTGCACACTCGCCGTGGTCGGCGTAATCGATACCGTGATGGGTGTGGTGATGGTGACTTGTGCCGATGCGGACTTCGTCGCGTCGGCGGCGGATGTCGCCGTTACTGTTACCGTCGCCGGTGTCGGCACAGATGCCGGGGCCTTATAGACACCGGCTGCGGAAATCATGCCGACCGTCGCACTACCTCCAGCAACACCGTTGACGCTCCACGTAACGGCAGTGTTCGAAGTGTTCGTGACAGCCGCAGTGAAGGTCTGCATGCCATTTATAGCCTGAACACTTGCAGTGGCTGGCGTCACTGTCACGGCGACAGGAACGGCAGCGGCACACTTACCGCTATTCGCATTCGCTGGCGCCGTCGTGGCCGCAGACGTCGCGCTAACTACGACATCAGCCGTATCTTGGTGACCTGCATCGTCCGTCACAGTCAATCGGACAGTGAAGGATCCGGTGGCCGGCGCGACCACTGTTGCAGTAGCCGTGTTGGCTCCTTGAATGGGATTCGTGGAGTTCCCGACATTCGCCCACGCATACGTCGTGATCGTGTGACCGCAGGCAGCCGCGCTGCCGGTTCCCGCAAGTGCGACGTTTTGACCCGCCGAGACTGTGGCAGGCACCGCGATGGCTGCAATCGGTCGTAGTGCTGCTTTGATTGCGCCTGGAGCATTTGCCATGCCGGCGCCGCAGGTGCTCGTGGTGCAGTTACATTCCGTCGTCTGCAGGTCCGTGCTGCTCGCAGGCACGTGACAGTTCTGGATGGCCGGATCGCTCGAGACCGGAAATACCTTCGCGCCTTCCTTCAGACGAGCGATGAGCTGCGCAGGCTTCAGATTGGCATTCACACTCGTCATCAGGCCGGCGATGCCCGCAACGATGGGCGACGAGAAGCTGGTGCCGAGATTGGGATTCAGCTGGTCCGTATAGCCGTTCGTCGTCGGCGTGGTCGTTCCATTGTTGATGGTCGTGTCGATCGAGAACAGGCAGGCGCCCGAGGCATTCACACAATTGCCGGCAGGGGCAGCCAGTGCGGCCTCCGGCCCGAGGCTGCTGAATCCCACCTTGGTTCCGATCTGGCGGATACCTGCGATGCCCGCTACACCAACACAATTGGCGGGCGAGTCGACCGGGCCCCCTTCGTTGCCGGCCGAAATCACCACCGTGACGCCTGCTGCCACCACTTCGCTGATGACAGTCTGTTCGGCGGACGTGCAGGCGCCGGTGCCTCCCAGGCTCATGTTGATGATCTGGGCGGGGTGAGTATTGTCAGGAATGCCCGTGACGTGCAGGCCTGCCGCCCAGCGCATGGCATCGAGGATGTCCGAGTCGACTCCGCCACACTTGCCGAGAACACGGACCGGGAGAATCTTCGGCAGCCAGGTGATTCCCGTGATGCCCGTCGCATTGTTGGACAGCGCACCCAGAATTCCAGCCACCCGGGTTCCATGCCACGAGCTGTTGTCGACCGTGCACCCCGAGAACTTGGCGGTAGCCACATCCGCGGAGGTGACCCAATCACCCGGATCGGAGGCGTCGGCGTCTCTGCCGTCACCATCGTTGGCCACGACCGGGTCTGTGACGAAATCGTATCCAGCCAGCAGACGGCCGTTCGCAGTCGCTGCCAACAGGTCGGGATGATCGTAGCGTACGCCGGTATCCAACTCGGCAATCACCACGTCACTGCGCCCCGTTGTTGTATCCCACGCCGTTACCGCGTCGATGCCGGCGGGCTGCGCCGCCTGCTCATACCACTGACCGGTGAACAGGGGATCACTGGGTACCGCGTGGGCAAAGCGGCGCTGATCGATGTCAACTGACTCGACGTCCGGATCTGCACGCAGTCGCGCCAGCGTGGCGTCAATGGACTCGCCTGTCGCAGATTGCACCTGCAGCAAATGCAATCCGTTGGTGATTTCGCGCGACTGCTTGAATGTCAGATTCGCCCGCAGAGTCAGCGCCTGCATCGTACCGTTCGCAGCATTGGAGGCCTGATTTGGCCGCGACTGCAGCGCCTGCACATGCGCTGCGGCTGCCGCGCTCGACCGCAGTTTTACGAGAACTCGCTGCTCAGTGGGGTCAGACGCAACCGCGGGATGTGTCCGGACGGGGTTACGCTCGTTGGTTCCCGCAGCCGCATGCGTCGATGCGATCGAGAAGGCCGCCAAGATACCGATGAGACAGTGACGAAACACAGAAGAGGCTTGCACGGCGCGGACTCTCGGAGCGGCTGCGGAAATTCCCGCACATGGCACACACCCTACTGTGCCCCACGAGCACATAACAATGTCGGTCGAAAACGACGGCTGCGATCACCGACATTGAACAATCTTAACAATCTGCAACGTGTTTCACGGTTTGCGCCGCGCACCGCGGGGACCCGGCACCTGTTGTGTGATGCAGTGAACGTTCCCGCCACCCAGCAGCACTTCGCGCGCCGGCACCCCGACCACTCGCCGCTCTGGAAACAGGCGCTTTAGCTTTGCGGCGGCCGCTTTGTCGGTCCCGGGGTCCAGCAGCGGCATCACGATGCCGCCATTGGCGATGTAGAAGTTTACATAGCTGCCGGCCAGCCGCTCGCCGGCCGGGCGCGCCTTGGTGCCTTCACGGCTGATTACGCCTGCAGCTTCCTTCTCGCTGATCGAGAGCGGGCGCGGCATTGGCAGCTTATGGACCTTGAGGCGCCGCCCACGAGCATCGCGTGCATCCTGCAAACGCTCCCAGGCATCGAGTGAAATCGCGTGTTGGACATCGCGCTTGTTATCGGTCCATCCCAGAACGACTTCGCCCGGTCTCACAAAGCACGCCAGGTTGTCGATGTGCCCATCGGTTTCGTCGTTGAAAACACCCTTGCCCAGCCAGATCACCTGGCTGACACCGAGATAGGCGTGCAGTTGTGTCTCGATCTGCTCGCGGCTCGAGCTTGGATTGCGGTTGGCATTGAGCAGGCACTCTTCAGTGACCAACACGGTGCCCTCGCCATCCACGTGCAGCGCGCCGCCTTCATTGATGATGGGTGCCCGGTACCGCTCGCGGCCCTCGATCTCGAGAACCTTGCGCGCCACCAGGTCATCCTGGTCCCATGGAAAGTAGAGGCCGCCATTCAAACCGCCCCAGGCGTTGAAGTGCCAGTCGACACCTCTGACAGCACCGCGATCATTGACCACAAACGTCGGCCCGACGTCGCGCATCCAACTGTCGTCGTGGGCTATTTCGATGACCCGTATGTGCTCGGGAAGGAGCGCACGCGCGATCTCGTACTGCGCGGCGGAGACACCAACCGAAACGGGCTCGAATTCGGAGATGGCCGTTGCCACGCCCACGAACGCATGCTGCGCCGGGCGCGCCGCCTCGCGCCAATTGTCTGCCCGCTCGGGCCAGAGCATCCAACAACCCGCATGCGGCTCGAATTCCGCCGGCATCCAGAATCCGTCTGCGGCGGGCGTGGTAGTCAGCGTATGCGTCATCTCTTTCTCAAGCGGCTGTGCTTGAACCCGTAGAGGGCGTAGATGGCGAAGCCGATGGCAGTCCAGAACACCAGCCTCAGCCAAGTGCCGTTCGACAGAAAATACGTCATGGCGGCGCAGTAGACGGCGCCCAACACACATGTAAACGGGGCCCATGGCACGCGAAAGGGCCGCGGAACATCTGGCCGCGTCCGGCGCATGATGAGGACACCGATACAGACGACCGCAAACGCAAGCAGGATGCCGATGGAAATAAGATCGGCGAGTATGTCCAGGGGAAATACACCCGCTATCAGTCCAAAGATCACGCCACTGATCACGGTAGCCACGTGTGGCGTCTTGAAGCGTGGATGACAGCGGGCTATCGCCGGCGGGAGAAGTCCGTCATCCGCCATCGCGAGCAGGATTCGAGGCTGCCCCAACAGGGACCCCAGGACCACCGAAGTCATACCGACAATGGCGCCGATTTTCACGAACACTCCGAGCCATGACAGGTGTGGATGAGCGTCGAGCGCCACCGCAACAGGCGCATCCACACCAAGCTTGCTGTAGGGAACCATGCCGGTCATGACAGCGGCCGTTGCAACATACAACACTGCCGAAATCACCAGGGCCGCTATGATGGCCAAAGGCAGATCCCGTTGCGGATTGCGAGCCTCCAGCGCAGTCGTTGAAGCAGTATCAAATCCGACGTAGGAGAAAAAGATGATCGCGGCGCCCTGCAGCACACCGCTCCAGCCGAAGTGCCCGAAGTGGCCGGTGGCGGGTGGGATGTATGGGTGCCAGTTCGCGGTGTCGATGTAGCTGAGCCCTGCAATGACGAAGAGCACAATGATGGTGACCTTCAAAGCCACCATCAAGGTGTTGACTCCCGCAGTCTCGCGCATGCCTATATAACAAATGGTGCTCATTGCCGCGATGATGAGTGCGGCTGGCAGGTTGAAGTAAGCGCCAGTGGCGACGATATGGTCATTCACTGCCGCCAAAGGCGCGTTTGTAAGCGCCTTTGGCAGGAAGATGTGCGCACTCTCGAGAACATTGACCGTGTAAGCAGACCAGCTCACGGCCACAGCAGAGGCCGACATTCCATATTCGAGCAGCAGATTCCAGCCAATGAACCATGCCACTGCCTCTCCAAGCGTCGCGTACGTATAGCTATAGGCGCTGCCGGGCACCGGCAGAAACGCTGCGAGCTCCGCATAGCAGAGCGCCGCGAGGCCGCTGCCGAAAGCGGCTATGAGAAGAGACAGAGTCACCGCCGGACCGGCCTGGTTCGCTGCCACCTGCCCGGTCAGGACGAACACGCCGGTTCCGATCGTCGCGCCGAGGCCGATCGCGGTGAGCGACCAGACGGTCAGGACGCGTTTTAGCCTGCCCCCGCCCTCTTTGTCGGCCTCGGTAACCGGCCGCACAGCGAAACACTCGCGCAGGATGGATGCCATCAAAACCCCCGGGAAAACGTTTGTTGTCCCGGCACCTGCACTCATCGCAGCAGCACACGGGCAATAGCGCGCAAGTCTCTCACATTACCTGTGTGCTAGCATTCGAGCGCCTGCCGGTGCACTTGAGCGCCGGCCGAAAAATTTCCCAGGAGAACGGTCCATGGCCACGGCTGCAGCGTCGAAGATCACGCCGCCCGCGCAAGGCGCGAAGATTTCGATTCGGGACGGTAAGCTCGTCGTCCCGGAAAATCCCATCATTCCCTTCATCGAAGGCGACGGCACGGGCCCTGACATCTGGCGCGCCAGCGTGCGGGTCATGGACGCGGCCGTGAGTAAGGCCTACGGCGGCAAGCGCAAAATCCATTGGATGGAAGTGCTTGCTGGTGAAAAAGCCAACAAGCAGTTGAACACCTGGCTTCCGGATGAGACCGTTGCGGCGTGCCGCGAGTACCTGGTCTCCATCAAGGGCCCGCTCACCACGCCGGTAGGTGGCGGTATCCGCTCGCTCAACGTCGCGTTGAGGCAGATGCTGGATCTGTACGTCTGCCTGCGCCCGGTGCGCTGGTTCAAGGGCGTGCCTTCCCCGGTCAAGCATCCCGAAAAGGTGGACATGGTCATCTTCCGTGAGAACACGGAAGACATCTACGTCGGCATCGAGTTCGAGGCGGGCAGCGAGGAGAACAAGAAATTCCTCGAGCTGTTCAAACAGAGTTTCCCGAAGTCATATGCCAAGATCCGCTTCCCGAACACCTCCGGCATTGGTATCAAGCCCGTCTCGAAGGAAGGGTCCGATCGCCTCATCCGCTCCGCGATCCAGTACGCGGTGGCGAACAAGCGCAAGAGCCTGACCCTGGTACACAAGGGCAACATTCAGAAGTTCACCGAGGGCGCCTTCCGCAACTGGGGCTACCAGCTGGCCGAGAGCGAGTTTGCGGCCGACACCTACACCTGGGAGCAATGGGAAAGGACCAAGGCTGCCCGCGGCGAGAAGGACGCGAACGCCGAGATGGATGCTGCCCGCAAGGCCGGCAAGGTCATCGTGAAAGATGCGATCGCTGACATCGCCCTGCAGCAGGTGCTGACGCGCTCGGATGAATTCGACGTCATCGCCACGCTCAACTTGAATGGCGATTATCTGTCCGACGCGCTGGCTGCTCAGGTGGGCGGCATCGGGATTGCGCCGGGGGGCAACATCAACTACCTGACTGGCCATGCGGTATTCGAGGCGACACACGGCACCGCCCCGAAGTATGCCAATCTCGACAAAGTCAATCCCGGCTCGGTGATCCTGTCCGGCGAGATGATGCTGCGCTACATGGGCTGGCTCGAAGCCGCCGATGCCATCATCACTGCGATGGACCGCACCATCGGCCAGAAGGTCGTGACCTACGATTTCGCACGTATGATGGAAGGAGCGAAGGAAGTGTCCACCAGTGCGTTCGGCGATGCGCTGATCGGCAACATGTAACGGATGGATCCGGCAACCAGCATCCTGCAGTGGGCCCGCAAGGTCCAGGCCATTGCCCAGAATGGCCTGACCTTCACGCGGGATCCATTCGACCGCGAACGCTACGAACAGCTGCAGGAGCTGGTCACCACTATCCTCACTTCGCACCTCCCGATCACGCCGGACCAGCTGCAAGCCCTGTGGGTTGGGGACGACGGCTACGCGACGCCGAAGATCGACGTGCGCGGCGGAGTCTTCGACCAGGCCAAGGTTCTGTTGGTTCGGGAGCGTTCCGATGGCAAGTGGACTCTCCCGGGAGGCTGGGTCGATATCGGCGATGGGCCCTCCTTTGCGGTCGAGCGCGAGATCCGCGAGGAATCCGGTTACCTGGCCAAGGCCGTCAAGCTCGCGGCCCTCTTCGACAAGAACAATCCAGCCCACGGCCACCCGCCCGGCATCCATCACATCTACAAGCTCTTTTTTCTGTGTGAGCTCACGGGTGGCACGCCAACGACCAGTAACGAGACCGACGGGGTGGACTTCTTTCCGGTCAGCTCCCTGCCACCGCTGTCTACCGGACGCGCGACGCAGTCCGAGATTGAGCGCCTGTACCAGCATCACTTGAACAGAGGCCTCCCCACCGACTTCGACTAGGGAGCTAAGCTCCTGAGAACCCGAAAGGCCTATGTCTGCCTCTGCCTCCGACTGCGCTCACCTCATCGCGGCCGCCTTCGCTGACTACAACGCCGAATTCCGCGTCATCACGCGCCGGGCTCCGTGGCGGTTCGATGCCCGCGATTCAAAAGGGAGCCAGCGCGACGCCGTCGAGCGTATCGAGCTCTACGCCCGCCTCGTCAGCCAGACGATCGCGCAGCTGCGGCTGAAACTGGGTGAGCGGGCGCTGGACCGGTCCCTGTGGGCCGAGATCCGCACCGAGTTTGCCGCCCTGATCGAACGGCTGCCCGATGCGGAATTCACCAAGACCTTCTTCAGCTCCATCACGCGCCGGCTGTACGGGACCGTGGGCGTGGCACCCGAAATCGAGTTCGTGGCAACGGACCTCGATCCGCTGGGTAAAATCAACACCACCGTTGGGACCAACACCTACCTCAACCACGGCTCGCTGCTTCTGTTGTTCGAGGATGTGCTGGGCGATATCCGCTTTCACTCGGCTTGGCGCGACTTCGACAGGAGCGTCGCGCACGTGGCATCGGAAGTGACCAGCCACCTCAGGCAGATCAACGAGCGGCGTGCCGCTCTCAAGGTTGAAATCATTCGCCCGGTTTTCTACCAGGTGGCACGCGCCTACATCGTAGGACGCATCCTCGGACGGGACTTTCTCGTGCCGCTGGTCATTGCCCTGAAAAACACCGACGGCGGTGTACTCGTTGACGCCGTCATGTTGGCGGAAGGTGATGTCAGCATCGTCTTCAGCTTCACGAAGTCATACTTCCACGTCGATCTGGACAGAGTCGGCGAGGCCGTCCTGTTTCTGAAATCGATGATGCCGCGCAAGCCGGTCAGCGAGCTGTTTACCGTGCTCGGCCGCGCGAAGCAGGGCAAGACCGAGCGCTATCGCGAACTGATGCGGCACCTGGAACACACGCAGGATCAGTTCGTGCACGCCGCGGGCGAGCGCGGCCTCGTCATGGTTTGTTTCACCCTGCCCTCGTTCGACGTGGTCTTCAAGATCATTCGCGACCGCTTCCCCTATCCGAAGAGCGTGCTGCGCGAGGAAGTGAAGGCGAAATACCAGCTCGTCTTCAAGCATGACCGTGCCGGCCGCCTGGTCGACGCCCAGGAATTCAAGCAACTGCGATTCCGCAAGGCGCTGTTTGCCCCGGAACTGTTGGAAGAGCTGCGTACCGAAACCGCGGCAACGGTGCACGAAGAAGGCGATGACCTCATTTTCGACCACATGTACATCGAGAGGCGCATGACGCCGCTCAACCTATACTTGCGCTCAGCGACCGAAGCCGCCGCAGAGAGCGCGGCGCTCGACTACGGACAGTGCATTCGTGACCTCGCCTACACGAACATCTTCGCCGGCGACCTGTTGCTGAAGAATTTTGGCGTCACCCGTCATGGCCGGGTGATCTTTTATGACTATGACGAGCTGTGCCAGATCACGGATTGTCGTTTCCGCGACATACCAGAAGCATCGAATCCGGAAGACGAAATGCGCGGCGAGGCGTGGTTCTATGTTGCTGACAACGACGTCTTTCCGGAGACCTTCATCAACTTTCTGGCATTCAGCGATGCACAACGTGCCGCCTTCATGCGAGTGCACCGTGAGATACTGACAGCGGCGTTCTGGAGAGGCGTTCAGGAACGCCTGGCGGAAGGTGAGGTTCTCGAGGTGCTTCCCTATCACCCGCACCGGGTGCGGGTCGCGAGCAGCCTCTAGTCCAGCGCCCGGATCAGCGCCCGCGCGTCTTCCTTGCGCACCTGTGCGACGAGATCGGCACCCAATCCAAGATCCGCGGCGGCATGATCGAGCGCGCCGGGCACACAGAACTCCGCCTGCAACAGCTCGATGGCAAACAAGCGCCCGAAATACAGGGCTGCGCTCTCGGGAGACACTTCGCCAAACTCTCCGAATCGCCGCCATCCGAGCACACACGATCCGATCTCGGGTGTCAGGTTCCACGTGCGAACCAGGCGCTCGGTGAGCTCCTCGCTGTGAGTCGTACACCACTCGCGGCGCGACGCGCTGTCGAGCTTCATTCGATAGTCGAGCTCAACCCGGGCGAGCATTTTCAGTGCCAATGCCTCCCCGGACCTGTGCAACAGGCCTCCAAGGAATGATGCGCAAACCGATGCCTGCTTGAGTTGCGCGACCCGGCAAGCAAACACTGCAGTGGCCACGCTTTCGTGCCACAACGCCTGCGCCTCGGCGTCCCGCCCGGGAGCATGAAATAATCGGGCGCGGACTTCGCCCAGTGCGTCACGGCAGCCGGGCTTTCCCAATAGTCCTGCCACCCCGCTGCGGCAGCCGTCCAGCAAGGCCGGCAGCGATGCGGGCGCGGGCGGAGGATTTTGGCGACGAGCCTTGAACGCAGCCGCCAGGGCCTGCCGCAACAGCAGCGAGCGAGTCGAGACTTCCGGGGAAGGTGCTTGTGGATTAAACATAACTTTGCCACTGCGCACGATATGCGCAACCATGCTGTCGGCAGGGCGCGCCCGGCGTAAAGAACCCGGAGCTCAATCCGGTACGTGGATCACTATCCCGCGCCGGCTGCGGCCGACAGAGCTTGTGTTACATCCTCCATCAGGTCATCCACATCCTCGAGACCGATAGACAACCGCACCGTGCCCTCCGTGACAGCCGAGATGCGCAGTTGATCCTGAGTCAGATCCCGGCCCCGCATCATTTGCGGCGCAACAACGAGCGACTCCGTGGAACCCAGGCTCGCGGTCAACGCAAACAACTTCAAAGCGCCTGCGAACCGCCCGCCCGCCTCCGCGCCGCCCTTCAGGTCGCAGCTGACGATGCTGCCGAAGTCCTTCATCTGGGCCTTCGCGAGCGCGTGCTGTGGATGTGTGGGCAGCCCTGGGTAGTGCACCTTCGCGACGGCGGGATGTGCCGCAAGCTGCTGTGCCACGCGCATCGCGCTCTCACACTGCGCCTTGTACCGGACGAAGTACGTTTTGAGCCCGCGCAGAATCAGAAATGCGGCATGCGGGTCGAGTGTTCCTCCCAACGTGCCGAAGTCGGTTCGCATGCTGCGGATGAGGTCGCCGCGGCCTATCACGGCACCCCCCATCACGTCGCCGGCGCCCGAGGCATACTTCGTGAGACTGTGCAGGAACAGGTCCACTTCATATTCACCGTGCTGGTGAAAGCCGGCGAAAGTGTTGTCCATCACGCTCAGGGCGCCTGCGCTCTGAGCAAGCCGCGTCAAGGCCGCAATGTCGGCAATCTTGGTCACAGGGTTGGTCGGACTCTCGAAGATCACCAGGCGGGTCTTATGCGCTGCCAGCGCCTTTTCAACCCCGGCAATATCCTCGATCGACAGCATGGTGTGAGTGACACCGAACCGGGCGAGCAGCCGCCGGATCAGATAGCGTGTCGGGTTGTAGGTCTCCACGAAGCAGATGACGTGATCACCCTGCTTGGTCAAGGCCAGCAGCGTCTGCGAGATGACGCCGACACCCGAGGCGGTAACCAGGCAGTCCTCCCGCCCCTGCAGCTCCGCGACCAACAGCTCGAGCTGCCGCGTCGTTGGATTGGACGCGCGTGTGTAGAAGAAGCCCGAGCGCTCGCCCCGCAGGAACTTTTCAGTCTCATCGAGCGAATCGAACTCGAACTTCACGCTTTGATAGATGGGTGCGACCACCGAATGATTGTCGGTGGGCAGCTCGACCACGGGCGGATGATTGACGCGGGTAGTGTTTTTCATAGGCGGGCCGCAAACTCGTTGAGTCGCTTCGCGGCCTCATCGAGGGTACTGTCCTGTTTGGCCACGCACAGGCGGAGCACCGACAGCGATGGAGGCACCGCGTAGAAGGGTGACAGGGGAATCGTCGCGACGCCGGCTTCCGTGAGCAGCCGCTCGGCGAACGCCAGGTCATCGGCAGGCGCAAATCCGCTGAAGTCCAGAAGTTGGAAGTACGTCCCCTGGGCCGGCGGGAGCTTGAAACCCGAACCGCCCAGAGCAGCGCGCAGGCGGTCACGCTTGGCCTGGAAAAAACCCGGCAGGCCGCGCCACGAGTCCGGCTTCTCGCCGAGGTAGCGGGCGATGGCAACCTGCGGAGCATTCGCGATGCTGAACGTGTTGAATTGGTGGACCTTGCGCAGCTCGCGTGTCAGTTCCGCAGGAGCCACGCAGTAGCCCACGCGGATTCCAGTTGCGTGCAACGTTTTGCCGAACGAGAACACCACGAATGCCTTCTCGGCCAACTCGGGCTGCAGGAGCACCGAGGCGTGCGCACGCCCATCGTATGTAACGTGTTCGTACACTTCGTCAGACATCACGAAGATGTCGTGTCCGCGGATTACATCCGCCAGAGCATTGAGATCCTCCGCGGAGGCTGCCGTACAGGCCGGATTGTGCGGGCTGTTGAAAAGCACGAGCCGCGTGCGGGTGTTGATCGCTGCCTTCACGGCATCCCAGTCATAACGGAACCCGGGTGGCATCAGCGGCAGCCTGATGCAGTGTCCGCCGGCAAGGCGGACCGCCGGCTCATACGAGTCATAGGCCGGATCGAACGCGATGGCCTCATCGCCGGGACCCACAACCGCCTGGATGGCCGAGTAGATCGCTTCGGTGGCCCCGACCGTCACGGTAACCTGATCTGCCGGATCCACTGTCAGTCCGTAGCTGGCGAGGAGTTTCTGTGCAACCCGTTGCCGCAGCTCGATCAGCCCCTCCATCGGGGCATACTGATTATGGCCTTCGGCCATCGCCTCTGTGACCAGCTCCGTCAGCCGCGGATCGATGGGATAGTCAGGAAACCCCTGGCCGAGATTGAGCGCGCCCAGCTCCCGGGCACGCCGGGACATCACGGTGAAAATCGTCGTCCCGACATCGGGCAGCTTGCTACGAAACGACGCGCGCATGGCAGCTACAGTTCAGGCACCAGCGGCCGCCAATGCCGCCCCGATCACTCCCGCCTGCCCCGCAAAGTGGGCCGGGCGGATCTGCGCTGGGGAATGCAGGAGCGGCGCGAACTCGTTGAACCGCTCGCTGACTGCGCCGCCCAGGATGAACAGGTCCGGCCAGAACAAGCCGTACATCTGCCCGAGGTAGACATTCACCCGTTCGATCCACGCCGGCCAGTCGAGCTTCTGCGCCGTGCGCACATGGGCCGATGTCCACTTCTCGGCTTCGACGCCTCTCACCTCCATGTGTCCCAGCTCGCTGTTGGGGAATAACTTCCCGTCGGTGAAGAGCGCGGTCCCGATTCCTGTGCCAAAGGTCACCATGATGACGGTCCCGTTCGTTCCCCGGCCCGCTCCCCACTTGACCTCGGCAACTCCCGCCGCGTCCGCATCGTTCAGGAAGACGGCAGGCCGCCCGAGATCCCGTTGCACGAGTGCAGGGCCGTCCGCGCCTATCCAACTGCGATCGATATTGGCCGCGGTGCGTACCGTGCCCTGTTGGATGACACTGGGGAATGCGATTCCCATGCGACCCTGCGCCCCCGGAAACCGGTCGGCTAGGCCTGCGAACACGGGCAGCATGTTGGCAGGTGTCGCGGGCTGCGGTGTGGGAGCGGAAATCAAATCACCGAGCAGGCGGCCCGCGTCGAGATCGACGAGCCCCGCTTTGATCGATGAGCCTCCGACATCCAGTCCGAGAAATTGGCGAGTCATTATTGCTACTGCACCATGGCGCTCAAAGGTTGGCAGAGGCCGCAAGACGCATGTCGCGCTCGCGGCGTTTGTTCTGGTATCGCATCCAAAGGGATGACACCACGATGCCCGATGCGACGATGAGCACCATGATGGTTGCGAGAGCGTTGACGTCCGGGCTCACGCCGAGCCGGACCTTGGAAAAGATGACCATGGGCAGCGTGCTCGAGCCCGGACCCGCCACGAACTGTGAAATCACGAGGTCATCCCAGGACAAGGTGAAGGCCAGCAGCCAGCCCGAAACCAGCGCCGGCACGATGAGCGGCAGCGTGATCCGGAAGAACACTTTTGCGGGACGCGCCCCGAGATCCATGGCAGCCTCTTCAAGCGATTCGTCAAAGCCCACCAGACGGGACTGTACCACCACCGTCACGTACGCCATGCAGAAGGTGATGTGCGCTAGCGTGATCGTGAGCGGCCCACGGCCACTCGGATATCCTACGGTCTGTTCCAGCGCAACGAACAGCAGCAACAGCGACAAGCCCGTGATCACCTCCGGCATGACCAGCGGAGCCGTGGTCATACCTGCCAGCAACGCGCGGCCCCTGAAAGCCCCGAAGCGGGCCAAAGCGACCCCCGCGAGTGTCCCCAGAATGACGGCCCCGGTTGCGGAAATCATGGCGATCTTGATCGACAGCCAGGCGGCCCCCAGGATCTGATCGTTCGACATAAGCGCCGAATACCACTTCAGCGTCGGCGAGTTGGCGCTGTCCCAGACCGTGACCAGCCGCGAATTGTTGAACGAGAACACCACCATCGAGAGGATGGGGACGTAGAGGAAGACCAGCCCGAAGACGAGCGCCGTGCGCGAAAACAGGCCCTGCGGCTTCATTTGCCCGCCTCGAGGGTGCGTTTCTCGAAGTGCTGGAACAGCATGATGGGGACCACCAGCAGCCCCAGCATGAAGATGGCGACCGCGCTCGCCACCGGCCAGTCTCGATTCTCGAAGAACTCATCCGAGAGTATCCGGCCGATCATGAGCTGATCGGTCCGGCCCAGAAGCGACGGAATCACGTATTCGCCCACGGCAGGAATGAACACGAGCAGCGATCCGGCAATGATTCCGGGCAGCGACTGCGGCAGCGTAATCCTCAGGAAGGCGGTGATCGGACGCGCACCCAGGTCGGCCGCCGCCTCTATCAACGTCAGGTCATGTTTCTCGAGGTTGGCATACAAAGGCAGGATCATGAAGGGCAGGTACGAATAGACGATGCCGATATAAACCGCGAAGTCAGTCTGCAGCATCGTAATGGGCTCGTGAATGATACCGAGCGACATGAGCACATTGTTGATCACGCCGTTGCTTTTGAGCAGCCCGATCCATGCATAGACCCGAAGCAGGAACGACGTCCAGAACGGCAGCACGATCAACATGAGCAGCACGCTGCGCGACGTCGGACTCGAGCGCGCAATTGCGTAGGCCATCGGATAGCCGAGCAGCAGGCAAAACACCGTCGAGATTGCGGCGACTTTCAGCGAGTACAGGTATGAGCTGACATACAACGCGTCCGTGAACAGGAAGGCGTAGTTGGCGAAATTGAGCTTGATGGCCACCAGCTTGCCGTCGAGCCATTCGAGCAGCGGCGCGAAGGGCGGCATCGCCAGCCGCACCTCCGAGAACGAAATCTTGAAGACGATGATGAACGGGATCAGAAACAGAACTATCAACCACACCGTCGGAATGGCAATGACGATGCGTCTTCCGGCATGTGCGCTGAAACGAGGCACAGCAGCTACCGCGTCAGCACGACGGGACTCGCCGCGTGCCACGACACATAGACGGTTTCATCCCAGGTGATCCGGTCTTCCATATGCCGCGCTACGTTCGGAATGGTCACCCGAATAGTCCTGCCCGACTCGACCCGCACGAGATAGATGGACATGTCGCCCATGTACGCTATCTCTTTTACCGTGCCGCGCACGGTATTTTCGCCGGCGCCCGCCTCGGGCTGATGTGCTCCGCCCGCCGGTGCCGGCGGATGCCTGCTGAGATTGATCTTCTCGGGCCGCACGGCCACCCACACTGTTGCATCGGGCGCAGAGCTGATTCCGTGGTTGACGTAGACGATACCGCCCAGATCCTCACAGCGGATCCGCACGAAATCCGGCTCATCCTCGATGAGCTTGCCCTCGAACATGTTGACCGAGCCGATGAAGTCCGCGACGAACCGGGTGGCCGGGAACTCGTAGATGTCGGTCGGCGTGCCTACCTGAACGATTTGGCCGTGGTTCATGACACCCATGCGGGAAGAAAGCGTCATGGCCTCCTCCTGATCGTGGGTCACGACGACGAACGTCACACCGAGCTGCTCCTGGATGTTGATCAGCTCGAATTGGGTGTGCTCCCGCAGCTTTCGATCCAGCGCAGCCAGGGGCTCATCCAGCAACAGCAGCTTCGGCCGCTTGACCAGCGCTCGCGCCAGCGCCACGCGCTGCCGCTGACCGCCGGAGAGTTGGTGGGGCTTGCGGGCGAGATAGGGAGTCATCTTGATGATCTCGAGGATCTCTCCCACCCGCCTCTTGATCTCCTGCCGCCCGAGCCGCTCCTGCTCGAGGCCGAACGCCACATTCTTCTCGACGCTCATATGCGGAAACAGGGCATACGACTGAAACATCATGTTGACTGGACGGTCGTACGGCGGGATCTCGCTCATGTCCTGCCCGTCGATGTAGATCTTCCCGGAGGTGGGAGTCTCAAAGCCGGCCAGCATGCGCAGCAACGTGGTCTTGCCCGAGCCCGAGCCACCCAACAGGCAGAAGATCTCGCCGCGCTGCACGTGCAGCGAAACGTCGTTTACGGCTACGAAGTCACCGAACCGCTTGGTGACGTTCTCGATGCGAAGATACGGGGCTTGAGCGGTCGGCCCGGACGGTTGCGTGCTCACTACGGATGTTCTGCGCTCATTTACCAGTCTTGAAGCGCGTCCAGGTGCGCGTCAACAGCCGCTGATACTCCTGCGACCGCGGGGGCTCCGGAACCAGCTTTGCCTGGATGTCCGGCGGTGGATAGATGTTCGGGTCGCCCTTCACCGCATCGACCAGCATCGGTGTCGAGGCGGTGTTGATATTGGCGTATTTCACCAGGTTCGAATTCTTGGCCGCGACTTCGGGCTCGAGCAGATAGTTGATGAACAGGTGCGCATTGTGCGGATGCGGCGCATCCGTTGGAATGGCGAGCATGTCGAAGTTCATGATGGTGCCTTCCCGCGGGATGGCGTACTTGATCTCGATTCCCTTGCCGGCGTCCTTTGCACGGTCGCGGGCTTGCTTCACATCACCCGACCACCCCAGCGCAAGACAGGTTTCGCCGTTGGCAAGATCGTCGATGTATCGGGACGAGTGCACATAACGCAGGTAGGGACGAATGGACAACAACACAGCCTCGGCTGCCTTCAGATCATCTTGCGATTCGCTCCTGGGGTCCTTACCCAGGTAGATCAGGACGGTGCCGACGACCTCGGAGGGCGCGTCGAGTACCGACACGCCGCAGTCCTTGAATTTGGAGATTACGGCGGGGTCATAGAACATCCGCAGGCTGTCCGCGGGAGCATCGGGCATGCGCTCCTTGATCTTGGCCTCGTTGTAGCCCGGTCCGGAGGTCACCCACATGTACGGGACGCTATGCTCGTTGCCCGGGTCGTACACCGCAATCTTCTCGAGCATATTGGGGTCCAGGTACTTCAGATTGGGCAGTTGGGACTTGTCCAGTTTCTGGAACACGCCGGCCTTGATCTGCCGCTGCAGAAACGGCGCGGAGGGGACGACCACGTCGTAGTTCGTGTGTCCCGTCAACAGCTTGGTTTCGAGTACCTCGTTGGCATCGAAAACGTCGTAGTTGACCTTGATGCCCGTCTTTTTCGAGAAATCCGCGAGCACGCTGGGCTCGATGTAGTCGGACCAGTTGTAGACATTGAGGACCTTCTCCTCCTCACCGGCTCCGGATGAGGCCGGGGCGGTGCCCCCTTCCGGGGCAGGCCCCTTGGCACCCCCGCCACAGCCTGCCAGTACCACGCCCAAACACAATGCACCCAGGAGGTTCTTCATCGTTTGGCTTTATATAACATTCAGACGTTCAGCAGCAGGTGCTCTCTCTCCCAGGAGCTGATGACCTGTAGAAAAACCTCGTATTCCGCTTCCTTGACAATCGTGAATGCCGACACGAATGCCTCGCCCAGCAGCTTCACGAGCGGTTGCGACTCGCGCAGCTTACGCAGTGCCTCATCCAGCGAGCGCGGCAGACCGAAAGGCAGATCGTGGGCGCTGCCGGTGATCGGGTCGGTGGGCTGCAAGTTCTCGATCATTCCGAGGTATCCGCATGCGAGCGATGCCGCGATTGCAATATAGGGGTTGGCATCGGCCCCGCCGACGCGATTCTCGACACGGCGCGCATCGGCGCTCGACATCGGAACACGCAGGCCGGCCGTGCGGTTGTCGTACCCCCAATGCACATTGATGGGCGCCGACAGGTAACGGGTCAGGCGGCGATAGGAATTGACGTTCGCGCAGAACAATCCCATGGCGGCAGGCATGTATTTCTGCAGCCCGGCAATGTGCGCGAAGAACAGGTTCGATGGCGTGCCATCGGCATTGCTGAAGATGTTCTTGCGTGTTTTCGTATCCACCACGCTCTGGTGGATGTGCATGGCGCTGCCGGGTTCCTTCGCGTGGGGCTTGGCCATGAAAGTGGCGTAGATCTTGTGGCGCAACGCGGCCTCGCGCGCCGTGCGCTTGAAGAGGAAAGCCTGGTCGGCGAGATCCAACGGGTAGCCGTGAATCAGGTTGATCTCCATCTGCGCCGGCCCATCCTCGTGAATGAGCGTGTCGATCTCGATGTCCTGGTCTTCGCAGAACTGATAGATGTCATCGAACAGGGGATCGAACTCGTTGACGGCCGCGATGCTGTAGGACTGTCGGCCGGGCTCCGCACGGCCGGATCGCCCAACCGGCGGCCGCAGCGGGTAGTCGGAGTCCTTGTTCTGCTCGATGAGGTAGAACTCCAGCTCCGGAGCCACCACGGGCTCCCAACCGCGCTGTGCATACAGCTCGAGAACGTTGCGCAGAACGTGGCGCGGAGCCATGGAAACCCGGCGGCCGTCCGAATAGAAACAGTCGTGTATGACCTGGGCGGTCGGCTCGGCCGCCCAGGGTACGCGGCGCACCGTCTTGGGATCAGCCTTCAGAACGATATCAATTTCCGCGGGGCTCATTGCCTCACCGGGGTCAGGAGGGTAGTCACCCGTCACCGTCTGCAGGAAGACGCTTTCGGGCAAACGCATACCCTCGTCCTCCGCAAACTTCGCCGCGGGCATGATCTTGCCGCGCGCAATGCCCGCCATGTCAGGAATGATGGCCTCGACCTCGGAAATGCCGTGGTCGCGGAAGAATTGCTGGATCTCACTCACCATAGAAAAAACCTTTGTTGGGCGCGCCGGTCAACCGATGCGCCGCATCTGCATGTACTCGCGTGCAGCGGCACCGAAGGCCGCAAACAGCGCGCGCGAAAACGGATTGCTCAGTACCTTCCACTCGGGATGCCACTGCACGGCCATTGCGAAACTCTTCGCGTGCCGCACCCGGAATGCTTCCACGAGTCCATCCGGCGCCCGGGCCTCGACCGACAGGTCCTCACCCAGCCCGTTTATGCCTTGGGCGTGCAATGAGTTGACCGTGATCCGGTCCTGTCCCGCCAGGCTGCGCAACAGGCCCTGCGGCTCCAGGATCACCTCGTGCGCCGGGCCATACTGCACATCCAGTTCGAGCTTCACGTCCTCGCGGTGATCGAGCCTGCCCTCGACTTCGTGCACCTTCTGGTGCAGCGTCCCGCCGAACGCGACATTCATTTCCTGGAATCCCCGGCAGATGCCCAACACCGGGATACCGGCAGCCACGGCCTTGCGAATGAGCGGCAGCGTAGTCGCATCCCGCGCCGGGTCGTGCAAGGTTCCAGGGTCGCTGGGTGGCCCGGAGTAGTGATGCGGCTCCACATTCGACGCACTTCCAGTAAACATGACGCCATCCAGACGGGCCAGCAGGTCGTCCATTCCCAATTCTTCGGCCAGCGCAGGGATCAACAGCGGCAAGCCGGTTGCAGCGTCGAGCACAGCGCGGGCGTACTTGTCGCCAACGACGTGAAACGGGTGCAGACCGAGCATGCGACGGTCCGCGGGAATACCGATTAATGGACGAACGGCGGCCATGACGGCTGGTGCCAGGCGGTGTTTATTATAATTAACAAACCCACCGGCGAATTCTCCACAGAACGGCCTATTAGACCACAGCTCGAGCCCCGCGGGCTGTCCCGTCCACCGGCGGCCCGAAACGCGGCGAAGGCTTAAGAATGGCCGTTCCACGTGCACCCGATTTGCCCGTAATGTGCGCTGGTCGCTATCCTGCACCCGCGCCGGCGCCGCCCCACGCGTCAAAATATCCTAAACACAGTCTTCCGACCTCGAACCATGGCCATCCAGCCGCACGCCCAGTCCTATTACGCAGCCTCTGCGCACCCGGCGCCCCAACGGCCTGTACTGGCCGGAACCGTGGATTGCGATGTGTGCGTGGTGGGTGGGGGCATCGCCGGCTGCTCGGCGGCGTTGCACCTGGCAGAGCGCGGCTATCGCGTCGTGCTCCTCGAGGAGAATCGTATTGGGTGGGGTGCGTCGGGCCGCAGCGGCGGCCAGGCGATCTATGGACTCGCTGCGCCCCAGTCCAAGGTCGAACGGCTGGTCGGTCCCGACGCCGCGCGCATCCTGTGGGACGTGACGGTCGAGGCGCTGGCGTTGATTCGCGAATTGATCGCGAAACACCGGGTTGATTGCGACTGGGCCGACGGCCAAATGTTGACGGCCATCAAACAGCGTCACGACGCGGACCTCCGGTCCGAGCTCGAAGAGCTGCGCGATAAGTACCAGTATCGAAGTGTGCGTTACATGCCGCGCGACGAGGTCCGCTCGGTGTTGGCGACAGATCGTTACATCAGTGCGCTGTATGACAGCCACAGCGGCCACCTTCACCCACTGAACTACACGTTGGGACTCGCTGCAGCAGCCGAGCGGGCTGGTGCTCAGATCTTCGAGGGCACGCGCGCCATCGATTTCATCAACAGCGCCAACAATGCGACTGGCGGCACGGCACGGGTTCGGACTTCCAACGGGGAAGCACGTAGCAAATATGTTGTTCTGTGCGGTAACGTCTACCTGGGCGATACGGTACGCGCACTCGCGTCGAAAATAATGGCGGTCGCCACATACATCGTGGCGACAGAGCCGCTCGGTGCGGCGCGCGCCCGGGAGCTGATTACCAACAACGCGGCGGTCAGCGACATGAACTGGGTATTGGATTACTTCCGGCTCTCGGCCGATCACCGGTTGCTGTTTGGGGGGCGCGTGAATTATTCGGGGCTGTCGTCATTCGATGCTCCGAGTGCCACGCGCACGCGGATGCTGGGGGTATTTCCGCAACTCTCAGACGTGCGTATCGATTACGCGTGGGGCGGTGATGTCGACATTACGCTGAACCGGGCGCCCCACTTCGGACGACTCGCGCCGAACGTGTATTTTCTGCAAGGGTTTTCGGGCCACGGCATTGCATTGACGGGCATTGCCGGCAAGCTCGTGGCGGAGGCGATTGCCGGCACGGCAGAGCGGTTCGACGTGTTCGCACGAATTCCGCATGCCAACTTTCCGGGCGGCGCCGCCTTGCGCCGCCCGGCATTGGTGTTGGCTATGCTGTACTACAGGATCAAGGACCTGTTGTAGCTTCCGGGGCTTCCGCGGCGTTCGGTCCTAGCCATGATCATGGTCGCCATGATCATGGTCGCCATGGTCATGGTCGCCCTCATGATCGTGGTGCTCGCGGTGCTCCTCATGATGCTCATCGCGCCGTTCATCGCGGTGTTCTTCCCGGCGTTCATCGCGATGTTCTTGGCGGCGCTCGTGCTCCTCATGCCGCTCATGCTCCCTGCCACGGACGTACCCAGGCTCGTATTCCTGTGACCTCACGAAATACACCTGCCTGTTGCACGCATGATACTCGCGACAGTGCAGACGCCAGGACCGTGCGTGCTCGGGCGGAACGTGCAGATAGAGCGGTTCTGCCACAACCACATGCGTCGGAGGCTGCTCAATGATTACCGGCCTGGCATAGACCAACGGCGGCGGCGGCCGGCCATTGAGGTCTATGCGACCATAGACACCCGGCGCAATCTCTCCTTGAATGGCCACTGCAATATCCACATCAGCATGGGCAGCCGTAGCTCCCAACGCCAGAGCGGCGACCACTCCGAGGCAATATGCTGTTTTCATAACCGATTCCTTCTCGCAATAGGCGCGCGCAGGCGCGCGCCCGCGGAAGGTAGCCGAACGGTTTTCCAAACTAGAGTAACTGTTCCGCAATTTGCACCGCATTCAGCGCTGCGCCCTTCAGAAGCTGATCACCCGCGACGAACATCGCAACCGAATGGCCGCTCGGATCGCTCAGGTCCTGTCTGATTCGACCGACAAGAATGGGGTCCTGGCCGGATGCATCCTTCGGCATCGGGAAGTAGTTCTTCTCAGGATCATCGACGAGCTTGACCCCCGGCGCGCCAGCGAGGATTTCGCGCACGGCAGCAGCGCTGATCGGGCGCTCGCATTCGAAAGTCAACGAGACGCAATGAGCGCGCAACACCGGCACGCGCACACACGTCGCCGAAACCCGAATCTCCGAATCCCCGAAGATCTTGCGCGTCTCCTGAATGACCTTGGTCTCTTCCTCGTTGTAGCCCGTCGCAGGATCGATCCGCGTGTTGTGACTGAAGAGATTGAACGCGTACGGGTGTGGCAGAACGGTGTTGCGGTACTCGCGGCCATCGAGATAGGCGCGAGTGGACTCGCGCAACTCCTCCATCGCCGCAGCGCCGGCGCCCGAAGCTGCCTGATAGGTCGAGAGAGTGAGTCTGCGGATCCTGTTGGTCCGATGAATCGGCCACAACGGCGTGATGGAGATGATGGCAGCGCAGTTGGGATTGGCAATGATACCCTTGTGCTCGCGCACGCTCGCCGGGTTGATTTCCGGAACGACCAGCGGCACACCGGCATCCATGCGGAACGCGGATGAGTTATCGACAACCACCGCTCCCTTGCTGACGGCGACGGGTGCGAAACGCTTGGACGTCGAGCTCCCGGCGGAGAACAATCCAATGTTGACCCCGTTCAATCCGTCTTCGGTCAGCTCACGGACCGCAAGCGGCTTGCCGCGGAACGGCAGGGTCTTGCCGGCAGAGCGGGCGGATGCGAACAATCGCAACTCCGACATTGGGAAGTTGCGCCGCTCGAGACATCCCAACAACTCGATTCCGACGGCGCCCGTGGCCCCGACGATGGCGACGACCGGCGCCGCCGAACGACCAGATTGCATTGTG
Source organism: Gammaproteobacteria bacterium (assembly GCA_028293745.1). Classification (GTDB taxonomy): domain Bacteria; phylum Pseudomonadota; class Gammaproteobacteria; order Steroidobacterales; family Steroidobacteraceae; genus 13-2-20CM-66-19. The sequence continues at coordinate 7,484 of JAQGOF010000234.1, read as the reverse complement.
TTCTCCCAGTTACAAAAAAGAGGACCCCAAACGACGAGGCCCCGCTCGTTGCCGGGCGGGGCCTCCTGGATGCTTCGCTGCTGCGTTTGGTTCGATCAGCGCGCGCGCGTCTCCGGAAGCCCGCCGGGCTTCTTGAGGGTAATCGTGCGCTTGATAATCGAAATCGTCATGCAGCGACGCTACCGCACCGCGGCTGGCCTGTAAAGCGCCGTCCCCGGATTTGTGGTGCGGATTTCGAAACAGCGGTGTATCCGGGGATTGCGCTCGAAATCCCGAGGCAATGTGGCCGCGGAGATATCCCGGACGTCATGCCGCGTGGCCAACGCCTCATCCAGCTTGAAGCGCTGCGCGTTGGTGGAAAACACGAGCAGCCCGCCCGGTGCCAGCAGTTTCGCGCACGCATCGATGAGCGAGCCGTGATCGCGCTCGACATCCAGCACGCCTTCCATGCGCTTGGAGTTTGAGAACGTCGGAGGGTCGAGGAAGATCAGGTCATAGCGCTCCTTGCGGTGAGCACTCTCCTCGAGCCACTCGCGGCAGTCAGCCTGCACCAGCACGTGTTGTCGGCCTGTTATACCGTTGATTGCAAGGTTGCGTTGCGCCCAGTCCAGGTATGTGCGCGACATGTCGACAGTTGTGCTCGATGTTGCACCACCTGCTATCGCGTAGACTGTCGCTGTTCCTGTGTAAGCGAACAAGTTGAGGAACCGTTTCCCGCCGGCTGCCTCACGCAATCGTGCGCGCGTCAGGCGGTGGTCGAGGAACAGGCCGGTATCCAGATAATCATCGAAGTTGACACGAAATTTCAGGCCACCCTCCATCACCACGTGGAAGTTGGCCTGTTCGTCGACTTTGCGATACTGCTCGCCGCGCTTGGTCCGCCGCCGTGTTCGCACGCGAATCCGCTCTTCGGGCACGCCAGTGACCTCTGACAGAACAGATAAAGCCTCGTTGCGGCGCCGGCGCACCGCGTCCAGCTCGATTTCGGAGGGCGCCGCATATTCCTGCACATAGAGCCATGTCAGATCCGGCTCTAACGTACGATACAGATCGATCGCAAACGCATACTCGGGCATGTCTGCGTCATACACCCGGAAACACGAGACATCCGCACGGGACGCCCAGGTTTGCAGGCGTTTGAAGTTCTTGGAAAGGCGGTTCGCAAACATGCGAGCACCGGGCGACTCACGCAGGCTGGCGTCGGGTTTCGCAAACCGCCCGGGCTCGCGCTCACTCTGTGCATCGACCTTCAGCCGCAGCAACCGGCACTCGAGTGCGCCGTTCCAGAGCGTGTGCGTTCTGTATGCGCGAATGCCGAGTTCCATTCCCAGCTCAGGCGAGCCGATGAGCACGCCGGCAACCCAGCCTTGGAACCGCTCGCGGAGCACTTTCCCGAGTTCCCGGTGTGTGGCCAGGGCGGTGTTGTGATCCTCGAGACGTACGCCATAGGGAGGATTCACGCAGAGCAGCCCGACGGCGGCGGGCACGTCAGTGCGTGCGTCCGCCGCATCCACCGCTAGGGCGACGTCCGGACCCGCTGCCGGTGCCGCAGCGTCCAACTCAACCGCCGACGCAGCGTTGCGCGGGGCCGCGTCGTCGCGCCGCGCCATGCCGGCGTCCGACGCCTCTGCGACAGTCGTGTCCTTGCTAGCCCCGCCCCGCGCATTCGCACCGCCCGAGGCACGCGACACCGCGCCGTCGTTGGCCCTGCCGGGCCCCTGCCCTGCGGGACGTTCAACAGCAGCCGGTGCCGCGTCCGCCAACGCTCTCACCTCGAACTGCACGAGGTGCCCCACGCCCGCACGATCCGCATTGGCGCGCGCGATCCGTACCGCACTACCGTCGCGGTCCTGCCCACGAATAATGGAATGTGAGCGGCCTGCTGCCGCGCGAACACGCTCCCTAGCCTCCTCCAACACCTCGCCCCAAAGCTGCGCGTCGTGACCCCGCCACCCGAGAAACCCGTAGTAATCCCGCGTCAACCCTGGCGCGATATCGGCGGCAATCATTGCCGCCTCGATCACCAACGTCCCCGACCCGCACATGGGATCAAGAAACTGCGCACCCGAGGCGGCCATCTCCGCCCAACCCGACCGCATCGACATCCCGGCCGCCACGTTTTCCTTCAGAGGCGCCTCGCCCGCTGCACCACGATACCCACGGCGATGTAGGCTCTCCCCAGCGAGATCGAGCGACACCGTAATGTTGTTCCCGTTCGCATGCGCGTGCACTCGAACGCCAGGTCGCTCAAGCGCAACATCGGGACGCGAACCAGTGGCCTCACGCATGCAATCGACAATAGCGTCCTTTAATTTCAACGCACCAAAGTGGGTATGCGTGATCGCAGGATGGCGCCCGCTGAAATCGCAGGCGATCGTCGCACCAGGGGCGAGGTGCGACGGCCAGTCGATAGCACGCGCCGCGGCGTAAAACCCCTCCGCGTCCGTGACGTCAAACCGCCCAAGCTCCAGGAACACACGATTGGCGAGACGTGATTCGAGACAAGCCCGGTACGCCGTTCGCAGGCTCCCGGAGAAAGCGACGCCGGTGGAACGCTCCTTCAGGTTCTCTGCCCCGAACGTCGCCAGCTCGCGAGCCAACAGATCCGCAAGTCCCCGCGGGGAACTCGCGAGGAACTGCCTGGTTGCCGTGTCCAAGAACAGATCAGGTCACGAGAGATCGAGCCAGGTCGTCTTCAGCTCGGAGTACTTCTCGAGAGCGTGCAGCGACTTGTCGCGCCCGATTCCCGACTGCTTGAATCCGCCGAACGGTACCGTGATGTCATCGGCATCATAACAATTGATGAACACTGTACCGGCGCGCAGCGCCTTCGCCGTTCGGTGAGCAACTGTTACATCGCGGGTCCACACGGCAGCCACGAGGCCGTAGATGACATCGTTGGCGATCTCAATCGCCTCATCTACCGTCTTGAACGTGATCGTGGACAACACGGGCCCGAAGATCTCCTCGCGAGCAATCGTCATGCTCGGCCGGACACCATCGAACACCGTCGGTTCGACAAAGTATCCGCCGCTGTCCTCGCGCACTCTGCGCCCGCCCAGGAATACATTCGCGCCATCCTTACGGCCTACGTCGATGTAGCTGAGCACTCTCTTCAACTGGATATCATCCACGATCGCACCGAGCTTGGTCTCGGTGTCGAGCGGATCGCCCGGGGCCAGCATTTTCCCGATGGTCTTGACCTTCTCGAGGACGGCATCCTTGATACTGTCCTGGACGAGCAGCCGCGAGCCGGCGGAGCACACCTCACCCTGGTTGTCGAAAATCGCGTAGGCAGCAGCAGTGGCGGCCTTGTCCAGATCGGGGCAGTCCGCCATCACGATGTTCGGCGACTTGCCGCCGCACTCGAGTGACACGCGCTTGATGTTGGATTGGCCTGCGTACTGCATGATGTTGCGGCCGGTCGCCGTCGATCCCGTGAAAGCAATGCAGTCAACGTCCATATGCAACGCCAACGCCTTGCCGGCCGTCTGGCCAAGGCCGGGCACCACGTTGAACACGCCTTCGGGAATGCCCGCCTCAATGGCGAGCTGCGCCACGCGAATCGCCGTTAGAGGCGATTTCTCGGACGGTTTGAGTACGAACGAGTTACCCGCAGCAAGGACGGGCCCAATCTTCCACGCGGCCATCAACAATGGATAGTTCCAGGGAACGATCGCGCCAACGACTCCCATCGGCTCGCGCGTAATCAGCGCGAGCGCGTTGGGCCCCGTGGGAGCGACTTCGTCGTAGATCTTGTCTATGGCTTCCGCATACCACTCGATACAACGCGCGGCAGAGGGAATGTCAACATTCAGACTGACACCAATGGGCTTGCCCATGTCGAGGGTTTCGAGCAGCGCGAGCTCATCGCCATGGGCTCGAATGAGCTCGGCAAAGCGCTTCATAACTTTCTGGCGATCTTTGGGGGCCTGGTTGGCCCACACACCCTTGCGAAAGGCGGTGCGTGCAGCGGCCACTGCGCGATTGACGTCTTCAGTGTCGCCCGAGGCAACCCGGGCAAGCAGCTTGCCGGTGCCCGGATTGATGGAATCAAACGTCGCACCGGATGCGGAGTCGACGTAGTTGCCATTGATGAAGGCCTTCGTGCGGATGTCGAGAGTGCGAGCCCGCTCGTGCCATGAGATTGTTTCGGGTTTGGCAGCCATAGTTTTCTCTCTCAGAAGCTGGGGGGCGTGCAGGCGCTGATGATCTCACAGGCCTCGCGCCCAACATTTCGGAATCGATGTGGCAGTTGGCTTGCAAAGTAGTACGCCTCGCCTGGTCCGAGGACCCGTGTCGTTCCGCCGACCGTGAGCTCGACGCGACCGCGCACCACCACACCGCCCTCTTCGCCACGGTGGACGATCATCTCATCACCGGTGCCGGTCCCGGCAGCATACCGCTCATGCAGGATCGTGAGTTGCCGCCCCGGCCGCTGAGCCGCAACCAGCCGCAGCGAGACTTCCTCATTGCCGAGCTCAACCAGCTCCTCCACCCCAAAGAAGGTCTGTGGAGGTGCGCCCAGATCCAGAGTGAAGAATTCGGCCAGCGACATCGGCAGGCCGTCCAGGACCTTCTTGAGGGAGCTGACCGACGGGCTCACCCGGTTCTGCTCGATGAGGGAAATCAATCCATTGGTCACACCCGCACGGCGTGCCAGCTCGCGCTGCGAGAGGCCGAGCGTGGTACGGATGCCGCGCAACCGGGCGCCTACATCAATTGTCATGAGCCTCGAGACCCGCCTGGGTGTTTAAGATTCTCGACAAGAAGGGCGAAATGTCGGTCCGGATAGCCTCCGTTGTCAACTTTCCTTATCATTCCGCCTCACCCCGCCGCTTTTGGCGGCCGGGGCCCCTCCTCTTCATCCCGAGCGCGCCCATGTCCCGATCCGAACTCGAAGCCTATTGGATGCCGTTCACCCCGAACCGGCAGTTCAAGTCCAAGCCGCGGCTTTTGAACAAAGCCTCCGGGATGCATTACTGGACCCCGGACGGCCGCAAGATCCTGGACGCCGTAGCCGGTCTCTGGTGTGTGAATGCAGGACACGGCCGCCGGGAGATCACGGAAGCCGTCTCGCACCAGCTCGAGACGATGGACTACGCCCCGCCGTTTCAGATGGGTCATCCGGCCGCGTTCGAGCTCGCCAATGAGCTCGTCAAGATCACCCCGCCGGGCCTGGATCATGTGTTCTTCACGAACTCCGGGTCGGAGTCAGTCGATACCGCGCTCAAGATCGCGCTGGCCTATCACCGCGCCCGGGGCGAAGCGACGCGCACGCGCCTGATCGGCCGGGAGCGCGGCTATCACGGCGTCGGGTTTGGCGGCATTTCCGTGGGCGGCATCCTGCCGAACCGCAAGATGTGGTCCACCTCGCTGCTGCCCAGTGTGGATCACCTTGCGCACACTCATGACTTGGCGAAGAACGCATTCTCTCGAGGCGAGCCGGCTCACGGCGCACACCTGGCCGAGGAACTCGAACGACTCGTCACTCTGCACGATGCTTCGACCATAGCCGCGGTGATTATCGAGCCGATCGCCGGCTCCACCGGAGTGTTGGTTCCGCCGCGCGGGTATCTCAAGCGCATTCGGGAGATCTGCGATCGTCACGGCATCCTGCTGATTTTCGATGAAGTGATCACTGGGTTCGGCCGGACGGGTGCGCCGTTCGCCGCCCAGGAGTTCGGCGTGACGCCGGACATCCTGACCACGGCAAAGGGTTTGACCAACGGCTGCATTCCCATGGGGGCGGTGATCGCCCGCAAGTCCGTATACGAAGCGTTCATGCAGGGGCCGGAGAACGCAATCGAGCTGTTCCACGGATACACCTACTCGGCACATCCAACAGCCTGCGCGGCGGGACTCGCAACGCTCGGCATTTATGAGCGCGAGGGTCTCCTGACACGTGCGAAATCGTTGGCGGGCCCGTGGGAGGATGCGGCCCACTCGCTGCGCGAGCTGCCGCACGTCGTCGACATCCGCAACTACGGACTGATCCTGGGATTGGAGTTGGAATCGATCCCCGGCAAGGTGGGCACGCGGGCGTTCGATGTGTACACGAAGTGTTTCGAGCGCGGGCTGCTCACCAGGCAGACGGGTGACATCATTGCGCTGTCACCCCCCCTGATTGTCGAGCCTGCGCAGATCGACCAGATCTTCAGCACACTGCGGGAAGTACTTCAGGGGGCCTAGCTCGCCGAAGGACGGGCGACCAAAGAAAAAGCCGAAGCGGGGTTAGCGCTTCGGCTGTAATTCGTCAACTCTCATTATGGGTTCGTACGACGCCTCAAACTCGGGGTTCTTCCTGGTGACGTCCGCGCAAGTGCTTCATCTTGGAGAACAGCATCCACGCCAATGCAGCAACGATGACAACGCTTCCGACGAGCATCTCCATATCCGCTACCGTGAATCCCCGGGACGTCGCAATGGTTACAGTCTCCATGGCGCACCTCCGTGCAATCAAGCGGTTTTCGAGCGGGATTGCGATCAGCGTGAATAGTTTGTACTGAACGCGCTACCGCTGCGCTGCCCGGTAGCGGATCTGCGACATGTATCACCAGACAGCTGCATTATGTTACCTGGCTATCAACGTCGCACGCTCAAATATCCCGTAAATCTTGCTGCAATCCTCCAGCACCTCCCAAGTGCCGGAAAATCCCGCCGGGACGACAAACGCATCACCTGAGACGAAGGTGTTGCGTTCACCCGAGTCGCCTTCGATGACCACCTTGCCTGCCGTCATCACACACAACTCGTTCTCCGTGTAGCGAACGCGCCACTTACCGCGGCTGGCTGACCAGCGGCCCGCGAAAAACTGTTGAGTCGAATCGGTGAAGTAGTTGGAGACCCGTGTGACCGGTTTACCGGCAATCAGCCGGTCAGCAGCCGGCTCGGATTCTTCCGACTCGACGGGTCCGTTCAAAAGCACGATTGATGTATTCATCGCAAGATCGTAGCGGACTTCGCCGCCAGGTCCCACGGAATTGAGCGGTGCGATCGCTCAATCCCGCGGGTGGCGCCGCGTCATTCGTTACGTGCCACGGCTGCCGAGCTGGCACGTTCTATCCGCACGTTCACCCGGCGGTCGAACGCGTATCCGTCAGTGTCACCCTCCGCACTCGTAGCATCGGATTTCCCATGCGCCTCAACGACAAGGCGGTCTGGGGAAACACCCGCTGATGCGAGCACTGCAGCGACAGCGTCCGCGCGCCGTTTCGAGAGGGCCTCGTTCACGGCCGCCGATCCACGCGGGTCGGCATAACCTGAGACGCGGACCTTCGCGTCGGGCAGCGCAGCAGCCAGCGCTCCCAACTTCAGCAATGGCGACATGGCCTGAGTCTGGATCGAGTCGTCATTGGTCCTGAAACTCACGTCGGTCTGCACCTCGTCGGTATGGCTCAGCGCCAGATCGAGCTGCTCCCCACGCTCCTGCTCGTGTGCAAGCGATCCATTCAGCTCAGTGACGTTCTGCGCAAGCCGCGTAC
>JAQGOF010000225.1 GCA_028293745.1 Gammaproteobacteria bacterium | reverse complement strand
CCGGCTGCTGCGGACCGCGGGCGACCGCGGTTCGATCTCTCTGCACATGATCATGACCTTGTACGATCAGGCCAAGGAAGTGCCGCTGCCGGGGAACCCTGTGATCGACCAACTCGGCTATGCCGGTGGCTCCACGTCCGACCAGGGATGGCTCAAGCGCCAGGGCGTGCTCGATACGACTTATCATCTGGGTGCATTCAGCGCAAACTGGCATTTGCGGTATGTGGGCCGGGCGCGGATGGCTCAGGGGGTCGACGGATTTCCGGATATTGGCTCGTACATCTATCACGACGTCCGGTTTGCCTTTAATTTTCAGAAGGACAGCCAGGTGTATCTCGGCATAACCAACCTTGCTAACAAGAAGCCGCCGTTCTTCGCATCCGGAGCATCAGGCACCCAGGCTCTGGACACGATTCCCGCGTACTACGATGTATTCGGGCGAACGTTCTTCGGCGGATTCGCCCTCAGATTCTGAAGTTCAACCGCCGTTGCGATTACCGCCGCCGCTTCGAAAATTGCAAGCGGCGGCGGTTTTTCTTCCTCGTGTTTCGTCATCTCACCGCCAGCAGGGGATCCAGGGCTGCTTTGAAGGCTCCGAAGGGGTACGCCCCGACGACTGTCTTCTTAACGCTCATCAGGTTGCCCTGAGCGTCCAGTGTGCCAATGATGAATGTGGGGGTGCCACTGATCTGCATCTCAGTGGCCTCCGTGACACTGCGCCGGATGATATCGGCGAAGCGATCGCTGGAGATGCACTTATCCAGCTCGGAAACATTCAACCCGAGTCTGCCCGCCCGCTCGTCAATGTCTGCCGCACCGAGCGAGGCCGCATCGCCCAACAGACTGTCATGCATCTCCCAGAACTTGCCCTGCTCGGACGCGCAGTGGGCTGCGCGCGCGGCCGGCATGGCACCCTCATGGAAGGGCAGCGGCATGTCTCGATGGAAGTACTTCACTTTGCCGCTGTTGATGTAATTGTCGCGGATCTGCGGGTAGACGTCCTGCTCGAAACGCCGGCAGAAGGGGCACTGGAAGTCGGCGTACTCGATGATGGCCAGCGTCGCGCTGGGCTGGCCTTTGAAAGGCTCGCCCGCGACGCTCATGGTTTCCGGCGCCTTCAGGGCCGGCTGACCCGGACCTTTTATCATTCTCTTCAGCTCATCCAGGCTGCCGAGATTCTGCTGCTGTTGGGCATTGAGCCGCGCCACCTCGTCCTTTAGCTTTATGAAGTCCTCGGCACGCGGTTGCGCAGCGTATGCGCCAACCGCTGCCAGGATGGCAAGAGTGAAGATACCGAGTTGCCTGAACATGTGACATCCAATCCTAGTTGATGCTCCAGCTCTGGTTGTTATTGCCAGTGCACGTGTAGACCAGCACTGGCGTGCCGTCGCTGGCGCCTCCATAGAGCACGTCGAGGCACAGGCCCGTGTTCGTGGCCGGATGCAGCTGGTAGCTGCCATTGCCGCCGGTGACCTGCCATGACTGACCGGCAGACCCGTTGCAAGCCTGCAGATTCACGGCGGAGTTGGGATCAGAGCCTGCGGCAGTGAGGCAGTAGGGGCCATAGGAGACCGCGATGTTGTAGTAGCCGGAGGGTACGACGCCGTTGTTGGCGAGCACCCATTTCTGAGCGCCCGTGCCGTTGGCCGTCCAGATGTCGACGATGTTGCCATTAGCCGTACCCGACAGATAGTCATCCAACCGCAAGGCCGTGGAATTCGCGGGAGTCAGAGTATGCGCACCATTGAGGCTAGTGCCGCCGCTGCCGCCGTTGGGGCAGAAGGTCACTGTGTAATTGGAGCCGGTTGGGCAGGTGTGCAGCCCGTTGGCATCGTCGTAGGCATAGGCGTACTCGCCAGGGCAGGCGTTGTGGATGTTGGTCACGAACGATTGCTCTGTCGCCGGCCAGTTTGCCACGACGCAGCTGGCTTGGGTTCCAAAGGCGCCGCGGCAGCAGAACTGGTCACTGTTGAAAACAGTACAGGGGCTCAGACAGTCCCCGCCGCTCTTCAGGTCTCCTGCGCAGGCGCTCAACGGCGCGGTCGTACAGGTATTGGGCGAGGCGCAGCTCGGGTTGGAGATGCTGATACCGACTGGGTTGTCGAATCCATCGACGTAGCTCACGTCATACCAGTCGGTTCCATTGGCGTTCAGGTTGAATTCGGCGAGCGACGTGCCCGAAAGGCCTGTTGTGCCGGCACACTGCAATCCAACGCCGCCACACTGGCCGGTGGAGCAGACTGCGGGGCTGGCGCCATTACAACCAGTGCGGCCCCACATTCGGCCGATCCAACCGGAGTCGAGCGTAAAGCTCACCCGCGCGCCAGGAGCCATCTGCCAACCGCCATTGGCGTAGGAGGCCGGATAGATGCCTGGGTACACGGTATAGCTGCAGTTGTTCACGACTGTGAAGTCCGCGGCAACTGCGGTCCCGCACGTCAGGGCCGCCAGCGCGGCCAACAGCAAAACAAATTTGCCTGGTGGAGCGTCTCTTCCATTCATTTGTGTGGTTCCTTGTTCCCTGGGTTTGCATGGGGCCGTTGGCCCTGTGAGTCGGGATGAAAGATGCCATACAGGTCAGGTTGGAGAAAATGTGGGGATGAGGAGACATGTCTTTGTAGTCAAGATCTTATGAGCCTGGGCTAAAGAACGGGCGTTGTAGTTCATCGAGTTATACATAGTGGTCTTAGATACCGGGACCAAGGCCTGTGTTGTGCACGGATGGTGCGCCGGACGTAGATATGGCACCGAAGAATTGGATTAGGGGCTCGCGCGTAGCATTTCACGGTGGTGCGTTCTCGGATTCTGGACGTGAGTCCTAAGCGTCGGAGTCAGCGTGTCAGGCAGCGTAGGAGTTCTTACTTCCCCGCATAATTGAGCATTCGCAGAGCCTTTGTTTGTTTCATGGCGCTGTGATATGAAGTAACGTTCAAGCCAGCATGTTCTTGCAGACGGAAAGGCTATCATGCAGGCTGAAGTGATCGATTTGCTCAGCGGGAAAGGGAAATTCCCGACCGAGCAGGCACTCGTCTTGGCGGAAGCGATTGACATGGCGATAGAGAAGACGCAGTTCGTGACAGTTCCGATCCTGGATGCGCGATTCGCGGCGGTGAATGCCCGCATTGATTCGCTGGAAGCCAGGATGGATTTGAAGCTGGAGCGGTGGGCCGTGAGAATGGTTATCGCAATGCTGCTAAGTCAGACAGCGCTCGGCCCCATTGGCATGGGCGCCTTGGATGCCGTGCGACGAGCGCTCTCGACACTTGTACATTGACCAATAGTCGGAACAGCCGCGGTCCACCAATTCAATCCAGCGCAGTGGGAACCCGACTAACTTCGCTGAGTCGCGATCAGCGCTTCGGCCGCCCGAGTCGTGGGATGATCGGGTCCGTACCCGTTACGCAGGCATCGAAGTGCTCGCGCCAGCAGCGGGCGAGCCTCCGCGTCGTGATGCTGGGCAATCAGCGCACGTGCGAGGAGCAACAGCGCATCCCCCGCGTCAGCGCTGGTGTCCGGGCCACGCGCGATTGGCTCCACGATCCGTAGTGCGGCGCGTGCGTGCTCAATCGCGCGCGCGGCATCACCGACCGCGAGTGCGGTTCGCGAAGCCAGGGATGATGCGAGATAGTTCGAGCGTGGTCTGTTGAATTTCAAGTCGGCGAGCGTTCGCACCAACCGTTCTGCCCGGGGGTCCGCCGTTTGCGGCTCGCCTTCTCGCATATCCAATTCGGTCCTGACGCTCTCCACCAGCACCCGCGTCGCAGTATCGAGTGCAGCTTCTCCTCCGAGCCGTGTTGCCTCCAGATGGTTCAAAGGTGCTTCGACGTCGGCACGTGGCAGACCCATTCGCAATCGCGTACGCGCGAGCTCGGCGCTGATGAACCTGAACATACTCAAGTCGCCGTCCCTTTCCGCACGAACGGCGGCCGCCGGCAATAAGTCGAGCGCAGGGTCGTAGCGCGCGAGGCGATTCGCGCAGCTGGCTGCGTTACCGATGAATACAGTCCTCAGTTCTTCGCCATGAGTCAACTTCGCCAGCTGATCCCGAATCTGCAGCCTCAGCTCATACGATTCGCGCACCTCTCCCAGCCGATACAAGGTGGTGGCCACGTTCTGCTCCGCAACGAGCTGCGCTCGTGTCCCGCCCCGGCCGTTGTGCGCGTTGTTGTCAACAACCTGTCGGGAGACGGACAGAGCCTCGGCGACGCGGCCTTCGTCCATCAACTCCGTCCCAAGACCGGATAAGACGGTGTTGTAGAGGATGCTCCGGGTTTCCCCAGCCGCCTCCAGCATTGCGCGCGCCTGCAGCTCGATCGCGATGGCGCCGGGGCGGTCGGCGAGCTCCGCGCGTACTTTCGCCTCCGCGAACATGCAGGCGGCTCGGGCCTGGACATCGGCGGACTTCACTCGTGCCAGGGCCTGCATGCCCTGCGCCATGTGTTGCTGTGCTTCTTTGCCGAGACCGCTGCGCGCCTGATCACCGGCAATCTCACACTCAGCCAGTGCAAGCAGCCGGTAGTCTCCCGCGACCAGCGCAAAATGCCGGGCGTCCTCCAGCATACCCAGCGCGGTATTCAACTCCGCGATGTCGATGTACTCGATCGACAATTCGATCAGCATCTCGCTGACGAACGCGGGCTGATCCCGATATTGCGCCTTTAGCAACGCTGAGCTGCGCTCGAGCAGTGCCTTGCTCGTGAGAGGTTCGCCGCGCGACTGGAATTCTGACAGAACGAGCTGCAGAAAATTCTTGGTCGCCTCAGCGTGGCGGGCACTGGTGAGTGCCGATTCGCTCTGCCTGCGTGTTTCCACGAGCTGCACCGCTGTCATGGCAAAGGTACCAATCAGCGCGACCGCCACGAAGAGGGCGGCCAACACGCTTGCACGGTGGCGGCTGACGAATTTGCGTGTTGCATACAGCGCAGCGCCGGCCCGGGCGTGTACGGCGTCGCCATCCAGGTATCGAACGAGGTCTTCGTGCAAGGCCGCGGCCGTCGCGTAGCGCTCGTTCGGATCTTTGCGCAGTGCCATCGATAGAATGGCGTCAAGATCGCCTCGAAGTCGCTTGCGCACCGGGCCAGTGACGAACTCGGATATCCGCGGCACCTGGCCGTCGAGTGCCGCCTTGATGCGTTCGGCGCGGCTCCCGGATACCGGCACAGGGTGCCTTCCGGCGAGCAGCACGTACAGCAGCATTCCCAGTTGATAGACGTCCGTGGTTGTGGAGGGCGCATCACCCAAGAGTTGTTCGGGGGACGCATATTCCGGCGTGAGCACCACATCTTCGACCCTGGTCGGGGTCGCATCGTCTCGAGAGTTCTCATCGGCGGACAGGAGTTTGCCGATGCCGAAGTCCAGAAGTTTGACCACACCCTCGCGCGTGACGAACACATTCGTGGGCTTCAAATCGCGATGGATGATGAGGTGGCTGTGCGCGTGAGCAACCGCCGATACGACATCGAGGAACAGCCGTACGCGCGCATCGACCGACAATGCCTTGGATTCACAGTAGTGATCGATTTGCTCACCGTCCACGTATTCCAGGACCAGGTAGTGTCGGCCCGTTTCAGTGGTGCCGGCATCGATGAGCCGCGCGATATGGGGATGGATGAGGCGCCCGAGAAGTCGCCCCTCGTGATGAAAGCGATCGGCAAGCTTTGGCTGCATCACCGAGCCGGCCAAAAACTTGAGGGCGCAGTGTCCCTCGAAGCGGCCGTCACTGCGGGATGCGAGCCAGACTTCGCCCATGCCGCCGCGGCCGATGAGACGATCGATCGTGTAGGGTCCAAGTCTGTGCCCGGCAAGGGATGCCTGGCTCAGCAGGGTGAAGGCCGTGTCCTCGAGAAATCCCTGGCTATCGAGCTCGCGTGACTCAGCCAGCAGCCTCTCGATAGTCGCCGCCAGCTCTGGATTTTCCGCACGCAATGCTTCGAGCCAGATGCCGCGGGGTCCGTCCGCCAGCTCCAGGGCGTGGTCGAGGTGCGGGCTGAGCTCCCGCCAAAGGGTACTATCGATGCTCGCCATAGGTTTTGGTTTTGGCGGGTCCGGCGAGTTGCGTGTCGGCCGCAGATCGCCCGCTGCCGCACGCTAGCAGTTCGGGCCGATTGCATCCACTGCCCTAACGTCGTGATTTGCAACCGCATCGGACGGAATGTGTTCCCGGGATCCGGGCGGTGGCTTCAGTGAGTACGCCGACTATGCCGCTGTGACTGGTGCACTCAACATCGAATGAATCTGCGCCACCACAGCCGCTCCTTCGCCGACCGCGGCAGCCACTCGTTTCGTCGAGCCGGAGCGGACATCGCCGATCGCGAATATGCGCGGCAGGCTGGTCTGCAGAGGCAAGGTCGGCGGCACCTGTGCGCAGTCCGGGCTCTGCTGTCCCGTGAGGATGTAGCCTTTCTCATCCAGGGCGAGACATCCATCGAGCCATGTTGTGTTGGGGTCAGCGCCGATGAACACGAAGACTTGTCTGGCCGGCAGGTGCGAAGTCTGCCCGGATGCTCGATTGATCACGGTGACACCCTCGAGGGTGCCTGACTGGTCGCCCCGAAGCTCCACCACCTCCGAGCGCACCAGCACGCGAACGTTCTCCAATAACCTGATCCGGTCGATCAGGTAGCGCGACATGGAAGCTTCCAGTCCGTCACTTCTGACAATCATAGTCAGGCGCTTGACTTGCGGGGCGAGGAATACAACTGCCTGCCCGGCCGAGTTGCCGGCGCCCACTAACGCGATCTCCTGGTCCACACAGAGCTTCGCTTCGACGGGCGACGCCCAATAGTGGACGCCGTCGCCCTCGAATTGCTTCAGGTTCCTGGCGTCGAGCCGCCTGTAGCGTGCACCGCAAGCCGCGACGACGGCGCGCGCTTTCACTGGTCCCTGCTCAGACAGTGTCAGCTCTACCAACCGAGCTCCGTCGCGGCCACCGCCGTGTCGAAGGCGCGTCGCCACGACGGGGATGGCCACCTGGGCTCCGAACTTTTGCGCCTGAGCAAATGCCCGGCCAGCCAGCGCCAAGCCTGAGATTCCCGTCGGGAAACCGAGGTAATTCTCAATGCGGGCGGACGCGCCCGCCTGACCACCCAACACCCCGCCATCGAGCACCAGAACCGAGAGACCCTCGGAGGCGGCATACACGGCGGTTGCGAGGCCGGCCGGTCCGGATCCGATCACGACCACGTCATAGAGGGCGTCTGCTGTGAGTTTCGGAGTGATGCCAAGCCAGGCGCCGGCCTCTTCGTTCGAAGGTCGCTTCAGCAGGCGACCGTCGGGGCAGATGAGCAGCGGCAGGTCCTCAGGCGGCACGGCAAGCTCGTTGATGAGCTGGCGGCCACGCTCGCTCGAGCAATCGAGAACCAGATGAGGGTAGGCGTGTCGCGTCAGAAACGCTTGCAGGCGCAAAAGATCGGCAGAACCGGCGCGGCCGAGCAGGACGGGACCCGCCCCGCGTTCCAGCAGACCAACACGCCGCAAGATCAATGCGCGCATGATCAGCTCACCCAGTTCCGCAGATCCGACGATGAGCGAGCGCAACCGCTCTGCATCGAGAGGCAGAGCGAGGCACCCGTCCGGACCTGCCCGTGCTCCTGTAAGGCTCGGCATGTCCCCCAACTGATGCAGTTCCCCTGTGAAGTCGCCGCGTTCGAGCTCCCATAAGGGGGTCTCTTGGTTCAACGCATCACGGCTGAACAAGTCGGCCGACCCCTCGAGCACAAACCAGGAGGGAACACCCCGTTCGCCCACGTCGAAAATCAAGGTTCCAGGCGAGAAACGTCGCGGCTCCGTGCCTGCGAAACGCTTCACGACGTTAAGTTGTGCTTCGCGCAGCCGTGGGAAACGTTGGGCGCTGCGATCGGAGGCGGGCACCATCGCCTCGAGCTGTTCTTGCGTTCTCATTGCATCCTCCTCCGTGCGATAAGGATCGATGCTCGGATACCGTTTTCAAGCCGTGTTCGCCTTCGTCGCCTCGGAAATCATCTTCTTGATCTCGCCGAATCCAATGCCCTCGGATGCCGACGCGAGATCGCCGTCGGCAAGTTGCTGGGCAGCTTTCCGAAGGTCGGCCATCACCCGTGTGTAAAGTGTCACGCCCATGCTGACACGCTTGACGCCGGCCTTCTGGAGCTCGGCCCACGGGACCGCGCCACTCATCGTACCGACGACGATGTTGACTGGCTTTGGGGCCACCGCCTTCACGATCGCCTTGACCGCAGCCATATCGGGAGGATAGGGCGCATAAAGAACGTCGGCGCCGACTTCTGCGAACGCGACGAGGCGTTTGATGGTGTCGTCGAGATCCGGCCGGCCTTGGATGAAGTTGTCCGTGCGCCCGGTCAGCAGAATCCTGCCCTTTGCCGCCTTCGCCGCTTGGCGCACGCGCTCGACAGCATCGTCGAATTCGCGGATAGGGTTGGAAGGATTCCCGCTGGTGTCTTCGATACCGATCCCCGCCAGTCCGGCCGCAATCGCCGCCTCGACTGTCACCGCGACGTCTTTCGGACTCGCTCCGTAGCCGTCCTCGAAGTCACCGTTAACCGGCAGGCCCGTGAGTCCTCCAATGAGCTTGGCGTTAGCGAGATGCTCCTCCCGGGTCATGGCATGCCGGCCGTCCAGCCGGCCGAGCGCAGACGCAAGCGCCGCCGAGGATGTTCCGAGTGCCTGGAAGCCGGCCTGCTTCAGTAGTAGTGCCGAGGTGCCGTCCCAGGGGTTCGGCATGATGAACCCGCCGTTTTGCTCGTGAAGGGCGCGAAAACGCTCATAGAGTTCGGGTTGCTTCAGCATGTCAATTCTCCCTGTTTCCCGGTTGTCACGGACCGCGACTGAGCTTACTTCAGGTCGTACTCATCGTGACGCCGCCACCACTGATAAGGAGGCGTCTGCGGCCAACCATCCGGTGATTTCTCCCACGCTTCCTGGCGTCCGTACGGCGTCGCATCGAGAAACCCCCACACGTTACCGAGCCCTTCGCTACCTCGCTGCGAAGTAAAGTAGGTTCGAAAGATTTCATCCCCTTTGCGCACGAATACGCTCATTCCGTGCAATTCGCCCTCGGCGGTGGTCAGCCCGAAATCGGTGTTGAAGGAGTTGTTCGCAGAAGACACCCAGCGATGTGGCCACGACATCCGCTTCCGGTAGGCCTCGATGTTTGCAAGCGGCGCCAGGGAAACCACGGCAAGTGATACACCGCGTGCTTTCAGATGTACCGGGGTGAACTGCCCGATGTTATCCACGAACATCGAGCAGCCGGGACAGCCAGCGTCCGGCCATCCGTGGACGTTGGGCGCGAACATGAAGTGGTAAAGCAGCAGCTGAGGGCGGTCCTCGAACAAATCGAGCAGGCTCACCGGGCCGCTGGGGCCATCAAAGGTGTAGTGCTTCTCAACCTTTGCCATTGGCAACTGGCGCCGTTCGGCGGCCAGCCCGTCCTTCGCGCGAGTGAATGCCTTTTCCTTCGCGAGGAACGCGGCATGCGCTCGTCGCCATTCGCTTGGCGAGACGATCTCTGGGAATGCTTTGGGGGTTGAGGACATTTTGGGGTTCTCCGTCGGGAACGCTTAAAGGATCGACCTGATCCGAGGACGTTCGGGAGGGCGCTGGTCCGACACGGGGCAGGGCGGCTTATGGCAATTTTTTTCGCCTGGCCGCCCGGGGTCAGTGGGAATAGCGCGGTAGATTTGTGATTCGGCGGGGAGTGTCGGTGGCCACGCTGTGAGTGCTCACCTATGCATCGTGTCCGCTACTTGCGCGACACCCTCCCCGGGCAACTCCTCGCAGCTGTAGTAAACCATATTCGCGACAAATTTCAGTTGCAATTCAGCCGCGTAGCTGAGCGCGGCGGGCACGGTCCGCGTCAGAACCACGTATCCATCAGGTAACTTTCGCGCCAGGGAAACCAATTCGAGATCCTGATCCGAAAGCGACCAAGTCCTCAGATGCCAGGTGCGGTCACGAAAATCGACATAGAGGCGATCCTGATCCGTTGTCGCCCGAGACGTCACTTTCGCTGATTCCTCCAGAGGAAGATCCGGACCAGCCTGTCCTTTGAGCGCCAGCCTGAGGTGCAGGAGGGGATCGCTTGATAGATCATGTTTCCGCCCTTCAGCGTCACTGCCCTCTTGTGTCCGCATGACGACAGATCCTGCGACCTTCAACGCGTACTTGCCCGTATTGACCTGGCGAATCAGCTCATTGGCACGGACATCGTCCACCACGAGCACGCCGCTAACGCCTGCCCTCGCCCTGCATTCGCAGTTTTCGCCATTCAGCAGGTTGCACACGTCGGCCGCCCCCTCTCCGGTCAGTACGAAATTGCGGCGTGTAGCCTCGAGAAGGGGTCCAATCTCGCGATCGAAATACGCAAGGCGCAGCTGCTCCAACTCGTGCGAGAACTTTTCGAACGACATCGGCAATGGAATCTCCGCCTCGAGCGGCGTCACAGATGACACCACAGGCATCAAGGACCGGAGCATCTCCGTTGCATGAATGTGCGCTCTTTGCGGTCCTCCGGCGTGCAGCAAGCCGATTGGCGCTGCGTAGTTTGCGTCCCCATTTCGCGCGCCGGCTTGGACGATTCCAACCACCTGCCCCGCGCCGTCCAGCAGCGGACCGCCGCCAACACTACCCCACAGCAGACCCGAAAATCGCAACCAGTCAAACTGCCCGGACTCTTCGTCTCGCGTCAGACCGGAGAATGTGCCGTGCTCGATGACAACCCGTTGGTCTGAGCGCCACCCGGCGAAATATAGATCCGGCTCAGTTTGCTCACTTTGCCGAATGGGCAACGGCTTGATGCGCGGGGGGCGCTCGAGCGAAAAAACGACGTAGTCCTGCTGCTCGGTGAATTGCAGTATGTCGGCTACCTGGTATCCAACCTGCCTCGAATCCATCAGCACCGGATGGCCAAAGTGACTGCCGATGGCTTTGTCAAACAGATGGGCCGCAGTGACGAATTCGTTCGGTCCGATTGCGAAGGCCGTACCGACCAGGTCCTTCGAACGAGACGCGGCTCCAGGGGCCCGGAATTCGAACGTTGCAGCTAGAACTGCCTTCTGCGCGCTGGAATCCAGCGCAGGGGCTGTTGGTATGTGAAAGACCCAGGGCAGGCTCGCCAACACCGCCCGCAACATCGCCTTGTCCATAAGACGCGCCTCCGTGGCTCAAGCGATCTGATGTTCTGAAGTCAGGCCGTTCACTGGCCAGATCGCCCTGCAAGGGCAGCGACCGTACGTGATGGACGCGTTGGTTGCTACATCGCGCCAGAACACCTGTAACTTCGCGGATTTATGGGATTTTGCAAAGCAACAAAGTGACGGAGCTTGGGATATTGTCTACAGGCGCTTCAAGTAACCACCCTCCCAGGTGACCGGCGCTGGCCGGCACCTGGGGGGAGTGATGGGCTACTTGACCGAAATCCGCCGCGGCTGCGCTCGAGCATGCTTCGGGATTACGATCTCGAGTACGCCGTTACGTCCGACTGCATTCACATTGTCGGCATCAACGGTGTCCGGCAGGATGAATCGCCGGTAGAAGCGGCCCAGTCGGCGCTCGCTCCGCTGCTGTTGCGGCTCCCCCTGTCCGTTGGTCTGTGCATCTTTTTCTTCGCGCCGATCTCCGGCCACGGTCAGCACACCATTGTCGAGGGTGATCTCGACTTCCTTGGGATCAACGCCCGGCAGATCCATCAGAAGCTGAAATCGATCAGTGAATTCCGTGATGTCCACCGCCGGCACCCACTCCGCCGTGGCGCTGCTGCTCTCCCCGTCGTTGTTCAGGCTGCCAAACACCCGGTTGATCTCGTTCTGCAGCTGAGAAACGACCCCCCATGGTTCATAACGCACGGTAGCCATTGCAATGTCCTCCATTGGTCAGATGTTAACGTTGCAAGGCGGCAGGTCACGCAGCGGGCGTGCCTTCCGCCCCCCTGAAATCGCCATATAGGGGGTGGGGAAGGGCGTTCAAGGGCCGCCCGGCGAATTTTTTTGCAGCGGTTAGTAGATCTCCGGCACCAGCATTTCCGGCGGTACGGCCTGGCGGGAGTAGTGTTCGTGCCGTTCCCGCTCCGGTAATACGATGGGTGGCTTCGGAACCTCGTTGTATTCAAACTGTTGCAGCAGGTGGTCGATGCAGTTGAGGCGGGCGCGTTTCTTGTCGACCGCCTGCACCACCCACCAGGGGGCCTCGGGAATGTGCGTTCGCTTCAGCATGATTTCCTTGGCCCGCGTGTAATCTTCCCAACGCCGCCGGGATTCCAGATCCATAGGACTCAACTTCCATTGTTTGAGCGGATCGTTGATGCGCCCGAGGAACCGCAGGTGCTGCTCCTCGTCGGTGATGGAGAACCAGTACTTGATCAGCCTGATGCCGGATCGGGCCAGCATGCGCTCGAACTCGGGGACTGAGCGGAAGAACTCTTCGACTTCCTCTTCGGTGCAGAAACCCATGACCCGCTCGACGCCGGCGCGGTTGTACCAGCTTCGATCAAACAGCACGATCTCGCCCGCCGCGGGCAGATGGGCTGCATAGCGCTGGAAGTACCATTGAGTGCGCTCGCGATCGTTCGGTGCCGGTAGGGCCACGACGCGACAGACACGGGGGTTCAGCCGCTGGGTAATGCGTTTGATGTTGCCGCCTTTGCCGGCGGCGTCCCGTCCTTCGAACAGGATGACGACCTTCTGCCGGTTGGCGACCACCCAGTCCTGCAGCTTTACGAGCTCGCTTTGCAGCCGGAAGAGCTCCTGGAAGTAGCGATGACGGGCTGTCTTCTCGTCTTCCGAGGGGATTCCGGTGCCCTGCGGGATGTCGCGGTCTTCGATCTCGAGCTCTAGCTCTTCATCGTAGGCGTCGATGAGATCGCGACTGAGTCTTCGCAGTAATTCTTCCTGATCAATAGGGGAAGCAGTCACGGGTGGCTCCTCGTGGGACTTCGCACACTCCACAGTGACTATATGTCAGATTTATGACGCGGCGGGCCACAGCGAGAACTCAACCGGCACCATAGCGGCCGATTCCCGCACGCCAGCGCCATCGCCTGAAACGCGCAGGTCCGCAATTCACTAACGCGCGAGCTTCACGAGCCGCGAGACGGCTTCGCTGTCGACTTTCTGGCTTTCCTGAAACATGTCGTAAAGCGTAACGACCAGCATGGAGCGTTTGGGGGAGGGCAGGTCGAGCGCGTCCTTGCTGACCTCGACGTCGATGGCGTCCATGATCGCTTCCAACAACGTGTAGTTGAGTGGCGGTCTGTTGGGCTGGTTCTCGTAGCTTGGAGGTGGAGTCTCCAGCGTGTGGACGGCCTCGCGCCGGCCGCGGCCTGTTACCAGCCATTCGATGCTGGTGTGTGTTTGCTCGCAGAGCGTGCGCAGATCGGTGACGTTGGGCTCCGATTCGCCCCGCAGCCATTTACGTACTGCACCTTCCGAGCGCTCGATTGCCTTGGCGATGGAGTTGGCACTGCCGTAGGCGTCTATGACCTGGCGCAGGCGCACGGCAAAGCCGCCAGTGGCCTGTCTTTCGCGCCGGTCGGTCATCAGGGTTCCTGTGCTCACCAAAGGTTACAGCACAAATGTAGCGCCGCGGGTGGGCTTCGCCAAATATCATCACATTAATGTTGACGTCTCGTATAAAAGTAACGTACGATTTGATGTATGGCCGCCAAGTCCCAAAGTCGAGCCGCGCATGTACAGCTGGGGGAGGTGCTGCGACACCTTCAGCTGATTCAGTCGGCGGTTGTGGTGGCGGTCGCGGCGCTGCGGCACCAGAACTGCGAGCTCGATGTGGACATCTCGAATGTCCTGCAGCGAAGCGTCGCGGACCGGATCCAGGATCAGATCGAGCGGCTGGAAGCGCTCAGTGGGCCTCGTGGGCGGTCGTGATTAGCCAGGCCAGGCCGGCGATGACGCCCAGCGCCACCAACTGCTGCAGACGAGTCCATTGCACTACTGTGCCGTCCAGAGCAGCGATTCCGATGGCGGTCGCAACGAACCAGATGGCGCTTTGGAGCGCCACCGCATTCAATCCCATGGACTGCATGAAGCGGACGGCACCGATGTAAAGGGAAATGCCGGCGAAAAACGCCAGCATGGACTGCCCCACCGCCGTCCAGTCGATATTTCCCCCGGGCCAGGCTCGGCCCGCATAGACGAAGCCGCGCGCGTCCATGACGCCGGACGTCACGGTCAGCACCAACACAAGGATCGCGCTTAGGAAAGACTTCATTTTTCTCGTCCTGAGCATACCCAAACGTCTTTAAAGCCGCGCGCGATTCCCGTGGCCTTTGATCCCGCTATAATGGGCGGTCTCCCCGTGCGCGTTCGATGCGCGCCGCTCGGGCGAAAGTGGCGGAACTGGTAGACGCACTGGATTTAGGTTCCAGCGGGGAAACCCGTGAGGGTTCGAGTCCCTCCTTTCGCATGTTTTACTGAAGTGCCTGCGAGGCGGGCGCAAAGCTAAGTTTGAGGATCTGTCATGCAAGTATCACTGACCGCGACCGGCGGTCTCGAGCGGCGCCTCGAAGTGGCCGTGCCGGCGACCGAAGTCTCCACCGAGGTCGAGCAGCGGCTGAAAAACATCTCGCGAACCGCTCGCCTGAAGGGCTTCCGACCTGGAAAGGCGCCCATTACCGTCGTGCGCAAGCAGTTCGGCGAGCAGGTGCACGCGGAGGTCGTATCGGACCTCATGCGCAGCTCCTTCGCTCAGGCGCTCAGCCAGGAGAAGCTGACACCCGCTGGAGGTCCGCGGATCGAGCCGATCACGATGGCTCCTGGAACGGAGCTCAAGTACGCCGCGATTTTCGAGGTTGTGCCCGAAATCAATTTAAAGCCATTTGACTCAATACCGGTCGAACGACCCTCTGCAGAAGTGACCGAGGACGACATCACCGCGATGATTGAGAGCATGCGGCGCCAAAGGCCCGTATTTGCTGCGGTCGAGCGGCCGGCACAGGACACTGATCGTGTGACGATCGATTTCGACGGCCGAATCGACGGGCAGCCGTTCGACGGTGGAGAGGGCCGCGATGTCACTATTATGGTTGGCTCGCATCAGGCTCTCCCTGAGCTGGAGAACGGTATCAGGGGTGCGTCCGCGGGCGAAAATCGGACGATCTCTCTTTCTTTCCCGGCCGACGGCCCCAACAAGAGTATTGCGGGCAAGACCGCTGAGCTGCAAGTCACCATAAAGCGAGTAGAACAGCAGAGTCTTCCGGAAGTGGACGAAGACTTCTGTCGCGCGTACGGTGTAGAGGAAGGTGGCATCGAGGCTCTGCGTATAGAGGTGCGAAAGAGCATGGAACGCGAGCTGGGTGATGTGATCCGCAATCGCGTTCGTGGACAGGTGATGGACGCACTCTATCGGGAGAACTCGTTCGAAGTACCACGCGCCATGGTCGATGAGCAGGTGCAGCGATTGCAGGTGGATGCCGCGCGCCGTAGCGGCGCGAAGGATGCGAGCCAGGTTCCTGCGCGTGAGGTATTCGAGGACCAGGCGCGGCGCCGTGCAGCATTGGGATTGCTGATGGGGCGGATTGTGCAGTCGGAAGGTATCAAGGTCGATCGCGAGCGCGTACAGACCCGCCTGAATGACCTGGTTGCCAGCTACCCGAATCCAGATGAGGTTCGGCGTGCGTATGTGCAGAATGCCGATGCAATGCGCCAGGTGGAATCGGCCGTCCTGGAAGACCAGGTCGTGGACTGGATCGTGGAGCGCGCACGCGTGACGGACAAACCTATGACCTTCAAGGACCTGACCGGCTTCGGTCAGAACATTGAGCTTCAACAGTGAGACAAACACATGAATGAGCGGGCGTTGAATCTCGTTCCCATGGTCGTCGAGCAGACGGCCCGCGGCGAGCGTGCCTACGACATCTATTCGCGCCTCCTGAAGGATCGCGTGATTTTCGTGGTCGGCCCCGTGGACGACTACATGGCCAATATTGTGGTGGCGCAGCTGTTGTTCCTGGAGTCCGAGAATCCGGAAAAGGACATCGCCCTCTATATCAATTCGCCGGGCGGAGTCGTGACCGCGGGCTTGGCCATTTACGACACCATGCAATTCATCAAGCCGGACGTCGGCACGATCTGCATCGGCCAGGCGGCCAGCATGGGAGCGGTGCTGCTTGCGGCCGGAGCTGCCGGCAAGCGCTGCTGCCTGCCGCACGCGCGCGTCATGATCCACCAGCCGCTCGGCGGCATGCGGGGCCAGGTCACGGACATGGAGATCCACGCGCGCGAGCTCCTGAACACGCGCGACACGTTGAACGGCATCTACGCCCGCCACACGGGCCAGCCCGTCGAGCGCATCAAGCGCGACACCGAGCGCGACAACTTCATGTCGGCGGACGAGGCCAAGGCCTACGGGCTCATCGACGAGGTCCTCGCGGGCCCGAAGGCGGCGTAGCCGGCGTTCGCGCGGGCCCCGCGCGC
>JAQGOF010000175.1 GCA_028293745.1 Gammaproteobacteria bacterium | reverse complement strand
CGAACCCAACTGCAACAGCAACTCGTGGGAACGACACGCGAGCGCATGTTGCGCGAGGGCTGTGAGCTGATTGAATCGCTCGCCACCGATCGAACCCTGGTGTTAGTGCTGGAGGATCTTCACTGGGCGGACTACGCCACTCTGGACTTCCTCTCGGCCATGTGTCGCCGCCGCGCTCGTTCCAGGCTTCTCGTGATCGCGACCTATCGACCGGCGGATCTGGGCAGCGCGCGTCATCCACTCAGCGAATTGGCTCATGATCTGTCATTGCGTAAGCTGTGTACCGAAATATCACTTGGGCCGCTGACCCGCGAATCGGTCGCCGAGTTTTTGAGCCCGACGGCTGATGCGCTACCCACTGCACCGGATTTCATTGATCTGATGGGGACTCGTTCGGGTGGCAATCCCTTGTTTCTACAGGCGACTCTCCATCATCTGGCCGACCGAGGTCTCGTCACCCGGACAGAACGCGGCTGGCGGCTACTCGGGACCGCGAGTCAGATTCCATTTGAAGTGCCGAGTACGCTCGCCCGCCTGATCGAAGCCAGGTTCGAGCGGCTCTCCACAAACGAGCAGCGTGTACTCGAATCGGGCAGCATCACGGGAATGTCGTTCAGCGCCTCGACGACCGCGCGGTCCGCAACGTTGGACAGCCAGGATTTTGAGGATGCGTGTGAGGATCTGTCGAGGCGATCCTGTTTTATCAACCGCGGCGGAATGACGATCCTTCCCGATTCCGGGCTGGTGCGCACGTACCGGTTCAATCATGCCGTTTACCGCCAGGTCCTGTACGATCGACAGGGACCCGTGCGCCGTGCCCGGCTCCACCTCGCAATCGGCGAACAATTGGAGCAGATCTACCCGCCCCATCTGCGAAGTGAGCTTGCGAGCGAGCTCGCGCAACATTTCACTTCAGGTCAGGAGTGGAATCGGGCGCTTGCGTATTTGCGCCTGGCGCTTCGCACTACACAGCGGCGGTTCGCCCATCGCGACGCGCTCGCTATCATGGATCGTGCGACCGAGATCGCAGCCAGATTGCCGGCCGATGCGCGCATCCGGGTGGAAATCGAGGTCCTCGAGCGACATGCTGCGATTTATAGGGCAGCACATGACGTTCGCGCGTTCGAGGCTTTCACGCGGCTTGTGGAAAGGGCTGTTCAGCATGGGGATGTCGATATCGAGGTTCGTGCGCTCCTGGGCTGTGCACACGCTGCAAGTTGGTACGATCTGAAACTCAGCACGAGGTTGCTGGATCAAGCGCTCGAGGCGAGCGCCCGGCAACTCGACTCCACGTCTCGCGATGTCGCGCGGATCTCGATTTACGTCCGGCGGATTTGGGTTGCAGGGTGGAACGAGTCCGATGCTCGAGCATGTGATGAGGCGGTTGAGTCCCTGAAGGGACGGGGAGATCGGCTGGCCGCCGCGCGGGCGCTGATCAATCACAGCATGATCCATATGATATCGACCCGTTATCGTGAGGCGCATGACAGCTTCAAGGAGAACTATAAGCTTCTACTCGATAGCCCTGATGAGCTCACTGAATCGGACATCGCGCGAACCATTTGGATGTATCACGTCGGCGTCCCGTGGTCGTTGGTATTTCGCGGAGAGTTCGGCAAGGCGCTGGCGGAATACGAGACCGGCATCACGGCATTTGAGCGAAATGAGGACCACTCCGCGGCGCACGCACTGCGTATTTATGGTGGCGTGGCGCGCTTTTTTGCGATGGATTATTCAGGTGTGCTCGAAGCCTGCGAGCCCGTGGCGTCCCATGAAATAGGAAAGTGCGAATATCCCGGGCGGGAGATGTCCAGAATCCTCCCCTTCGAACGTAGAATTTCACTCATCTTTTGCGGGCTCGCATACGTTGAGCTCGGAGATCCTGTTGCCGCGCGCGAATATCTCGTTGCCACCGAACGCGCCATGGAGCTTCAACCAGTGCATCTGGATTGGTACTGGCGACTCCCATTGGAATGGGGAATGGTCAATCTCCTGTTAGCGACGGCAGACAACGCAGGCGCTCAGGTTCGCGCTGAACGGTATGTGATGTTCGCCGAAACGACCGACGAACGGATGTGGCAGTCGTTGGCGTGGGAAACACGCGCGCGGGTTGCATTGGCTCAGGGCATAGCCGCTGAGGCGGTCGAATATATCGTGAAGGCGCAGGCGGCCTCGAAGGGGTTTGAGACGCCGCTGGCCGATTGGCGTGTCCACGATACGGCTGTCGCAGCTTACACCACCATCGGTGATCGTCGGCAAGCAAGAATCCACGCGCAAGCAAGCATCGCCATACGCAAACGGATCGCGCGGACTCTGCCGGAAGGACACAGTCTGCGCCTGACGCTCGAGGGTGTTTCGGAGCGGTCGATATCTGCCTGACCCGATCGGGCGCGGCTTTCCGACGATTGACCGATCCAATGCGTGCGTCATGGCGCTTTGCAGGGCGAAGTTCGCCTGCTAAGCGTGTGCACTACGAGCGCGATCCGCTTCCGCATCCATACTTCCCCCCGAGAGAGTTAAATCTTCCCCCATTGAGGGGATAGGGCGGCGAGGCCAACTCCGACACGATCGATGTATGGTCGTCGTTCTTCAGGTAGAAACAGATGCGCAACGTGCTTACCAAGGTGCTGGTCGTGCTGGAGTGTTTGCTTGCCGGCTCCGCGGCGTACGCAGAGGGAGATGCGGCCGCCGGTAAGGCCGTGTTTGAGACTCAGTGCGCGAGCTGTCATACGACAGTGGTCGGGAAGGATGGCTTCGGCCCCTCATTGGCTGGTGTCCTGGGCCGTCGCTCCGGCAGCCTGGCTGGCTACAAGTACTCGACTGCGATGGCCAACGCCGGACTCACCTGGGACGGGCCCACTCTCGACTCATTCCTTACATCCTCCACCGCACGGGTACCCGGGACGCCGATGGCCGTGACGATCACAGATCCGACCGCGCGCGCAAACGTAATCGCCTTTTTGTCTACGCTTGGAAGCACCCCTTCATCTTCGACGTCTCCCGCGCAGTCCAAGGCCCCTCTGGGAGCAGGCCCGACCAACAGCGATCTGCTGCAAGCCGCGGCCGACCGGGAAAACTGGCTATACGCGGCTAAGGATTTCGCGGGCCAACGATACGTTGCGTCGAAGCAAATCACGACCGGGAACGTGGCGCACTTGCGTCCCGTGTGCATCTACCGCTCCGACAACATAGGCGCAACCCAGACCAACCCCTTGGTCTACAAGGGCACGATGTACTTGACCATCAACGAGGTGACGATCGCGATCGATGCGGCGACCTGCCTACAACGCTGGTCGTATAACTGGATCTTGAAGGATGGTGCGCTATCGAAGGTGAGTCGCGGCGTGGCTCTGAAGGACGGTCGGCTGATTCGTGGCACGCCAGACGGCTACCTCATCGCGCTCAACATGAACGACGGATCGCTCCTCTGGAGCCGGAAGATCGCGGACGCGAAGTCGGGGCAGTACCTCAGCATGCCGCCGCTGATCTTCGAAGACGAGATTGTCTACGGTCCCGCCGGCGCGGACTGGGGTGCAAAAAACTGGATAGGTGCGTTCAGTCTCAATTCGGGCGAGCCTCTGTGGCGCTTCAATCTGGTTCCGGACGCCGGCGAACCCGGTGCCGAGTCCTGGAAGGACCCTAAGTCGCTCGAGCACGGCGGCGGGAGTCTGTGGACGCCTTTGTCCCTGGACGCCGCCAAAGGCGTGTTGTATGTGCCCGTCGGGAATCCATCGCCGGACTTCTTCGCGGCGGCACGCCCCGGGGATAACCTCTATACCAACTCCGCGGTAGCGCTTGATGTCCGCAGCGGAAAGCTGCTTTGGTTCCATCAATTTGGCCCTGCCGACATACACGACCGCGATCTGAGCCAGGTAAGTCCCCTGTTCAACGTGCCGATGAAAGGGACATCCCGCAATCTGATGGCCATCAGCGGCAAGGACGGGCTGCTACGAGTACTCGATCGTGATAGCCATGAGCAGCTCTACGAGCTGCCGATCACGAGCCGCACCAACTGGGATGCCGCGCCCACGATCGAAGGTGTGCACTCCTGTCCCGGACTGCTGGGCGGCTTGGAGTGGAACGGGCCTGCGTACAGCCCCTCGACCCATAACATGTACGTTGCCACTGTGGACTGGTGCGGCACATTCACCAAGACCGAGCAGGCCCCACAGTATACCAACAACGCACACTATTACGGCGGTGCTGTCTCGCCTGATCCGCGCGACCAGGCGCGCGGCTGGTTGCGCGCGATCGATGCCGCAACCGGCAAGGAACGTTGGAAGCGACACTGGCCGACGCCGCTGGTGGCAGCAGTCACCGTGACCGCCGGAGGCATATTGTTCACCGGTGATTTGGATAACAACTTCCTGGCCATCGATGCCAACAGCGGCCGAACGTTATACACGTTCAATACAGGCGGGTCGGTCGCCGGTGGCGTAATCAGCTACGAATTGAAGGGTAGGCAATATGTTGCGACGACGTCGGGAGCCGTCTCCGGGTTCTTTGGAGGAAGTGGCCCCGCCGCGATCATCGTCTTTGCCTTGCCGCAGAACCTGAAGTTCGTCAACTTGCCGGCGAGCCTGAAATGATCGCTCGTCGAGCCGTATGGGTTATCACCCTCGCCTGCGCAAGTCTTCATGTGGCTGCGGCAGATGAGCCGACTGCGCCCGTCGCGGCGTTCCGGACCGACTGGGGTATTCAGCTCGGCCCTATCACCCTGACGCCAGGTGGTTTCCTGGAGTTCACCAGCCTATACCGCGAACGTAACGAGACCGCCGACATCGGCTCCAGCTTTGCTGGCATCCCGTTCCCGAACAACAATAACTACTACATCAAGGAATTCCGGGAAACCGCGCGAAACAGTCGTCTCTCATTGCTGGCGCAGGGGCCGTCCGATTACAAATTCAAGGCGGAGGGCTACGTCGAGACTGACTTCGTCAGCGCGGGCACGAGCTCCAATGGGAACGAAAGTAACAGTTATACCCAGCGTCTTCGCCAAGTCTACCTGGGCTGGATGCGTCCGGACCTGGGTTGGGCCGTGCTCGCCGGGCAAGCTTGGAGCTTGGCGACGGCGTACAAGAACGGGTTGGTGCCGCGCCAGGAAGACATTCCTCTCGTGGACGATGGCCAATACTACACGGGCTTCAACTGGGTGAGACAGACTCAATTCCGCGTGGTTAAGACCTTCTCGCCTGCAGTGGCCGTCGGGCTGTCTCTGGAGAGCGCCCAGAATGTGCTGAAAGGCAATGTGCCCACGGGGGCGACATCCAGCAATCCGGGCGGCGCCGGATTAAACAGCACGGCCAGCTATAGCACCGACATCGCGCCGGACACGATCTTGAAGCTGGCGCTGGATCCTGGGTACGGCCACTACGAGCTGTACAGCCTGACGCGGGTTCTGCATGGCCGGGCGCCGAATGTGCCGGGCGTCCTATCGACCGAGACCAATCACACGACGGTGGCTCAAAGCTTCGGAGCCAGTCTGATCGTGCCGCTGTGGGGTAAATGGCTGGAGCTGCATGCAAACACACTGATTGGCCATGGCAACGGCCGCTATGGCTCCGCTCAGCTCAGTGATTCAACGTACAACAGCAGGAACGGCTCGATAGCGGCGTTGCGCGAACAGCAAGGCCTGGTTGGATTGATTGCACATCCATCGGCAACGTTCGATGTCTACGCCTATGGCGGTCTCGAACAGCAGACGGCCGCCTACGGCCTGATCCCCGCCGACAACTCGGCCTGCGGCACGAACTTCGCCAATCTCGGCTCACTCCCGTCCACCGCACAATGCGGCGGCGTCGGTAGAGTACGGCAGATTGCGGGCGGCTTCACGTGGAAAGCATATCGAGGCCCCTTGGATACATCACCCTCGGTCCCGAGATCGAGTACGTGAAGGACACCACTTACATCGCGAGCAATGGCACTTCGGCCGACACCAACAACACCATGGTGTATTTCACGATCCGGTACTATCCGTAGTGGGGGCGACTAGCGAGCGCAGGCGCCGCCTATCCTTTATGACCGTCGGTTCATCAAGGGCAGGCCACGCGCAAGATGAAGCAACATCGGCTGCGGACGAGTGGACGGTCGAGGACGCTATTGCTTCCGTTCCATAAAAACTCCACACACCCCCTTCCAGGGGAGGAGCCTTCCATGATGCTTTCGACAACACGTTCCTTTCTCGCGATCGCATGGCTGCTCCCGATGGCACTCGGTGTCCCTGCCCAGGCGCAGGCGGCACCCGTTCACAACATCGTCCTCGTGCACGGCGCCTTTGTGACCGGTGCGGGATGGCAGCCCGTCTACGATATTCTCATAAGAGATGGCTATCACGTCTCGATCGCACAGCACCCGCTGACCTCCGTCAGCGATGACCTTGCTGCGGTCAACAGGGTACTGGCGACGCAAGACGGGCCAGTTATCCTCGTCGGTCATAGTTATGGCGGAGCGCTCATCACGCAAGCCGGTAACGATTCGCATGTGGTAGGCCTTGTGTATATCGCAGCTCACGCGCTGGATGAGGGAGAGACCGAGGCCGGCAACGGTAGGCGTTTTCCCAATGCCACCAAGGCAGTCAAGAAGACCGAAGACGGTTTTCTTTATCTGGACCCTGCCTTTTATCACGCGGACTTTGCAGCGGACCTGCCGAAAAAGCAGGCAGAGTTCGAGGCTCATTCGCAGGCGCTGACGGCGGCAGCAGTGTTCACGACGCCGGCCACGCAACCCGCGTGGCGGACGAAGCCCAGCTGGTACGCCGTTGCCAAGTCGGATCGCATCATCAATCCCGATCTGGAGCGGATGTATGCCAAGCGTGCCCATAGCCACACCATCGAAGTCGAGGGTGCCAGCCATTCGGTTTACGAGTCGCACGCGCAAGAGGTTGCTGCGCTCATCGAAGATGCGGCACGCCATGCGTCGGAGGGAAGATGACGCCGTCGAGACAGCCGTGCGGTTGGAATCACCGATGTCATGGAAGTCCCCTGTGCACGAACTACCGGCGAGGACTCGCGATTGAGCCACGACACCTCAGGCCTTAGTTCACGCCGTAGCGTTCTGATCGCCGGCGCGAGTATTGCCGCCGGTATGAGCCTGCCGGTGGCGACCCTCACCGCAGCGATCGAGCGCCCAGGCGCGTCTGCCTCCACCAACCCCCGTAAAGGACAGCACTCTATGAGCACGATTACGACCAAAGACGGCACACAGATCTATTACAAGGACTGGGGCTCTGGGCAGCCGGTGGTCTTCAGCCACGGCTGGCCGCTCTGCGCCGATGCCTTCGAAGACCAGATGTTCTATCTCGCTTCACGCGGGTACCGATGCATCGCGCATGACCGCCGCGGCCACGGACGTTCGAGCCAACCGTGGAATGGCAACAACATGGACACGTACGCCGACGACCTCGCAGAGCTCGTCGAGAAGCTCGACCTCAAAGATGCCATCCATGTTGGCCATTCCACTGGCGGCGGCGAAGTCGCTCGCTATATCGGCCGGCACGGTACGAAGCGCGTGGCCAAGGCCGTGTTAATCGCCGCCGTCCCGCCCCTGATGGTGAAGACGCCAGCCAATCCCGGCGGTACACCGATCGAAGTGTTCGACAAGATACGCGCTGGGGTCCAGGCCGACCGCGCGCAGTTCTGGAAGGATCTGAGCCTGCCGTTCTACGGCTACAACCGCCCCAACGCGAAGGTCTCGGAAGGAGTGCGGGAGTCGTTCTGGTTGCAGGGAATGATGGCCGGTTTCCCGGCAGCTTACTTTTGCATTAAGGCGTTCTCCGAGACGGATCAAACAGAGGACCTCAAGAAGATCGACGTACCGACGCTCATCATGCAGGGCGACGACGACCAGATCGTGCCGTTCGCCGATTCCGGCGCACTCCAGGCCAAGCTCGTCAAGGGCTCGACCCTGAAGGTCTACAAGGGTGCCTCGCACGGTCTGTGCACGACGCTAAAGGACCAGGTCAGCGAGGACTTGTTCGCGTTCTGCAAAGACCGAGCGCGGTGACCTCGCAATGCGACGATCGCGACCGTCTGGCCCTTGGTGCGTACCCCCCATCGAGGGGATACGGCGAGGCACTCCATTCACCTATGATGGGCCCGTGGCGGTGTTGCAACAAGCAAGACACGCGCGGCCAGGTCGACGCCGAGAGAATGATCGCGTCGAGGCTGCAGTTGTCGAGCGCTTAAGGATATCGGTATGCCAGAACCCTTCGAAATCAAGGTGCTGGTTGCACACTCCGACCCACTGCTATCGGCTGGACTTTGTGCCACATTGAGAAAGAGACGAGATCTCAGAGTAGCGGTTCGCAATACCGAATCGACTGTCTCGCGCTCCACGGCGAGTCATTGCTCTTCACCCGATGTTGTGGTGGCGGACTACGATTCGGGATTGCGAATCACCGCGCTCACAGGCGCGTGGACGGATCGGGTCATGATTCTTACCCATATCGACAGCGAAGCGAAGATTTGCCATGCACTGGAGCAAGGTGTACGCGGGTATCTATTGCTCGGTTGCGGTGTCGAGGAGTTGATACAAGGAATCCGGTCGATGCACAGTGGTGGCATTGCATTGGATCCGCTGGTCGCCAGTCGCATCGCCGACCGTATGAAGCAGGAAGCGCTAACCAGGCGAGAACAGGGCATCCTGGGTCAGATGATGCTGGGGCTCAGCAACAAGAAAATCGCCTCAAATCTCACGTTGGCGGTCGGAACCGTGAAAACCTACGTCAAATCCATACTCAGCAAGTTGGATGCCGGGAATCGAACCGAGGCGGTCGCGATAGCACAGCGCCGGGGGATTCTGGGAGAGGAGCGCCGTTGCCTGAATGGGGACGCGGGCGGAATCACGGCCATGCTGACACCTGCACCGAGATCCGGGAAAGGCAATGACTAACGCGATAGGAGCGGCCCCTGTCGCGCAGCACGCGATCGCGCAGAACCTCCTCGACTGGGTCGGATTGCTCGAGCAGGAGCCCGACCCAGGTCTGGGCAATGGCGGTCTCGGGCGTCTCGCAGCCTGCTTCCTGGACCGGTTCAGCTCGCGGGGCAACGCGGAGTTCCAGGACAAGCTGCTCTCCGCGATGCGTTACGAGTTTGGGGGCCACGTGGAGAAGTCGGCGAAGTAGCAACGCAGGCAGGAGCAAACACGATGAGCGAGTTAGATTGCGATGCGCTGGTCTTCTTTGGAGCTACCGGCGATCTCGCCTACAAGAAGATCTTCCCATCGCTGCAGGCGATGGTGAAACGCGGCACCTTGAACGTCCCGGTCATCGGCGTCTCCAAAAGCGGGTGGACGCTCGAGCAGCTGCAGGCCAGGGCGCGAGACAGCGTCGAGAAGCATGGTGGCGTTGACGCTGCCGCCTTCGGGAAACTCATGGAGCTGCTTCGCTACATCGACGGTGACTACGCCGAGCCCGCTACGTTCCAGGCGCTGAGAAGTGCACTCGGCAGTGCACAGCACCCCGCTCACTATCTGGCGATACCGCCGCTCCTCTTCGGTGCGGTGGTAGAGCAATTGACAAAAGCGGGCTGCGCGCCCGAGGGTGCACGGGTCATCGTCGAAAAGCCTTTCGGTCGCGACCTGGAATCGGCGCGGGCGCTCAACCGAATCCTGCTCGGTACTTTTGACGAGGACCACATCTTCCGCATCGATCATTACCTCGGCAAGCGCCCCGTGCACAACATGCTCTTCTTCCGCTTCACCAACACGTTATTCGAGTCGATTTGGAGCCGCGTGCACGTTGAGAGCGTGCAGATCACGATGGCAGAGGAGTTCGGCATTCAGGGTCGCGGCGCGTTCTACGATCAGACGGGGACGATACGGGACGTCGTGCAGAACCATCTCTTCCAGGTATTGGCGAATCTCGCGATGGAGCCGCCGGCACGTACCGACAGCGAATCGGTGCGCGATGAAAAGGTCAAGGTGCTGAAGTCGATTCCGCCGGTTGGCGCACAAGACGTGGTTCGCGGCCAGTTCCGCGGCTACCGCAACGAGACAGGCGTCGCGCCCGATTCGCAGGTGGAAACGTTCGTAGCGATGCGGCTTGCAATCGATAGCTGGCGCTGGCAGGGCGTGCCCTTTTTCATTCGCTCCGGCAAGTTGCTGCAGGCGACCTGCACCGAAATCGTTGCGCGTCTGCGACGGCCGCCATCAGTCTTTCCAACCAAGCCAACACCCAACTACCTGCGCTTCCGCATCAACCCCGTCAACGAGGTCGCGATCGGCCTCAATGTGATGGATGCGGAGGAAAGGGGCGACGGTCAGTCCGTGGAGCTGCTGGCCCACCGCGTCCCGGGCTTCAATGAGCGGGATGCATACGAGCGGGTCCTGAGCGATGCCTTGGCTGGCGATCGCACTCTGTTTGCCCGCGAGGACTACGCCGAGGAGGCTTGGCGCATCGTCGATCCGGTGATCAGGTTGGGGACGCCACTCTACCCATACGAGTCAGGTACGTGGGGGCCAAAAGAGCTCGAGAGTGTCGCGCCTCCGGGCGGCTGGCAGAATCCGGTCATCGTGGGTGCGTAGATGGGCGCGATCGCTGCTAACACGGTCGAACGCGGAAAGAGCTTTCCACTCGGCGCGTCGCTCGTTGCGGATGGTGCGAACTTCAGCGTGTTCTCCAAGCACGCCAGCGCGGTAGAGCTGCTTCTCTTCAACGGCGCGGACGACACTCGTCCATCCCGAGTGATCGATCTCGATCCTCGCACACAACGCACATACCACTACTGGCATGCCTTCGTGCCGGGTGTCGAGGCCGGCCGAATCTACGGCTATCGCGCCCACGGCCCGTTCGTACCCGAGAAAGGCCTACGCTTCGACGTCGGTAAAGTTCTGCTGGATCCCTACGCGAAGTGCGTAGCGAGGCCGTCCCACACGAGCCGAGTCGCTGCGCGCTCGCACGGCGACAACGCCGCCACTGCCCTCAAGAGCGTGTTGGCCGGTCCCGACGCCTACGACTGGGAGGACGACCGCCCTCCGCGGACGTCATTCGAGAAGACTGTCATCTATGAGCTGCACGTCGGCAACTTTACCCGCCATCCCAACTCCGGTGTCGAAGAAAGTCGGCGTGGTACTTATGCCGGGCTCATTGACAAGATTCCCTATCTGAGAGATCTCGGCATCAGTGCAATCGAACTCCTGCCGGTGTTCGCCTTCGATGAGGAGACTGCACCGGAGGGACGCCGGAACGTTTGGGGCTACCAGCCACTGTCCTTCTTTGCTCCGCACCCGGGCTACAGCTCGCGGCTGGATCCGCTCGGAGCCCTCGATGAGTTCCGCGATATGGTGAAGGCGATGCATCGCGCGAGCATCGAGGTCATTCTCGATGTGGTGTACAACCACACTGCCGAAGGTGGCGCCGACGGCGCGACTCTCAGCTTCCGCGGCCTCGCGAACGAGACGTACTACATTCTCGATGAGAACAGCGGGGACTACGCCGATTACAGCGGTGCGGGCAATTCTCTCAACGCCAACGAATCGACCGTGCGCCGTCTCATTCTGGACAGCCTGCGCTATTGGGTGAACGAGATGCACGTGGACGGCTTTCGCTTCGACCTGGCGGCCGTCCTGTCACGGGACGAGCGTGGACGCCCGATCGCATCTCCTCCGGTGTTGCTGGACATTGAGTCCGACCCCGTGCTCGCCAACGTCAAGCTGATCGCGGAAGCATGGGACGCGGCGGGGCTCTACCAGGTCGGGGGCTTCGTCGGCGACGCCTGGAAAGAGTGGAACGGCAGGTTTCGCGACGATGTGCGCCGCTTCCTCAAAGGCGACGACCAAACGGTGCGGTCGCTTGCGTCCCGCCTCCTCGGCAGTCCGGACATCTATGGCGCGCAGGGCCGTGAACCGGAACAGAGCATCAATTTCGTGACGTGTCACGACGGTTTCACGTTGAATGACCTCGTTTCCTACAACCACAAGCACAACGAGACCAACGGCGAGTGGAACCGGGATGGGAGCAACGTAAACCACAGCTGGAACTGCGGCATCGAGGGGCCCGCGGAGGACGCTGAGATCGAACGGTTGCGCAACCGGCAGGTGAAGAATTTTCTCGTGCTGACACTCCTGTCGACCGGCACCCCCATGCTGCTCATGGGCGATGAGGTCCGCCGGACGCAACGCGGCAACAACAACGCGTACTGCCTCGACGACGAGACCACCTGGTTCGACTGGTCCGCCGTCGCGCGCCATGCGGACATTCACCGCTTCGTCCGCCAACTGGTCGTCTTCCGTACGGCGCGCGCGCTTCCGCTGGAGCGCTTCGACATGACATTGAACGAGCTGATCACGCAGCATCGCATCGAATGGCACGGCGTCACGCTGGGCGAACCGGACTGGGGCGACGTGTCGCACAGCCTCGCAGCCACGATGCACTTCGACGCCGACAGGGTGGCACTGCATTTCATGATGAACGCCTACTGGGAGGCTCTCACGTTCGCGATTCCACTGCTCGACGAGAGCCACCTCCCGTGGCGGTGTTGTGTGGATACTTTCCGCCTGTCGCCCGCCGACATTTCCGTCTGGTCAGAGGCGGAAACGGTGCTGGGCGAGACAGTAATCGTTCAGCCGCGCTCAATCGTCATGCTCGTCACTAAATTCCACGACATGGGGACGAGAGAATGACCGACACTACGGAGGGTGATAAAGGGCGGGTGATCGGCATGCATACCTTCGGCGCCTCCGCGCCCCTCAAGGAGTGCAGAGGAAGTTCGGTTTCGAGCCCGAGCGCGTAGTTGCCATCGCGAAAGAACTGCTTGGCAGATAATCCTCCTCTCGCCTTCAGTGCCAGCCAATCTTCGGCGGGATCCAATACAGGCGTTCGAATACAGGGGGAATTCACGGAATATTCACTGTCATTGTCTGCTTAGCCGCGACGGTGATTGCGGATTTGACCGGGTTGAACGTAACGGCACTGTCAGCCTGATCGGGATTGTCCTGGTCGGCCTGGCAGGTAAAGGCCACGGTGTACGTGCCGGGCGGCAGGAACGTGAACTGGTAGTAGTACGGCGGCTGGGTATTCGCGACGGGCACCTTGGAGGCTTGCGGCTGGTTGGTATCACTCGACGCAGCCGTGCTGTTCATGTCTTCGGGCGCAGTCACCGTACCGCTGTACAGATAGATGCCGGGCGTGCATCCGTTGGGCACCAGCGTGTTGTCCACTACGCCCTGGATATTGCCTACCGTGGTGTTATCGACCAGTTTCTCCGTGGGCTTGAGAGTGCACACGGGGGCCTGCCCCGTCGGGCAGGTGATGGCCTTGCGCAGGTCGAAGTCGATGGTGTAGTCGACCACGCCGCTGCTCGGGACGGTGAAACCGGACACGAGCTTCAGGCCGGTTTCAAAGCCGCTCGGCACCCGCAAGCCGTGCATCGTTCCGTCGGAGAGCGTGATGTAGGAATTGCTCGGATCACCATCCGCCACTACCATCACGCGAATCTGGCCGTAGGAACCCGCAGGAATCGGCTGGTCGAAGAGCACTGCTGACGCCGTGCCGGTTTGGTTGAGCAGGTCGATGCTCTTGGGTTGAGCGAAGGTAATCTGAACCGGGTTGCCGCCATTGCCGGTCAGTTCGACACCGGTAAATTTCACCACAATCGCTTGGGCGCCATCAACAGGCGCGTCGGCCACCGCCAATTTCATCTGTCCGGTATCAGCGCCGCCGCCGCCCCCACATGCGCTAAGACCGAGTGCGATTGCCGCGAGCAATCCAACTAGTCCGAGAAGACGAGTTCGCGGTGACATTTTCACTCCCTACCTACCGTATGTGAGACGAGAATGCCCACCTGTGGCTGAACGCAGCCCGAACGAACTTCCGGCTTTAAGTTAACAGAGTGCGTTTATTGTTCAATTCGAGCCTGATCCGCCGTGAGCACTCCCCCTGAGAACGACCCGCGCACCTTGACGACGTGGTTGGCTGCCTGACTGAAGAAAGTGGCAGCGCCTTTCGCCGTTCCGCCAGGGCCTTCGAAATGGGTTTGCGCGTTGGTTGTTACGGTGACTCCCAGTACGGTGAGACCAGGCGCAGCGACGTTGAGCGCGGTCCCCTGGAGGTAAGAGCGGCTCTCGGCGTTGTCGCGCTCGAGCGTGGAAGCGCTGAGTGTGCCGGTCTGGCCTTCCGATCCATGGATCTCCACATAATCGCCGGCGTGCAGATCCGTCAGCCGAAACAGCTTTACGTGTTGACTCGACTTGTCGTCGAGCACGGTCGACGCACTCGTTGTGATGTTTACGCCCATCACGGTCACCGTGTTGCTGGCGGCCGTCACGGAATCGACGAGCCCACGAACCAGGCCCAGGCTCTCCGGCCTCACCTCGACCTTGTTTGCAACCAGCGCTCCCGACGCGTTGACGGTGCCCCGTACGTCGACTTCGACGTTCACCCCGAGAGAGACTCCATGGAGCACGAATTGTGTGTTCGCGTCCGTGATGACGCTTTGCCCCTGCAGCGTGAAATCCGCGGAAGACGTAAAGCTAGTAATGATTCCTTCAATGTCGGCACGTTCGTTCACCGTGGTGGCAACACCTTGCAGCACCTCGACTTTCGTGGCGACTAACTCACCGGTCGATATCAGAGTCGTTCCCTGTACCTCCACGATGCTCCCATTGGCGAGCGTGGGTGTCGCTGACGACGTGCCGTAGTCCACGGTTAGTGCATCGATGCGGAATTTATGGGCCGTCATGTCCAGGCCCGCGATAACGCCTTTGACTTGAAGGTTGCTACCCGCAGACTTCAGGTCCACCCGGGACGCGATGATTTCCCCGGCTGCGTTCGCAAAGCCGCTCACCTCTACAAGAGTGTCCATCTGCAGACCCGTCAGGTCCCACGGCTGAATGGCATCATCGAACAACGTCGAGCCCGTTACCCGCACGGTCTGGCCGAGGACCACAAACGTATTGTTTGTAAGATCGATCTGGGCCACGGGCCCCTGAGCATCGCCATTGAAGGAAACTTCAGTCGCCGTTCCGGTGACACCATCGGCATTCACGTTGCCTTTGATGGCGACAACCTGGCCCGCGTGCAGTTGGGCCTCCGTACCGGGCTGCTGATCGATCAAAATCTGGGCATTGGAGGTGATGTACTCCACCCCGTTCACGAAAACACTGCCGAAACCGGTAATCGGGCCGACCGCGGCTGCGGCCGCAGGCGTCGGGCTGCCGGAGCCCTGGATACCGGCAACATTGATGCCGTCGCACGAAGTGAGCAGCATCGCTGCTGCTGTGCCGATCACCATGCGTGTGCGTGTGTGTTTCACTGTCATTGCTCCAGGCATGCAGCCGTCTGTTGCGGCTGCCGAGCGGTCAGTCTTGAAGGTGATACACGCCGGCGCCCAGGCGAATGGTCGCCTTCTTCGAGCTACCTGCACTCCCTGTGGCTTCGTGCGCCAACAGCCAGGCATCGACTCGCTCGAGAAATGCCTGGCCTTCCTTGTGGAGAAATTCGCGGAATTCGGGAAGCGCGCTCGACAGCACCCGATCATTCAAGGCTGCGCGCTCGAATCGCGCCGGTGTCCTGGCGTCTCGCGTCAAATTATGAACATACGTTGATGCGACATCTGCGAGCACTGTGCCCCACAGGCGAATCAGCTCTTCGTCCATTTTCTGCGGAACATACATGCGTTGGAGCGGCTCGAGGCGGCCATCATCGGTCACGCGAATGGCCCCCGCGCTGCGCAGCTCCCTCAAGAGGGTTGAACGTCGCACGTCGCCCGCGCCACAGCGTCGCAGCAAGGCTGTGAATGTGGCTCCTTCGCCATCGAGGGCCAGCAATGCTGGTTTTCCGGCCGAATCGAGGAACTCCGGTTCCAAATGCCACGCCGAGAGGATCAGTGAAGCCTTCGTGACATATCCTGTCAGCGCTTCCGGTCCGGACTCGAGCCGCTCGCGCTGCAAGCGCACTTCCCGACGCGCCAAGCCGGTCAGTATCGCCGCGCGAGATACGTTTGTTGGTCTCCCTCGCTTGCCAAATTGGCTGATCGCCACCTCGACGTACGCCGTCTTGGCGACTTCCGCGAATTCCCGCCACGTAATTCCACAGCGGATCAACACGTGAACCAGCGGTTTTAGCCACTGGCGTGTCGCCGCCAAAACGTGAGTCGTGGACGCTGGAGCCATATGTGAGACAAATTAGCTCACGCCCGGTGTTGCAACGCAAGGTCTCCCGTTGGAATTCCTCCACGGGCAAGACCGTGTTTGTTATCGGCGACGTTTGCTATTGGCGACATAACGTGCCGCCGACGCGGGTCCTGCGAGGCTCGCCCGCGACAACCGCATTTCCGTGATCATTTGGTGACGCTGAAAGCCGACATCTTGCCTTTTGTGAGACGTACAGTCTCATATGTGGCGCGTTGACTGCGTATCGCCGGCTGCCTGCCCCGACGCTGATCGACGGAGGTTATGTCGTGAACTGTCCTTTCGCACAGGCTTGGGCTGATCTGCAGTGACGGAGGTCGAAGCACAGGTTCCTCTGACACCGGAGCGGGCGTCCATCGAAGAGCTGCGCGGAGCCAACCGGCGCAAGGACGAATTCCTGGCAATTCTCGCGCACGAACTCAGAAACCCTCTGGCGCCGCTTCAAAATGGCCTGGAGATCATTCGTCAGGTCGCGACGGCGGATCCGACACTGACCCTAACTATGAACATGATGGAGCGGCAGATGCGCCAACTAGTCAGGCTCGTCGATGACTTGCGGGACGTGAGCGGGATCACGCGCGGCAAGCTTCAGTTGCAGCGGGGGCCGGTAGTGCTCAAGAGGGCCGTGGAGCAAGCTCTGGAGGCATCGCGACCAGTCCTTGAGGCGCACGGTCACGATCCGATTGTCCACTGCCGCGACGATCGACTTACGGTCGATGGCGACCCGGTTCGCCTCGCGCAGATCCTGACTAACTTGCTGTCAAACTGTGCCAAGTACACCGAGCCGGGCGGAACGATCTCCTTGACGGTAGAGCGCGATGGCAACGACGCAGTCATCAGCGTCTCGGATACGGGCATCGGCATTCCGCCGGATTATCTCGAGGATGTGTTCGAAATGTTCTCTCAGGTTAGAGTCCACCAAGCACGATCTCGGGGAGGTTTGGGAATCGGTCTTGCGTTGGTGCGCAGGCTCGCCAAGATGCACGGTGGCAGCGTGAGCGCACACAGCGTCGGAATCGGTGCAGGCAGCACATTCACGGTACGGCTGCCGGCAATCGCGGATCGCGTGCCCGTGTTAAGTGCCCCTGCGGCGGCGGCAATCAAAGGAGTCAAAGCGCGGCGGATTCTCGTGGTGGACGACAATAGTGATGCAGCTGCCTTGTTGGCGGTATTACTGGAACTCGAAGGCAACGAAGTACAGACCGCAAACGACGGAGGCGAAGCGGTGAACAGAGCGGAGTTATTCCGGCCCGAGGTCGTCCTCATGGACTTGCAGATGCCGGGCATGGATGGTCTCGAGGCGAGCCGGCGCATTCGCGCGCTCCCGTGGGGGAGCAGTGTTTTGATCGCTGCCTTGACGGGTTGGGGTCAGGACGTGGACCGACGTCGCTCACAAGAGGCCGGTGTTGATCTGCACTTCGTCAAACCGGTTGATACCACGGCACTGCTCGGTGAAGTCGCGCGCTCTCTCAACGACGGCCGCCATGTCAATTTGCCTTAACACGGCAGGCACAGGGCTGCGGAATCAATTCTGCGTGTTGCCTCACATCGCGAGACTTTGGCCGAGACCGGTAAGAGATCCACAGGCGCGGCGCTTACGATGCAGATGCGCCAAGAACAAGGCAGGGATGCCCAGGCGGTCCATAAGGACTGCGGTGCGGCCGCACATACGCTTGCTCAGGTCGGGCAGGCTGCCACTGTGCATGCACCAGGCGCCCTCAAACAAGGTGCAACGCGACCTACACGCGAAAGGCGCGTTGGCACCACGCTCGAAGAAACGTTGGAGACCCTGAGGACTAGCGGGTTCTCTATGGATAGCGACGACGAGTCGAGTGCCACCGGAGTACGGCACCTGCAAGTGGTAGTTGAAAGGTCGGCCGCGCGACAATCCAAGGGCTCGAGCTCGCACCGGCGCAAGGTGTAGCGCATTGTGGGAACTGTAGGCAGCGTAGCAACCGCGTTCTCTTAAAGCTCGACGCGGCAACATCAACATGATCGACCACCCGCCCTTCGGTGCAGTGCGGAGCGGCGCGCTGAGGCTCGACCTGCGGTCCGCTGCCGGGAAGGCGCAGCGGTCCGCAGGCTGAGTTTACTCTGTGCAATCAATTGGCCAAGACGGTTGAATCGTAGCGCTGTCCGGTGTCTACCGGAGTGAATCCTTGACCCTGGTCGTGAGGAACGAATGCCTGCACCATTCCGCTGCACTGCGCGCCCTGCGTATTGGTTGCGGTAAATGAGATGAAGTAGATGCGGCCGGTTCCGGGACCTGCGCGCTCGGCGCGTACGTAGGCGGTGGAGGTGCCCACGCCCGAGCCATCGGGCGCAGTATTGCCGCTTCCGATCGCCTCGACGGGCTCGTCCTGCTGAATGCCAGTGACCGCGATGGTCGTCGGGAGACCGAAGGCGTCCGTCACGCCTACGATGCTCTCTGTCACCATCGTGTGGTTCGGCGGCCAAATGACGCCGAGCGACGCCGCTGCACCACTGCAGTCCGGGCCATATCCGCTGCTTGAACTACTGCTGCTCGAGCTGCTGCTGGAACTACTGCTGCCCGACAGCGTGTCCGCCACGACGACTCGAGAGCCGAGCGAGGCAACGGCCACCAGCGCGCCCGCGCCAAGAAGTGCATACACGAGTTTCGACATTAACCTCTCCTCACGATTTTGCCGGCCGCAAGCGACGGCACGTTTCAATTCGAAGCGGCGCCATTAGCGGCGATCTGCTCTATGTGGGTCAAGATGTCCCACTGGTGGCTGAACCAGAACGTGACGAAGTGCGCATTCGCGTCTGCATTGCACGACATAACACCGTCGCGAAGTGGCTACAGCCTGCGGGCGCGGAGCGGGATTGCGAGCGCACGACGCTTGCTGCGAATCGGCTTTTTTTCCGTTAGATATCGGACTGCAGCAAGCGCCGAGTCTGGCAGCGCGAATGCCGTCCGTCTGATCTCCGGCATAGGGTTCACGGGACGCGTCTGATTGGAGGATCTTCGGGACCTCGCTGCGCGCAACTACGGAGGCGACTTCCGCCGCCGATTCGAAGCGCTTCGAGGCGAGCACGCGCGCAAGGCCACGCTTATCAAGCGGCTGCACAATGCGGGTTTGTGAGCGTATCCGGCACGAACCCCGGGGAAGGTGCGCAACATCGCGCGGCTGAACACCGATGCAGTAAATCGACGATTGCTATCTTGGTGAAGTCGCTGAAGGTTCAGCAATGCCTCGCTCGCCGGGGCAGCGTGATTGCCGAACTGACGATTGACGGTCACGACATCATGGAAGCGGAACCGTTGCTGTTAGAACTAAAAATCGAAGTCGACGCACCACTCGAACGCAGCCGCGCTGAACACGAGAGTAGCGCACCGTTAATGGAGCCCCGAAAGCACGCCCGAGCGCTGGGCTCTCGCTCACCGCGTGATCGTCGCAGTCCGCCGAAGATTGGAGAGCAACGATGCGGCTGAGAGCGGGCTTGGTCGCCAGCTGGGGTGTGCTTGACTAGACTGCGTTCACCAAGAGCGCTCAAGGTTCGCAAGTGGCAAGCTCACGCAGAATTGCGAACCTTGCCCGGGTCCGGCGCT
The DNA here is from genome assembly GCA_028293745.1 of Gammaproteobacteria bacterium. GTDB lineage: Bacteria > Pseudomonadota > Gammaproteobacteria > Steroidobacterales > Steroidobacteraceae > 13-2-20CM-66-19. The sequence continues at coordinate 20,952 of JAQGOF010000175.1, read as the reverse complement.
AGCGGCACTGATGGTGCCGTTGTGAAGTTCGACGAGATGCTTGGTGATGTTGAGACTCACGCCTATGCCGGCTTCGGCCTGAGCCGTGGAGGCCAAAACGAACGCGTCGAAGAGCCGTGATAGAACAGTTGGTGTTAAGCCGCAGCCAGTGTCCTGCACTTGAATCTCTGCCTGTGAGCCTACCCCTGCAATCGAAAGATGAATGGACCCACCGTCGGGTGTGAATTTGACCGCATTGTCGAGCAGATTCCGGACAATCTGCACGAGGCGAAGCTCATCGCCTTGGATCCGCAGAGCTTGTTCTGGCATATTCAGAATAAGACGCTGACTTTTGGACTCCAGAGCTGGCCTGCATTCCTCGACTGCCAACTCGATGACGCGTAGCAACTCGACACTCGAGTGAGTCATCTGCAGGCGACCTCGCTGCAGCAACGATAAGTCGAGGAGTGCGTCGACCATCCGTTCCATATGCTGCACTTGTCGGAAAATGATCTCACCCATTCGTTGGGAATTCGGATCGGCGGCGGTCATGCGGAGCTCTTCCGCTGCCGTTCTCACCGGCATCAGCGGCTTTCTGAGCGCATGGGCCAATGCCTCGAGAAAATCGTTTAACGGTGGGTCTGACATGGGCGGGCAGTTAGCCAATTACGGCCGCCATTTCATGGAGCTCGCTCGCGGGTCGAGGCAGCCGAAAGACACTAAAGAGCCTCGCATGATAGCAATTGATCAGGCCTCTCGGGCACAGAAAACGGCGGGTTTCGGTGCCTGCGGGGTGGCGCCAGCAAGTTAAATACCCGGGTTAGAGTGCTCGCAGACGTCCGCCGCGACACGCAGCGTTTGCATTTCATCTCTTCTGGGAAAGATGATTTTTACCGCCGGTTGTCCAGCCAGCTCTAGTAGGAATGATGCCGTCGTAGTCGCGGCCGCGATAACGAGGCCGCACAAGTTGGAGCCGGAGAAGTCGCGCAACTTCAGTCTGGGCTTGGTGCTGGGCAATAGATCGGGTCCGCAGGTGAGCCAGACCGGCATCAACATGTTCTCGAACGGTGTCGGCACCCGCACCCGGGGGCTGAGATGGTATGCTTATGACCGGACTGCGCTCTCGATCCTTGAGGACGAGTCGCCCCGCTATCGCTTCGTCGCGGGTGCCCTCTGGACTGCGGGTAACCGTTCAATGGGATGAGCTATGGACCAGTCGATCGGCCAGATCGAGCTCGACGGGCTTTAGCAGGTACGCGTCGAAGTGCGCGTGACGACATCGCGCCGCATACTCGCCTGGTGCATTGGTTGTCAATGCAAAGATCGCGGCCTCCTCAACATTGTTGCTGGCCCTGAGCTGCTCGCACACCTCCCATCCATCAGGCTCGGGTGTGTGAATGGCCAGAAAGACCACATGCGGCCGAAACAGGGGCGCAACGTCGATTGCGTCAACACCACGGTCAACAGTGCGGACGAGGTGTCCTCTACGCTTAAGAAAACTCGAAAGGAGTGCACGATCTTGCGCATTGTCGTCCGCTACCAGTATCCGTCGCGTGAGCCAACGCAAGTAGCCGGCCTCGTGACCTGAATTCTCGGGTGTGTCGTTCAATCTGCACCTCCTTTGTGGGTGACCCGCAAAGGTTGTGCCGGAAGGAGAGTCACGGGCGATGCCTCAACCTACGCAACTGCGTCGACGCCAACAATCTCACGCCGATGGTAAGGCGTCTGCGCGACTGGTGGGTTCTGCACGACGTGCAAAACACGCGCGTTAACGCGGCGTCGTGCGCTGTCGCGAGCGGATCGGCGACCCAGAAGGCCGTTTTTGCGCATCGACAAACGGCTAACTGTTCGCCACGCCACCTTGCCGCAGCTGAAGTACCGCCATTTAACAGTGTGGCGGTCGTCAGACCGGCAGATTTGCAGCACGAAGGGCAAAATGTCTCACACATGGCATTTCTTACTCTACGTTGCAAAGAAATCTGAGATCACCACCGACGTGATTGAGTCTGAGTTCGAGAGGCGAACACCGTAGCACCCGCTGTAGCCCGCAAGCAGGGACGGTAGAGTGAGTAGTGCACCCTTGCGCCCGGCGGCATGACACTTGCGTACCCGCCCCGTTGTTTTCCGAAGTTAGGAATCGAGGGTCACCCGGTTTCACGGCGACCCAAGTCGTGGATTTACACAGGGTCGGGTTCGCGTGGCGGGCGACACTCGGCGGTACTCGCGCGATCCGTGTGCCCGACTCTCTGGCCGACGGAATCGCCAGCCACAAGAGTCGCATCTTCGGGGTGGTACCAACCGAACGCATGCGCGAACGAACCGCTCGCGCTCACGAGTGGGTGATCCGTTATTTGTTGACGCTCCCTTTGGTTCCGGATGCAATCCTCTGCAACCGCGAACTTCATTGGACCGTTTCCGGCCCAGGCACTATTCGAGTTAAGGGCTCATTGCGGGGACGTTCGGGCGGAGGTGATTCTCCGGTTGAACGCAGAAGGGTGGATTGAATCGACCGATGCCCTGAAGATCGACCGTTATGGCGATGACCTCAGCGTCGAAGACGCTTTGCGCGCAATTCGCTGTGTATCGGCCCCACGAGGGCCAGATGGTGCCCTCGAGCTGTGAGTACGTGTGCAGATCGAAGGCGAGGGGGCACGGTGATCGCATTGTGGTCGAGGTGCGGCGTGACGAAGCCGAGATCGTTGTGAGCGTTAGCGATATAGGTGTTGGAATTCCGCCGGAGATGCTGGAACAGGTGTTCGAGCTCTTCAGCCAAGTCGAACGCTCATCGCATCGCACGCGAGGTGGGCTTGGGATGGGCGGGCTCGACGCTGCTTATCGCGCTCACCGGATGGGGTCCGGAGGCGATCGAGCGCGCGGGCGGCAGGCTGGTTTTCACCAGCATCTCGTTAAACCCGTGGACCCGGACGTGCTGCGTACAGGGCTCGCACAGTGATCAATGTCGCCCTAATTGCCTACCAAGCCCGTGGGATTCTATTTTCGCGTGATTGCCGACCTATGTCGGATGGTGACGGCCTACAGGTATCGGAGTTACATCTCTAGGGGCGCAAGGTCGGACACAGGCTGGTAATCCATTTGCTATCAAGGCATTGCAATGTCCCGGATGTACTCACAACGCAACAATACTGAACCCCTGCGTTCCCCGAGGGCTGAGGGCCCCGTAGGAACGGAACTTGCCGGGGGAACCGCTCGGACCCGCATAGAGACCTCTCGCGGGCGGCGTGAGAGTGCGCTGGGCGCCAGATCTGCTTTCACCCTCGAGCAAAGGTTGAGATAACAGCGTTGGGCTACATCAGGCGACACACCATCGAAGGCGCTTCGCGATGAGCCTTTCCGCTGCCGAGGGGGAGCAAGTCGGGAGCATGGCTTCGCGTAGCCAGGTGTCCATAGGCCCGCGGTTTGCCGACCGGCCTGCCTGGCTCCGCTATGGGACCGCGGCGCTCCTAGTCATGGGGATCGCAGCCATTCGGGCGGCCCTGGCGCCGATTCTGGGCGCGCAGGCGCCGCTGCTGCCGTTCGTGATCAGTGTGCTCATGAGCGTTTGGCTCGGTGGCCGTGGCCCGGGGATTCTCGCCAGTCTGCTTGCACCTTTAGTTGCGACCGTTTGGTTTGCTGAGTGGCCGAACGGCGGGAATGCCATGCAGTGGAGCGCGCACGTGCTGCTCTTCTTCGCGACGGCTTTGCTGGTCTGTCACATCATGAGTGAATTACAGCGCATGCAAGGCGCGCAAATGCAGGCGCTCAGTAGTGCCCGCGAAGCCAGCCGCCGCTCGCGTGAAAGTGCGGCACGGCTGTCCCTGATGGCGAATGCCCTCCCGCTCCTTGTCAGCTACGTCGAGCAGGATGAGAGGTTTCGCTTTGCCAATGCGACCCTTCGCGAATGGCTCGACTGCGATCCGGCAGATCCTCCTCTGCACCTGCGCGAGGTTCTGGGCGAAACACTCTATGCTGAGAGCGTCCCGCAAGTGCAGGCGGTGTTGCGTGGCGAGGTCGTGCGCTTTGACGCAAGGATTCGGCACCACAAACTCGGTGCCCGGCTCTGCGAAGTTACCTACGTTCCAGAGCAAGGCGCTGACGGGTCTGTGCGTGGATTCTATGTTTTGGCCCAAGACGTTACTGAGCGGCGCAAAGCCGAGGAGACTTTGCGCGCGCGCGAGCGCCTGTTGAAGCTCATTTATGACAATGCCTCTGACGGCCTCTGTCTGATCGGCATAGAGCTCCCTGGGCAGTTCCGCTTTCTCTCTGTCAACCCTTCATTTCTACGGACAAGCGGCTACACCTGCGAGCAGGTGCAGGGCCGACTGCTCGAGGAGGTTATTCCGACCAACAGTCAGGCGCTGGTGCGCGAGAAGTTCCAGGAGGCCCTCGGCACTCGGCAGCCGGTTGTGTATCGCGAAGTGGCCGACCTGCCTGCCGGACGGCGATTTGCGGAGGTTACCGTCGCGCCGATCGGGCAGCCCAAGGGCCCGATTGCTCACCTCCTGGTTGCTCATCGGGATGTGACTGCCAGAGAGCAGGCCGAGCAGCAACTGCGCGAGGCGAACCGCCGCAAAGATGAGTTTCTCGCGATGCTCGCCCATGAGTTGCGAAACCCATTAGCTCCGATACGCAATGTTGCGCACATTCTCGCCAACGAGGCACTCGATGCAGCCGCTGTTCGGCGCTCGAGCGAGCTCTTGCAGCGCCAGGCAATTCAGCTCACGCGCCTGGTGGACGATCTCCTCGACGTGGCTCGAATCACACGCGGCGCCGTTGAGCTGAAGAAGGAAACACTCGCACTTGAGCGCGTGTTGGGGCTGGCTCTCGAATCCGTTCAGCCGCTGCTGGACATCAAACAACAGACCGTGAGCTTGACGCGCTCGGTGGAGCCGGTATTCGTTGACGCGGATCCCGTACGGCTGAGCCAGATCTTTGTGAACCTGTTGAACAATGCGGCGAAGTATTCGCCCGAGCGCACGCAAATCCGGTTCGTCGTTGAGTGTGTGCAGGAGGAAGTGTTCGTGAGCGTGCTCGATGAGGGAATGGGAATCGATCCGCAGATGCTACCCAACATTTTCGACCTCTTCCTGCAAGGAGACCGCACGCTAGATCGCAGCGAAGGTGGATTAGGCATCGGACTCACGATCGTCAAGCATCTGGTTGAAATGCACGGCGGGTGGGTAGAGGCGCGCAGCGCAGGACTCGGGAGCGGCAGCGAATTCCGCGTGCAGCTGCCCCGAACGCGTCCGCCACAAGGCTCGGTACGAATTGATCCGGAGGACGCGGGCCGACCCCACCGCGCGCGGCGTATCCTTGTCGTCGAGGACAACCACGATTCGGCCGAATCGCTCGCCTTGCTATTGAGGATGGCAGGTCAACAAGTCGTAGTGGTACATGACGGACCCGCCGCACTCAGCGCGCTTGAGAGTTTCGTAGCAGACTTCATCTTGCTCGACATTGGTCTGCCAGGCATGGACGGCTATCTCGTGGCTCAGTCCATTCGGACCCGCTTTCCAGATCGCGCGACGCTGTTGTATGCGATGACGGGTTACGGACGCCCTGAGGACCGTGCTCAGGCCATCGCCGCTGGTTTCGACGATCATCTCACCAAACCCGTGGATCCCGAGCGATTGCTCGCAATGACGGCAGGAGATCGGGCCGGAGCCTCGGCCATCGGGCGGTTACATTGAAGTCCCTCGGAAACTCTTCTGCCCTGGAGCCTTCCGGCCCGAAGATCGTGCCTCGCCAACATGCACGCTGCGCCTGGCCGGGAAATTGGGCGACATGTTCGTCACAGCTGGCAGGTGGGCGACCAGCACTACTCGAGTCACGGTCCCTTCCAGCTCAGGCCGTGAGGCTTCGCTCGGCGCGCGGATCTGCGGCTTACGGGCGATTATGGAGACGCAAGCGTTCCTCGTTCCATACGGACTCACATCGCGAGTGAAGGCGGATGACCTTCCGGTCAGCACCCTGGGCCACGAACTCCAATTCAAGTTCGACATCCGTTGGCAGAATGGGCGCATCGCACAGCGCGCATGTGATGGTGGAACCCCTGCCGGCGTAACTGCTCGAGGGAGCGTAAGTAGGCAACTCGCCGCTCTGCATTCGCTCTTTGGCTCGCACGTGTAACATGGTTAACTCCGCACAGCTGAGCTTTCTTGTTCGTCCAGAGAATCCACCGCGCGGCGGCAGAAATCAAGGGCAGATGGTACTCGATTGTCGATCTCCCATGGCGGATTCCCGAGGGCACCTATTTGCCCGTGACGCCCAGAACGTGTGCAAGGGACTACGTCAGCGCTGTCAGCGTTCGGGTGCTGCTTTCTGTGCGCACCGGCGCTAGGGGCAGCCGATGACGCCGTTGATTGCACCCACCTGCTGGATCAACTGAACCGCGGTTTGGTGTTCAATCTTCTTGCCGTCTTGTGCACTCACCTCATGCGTGAATGCACTGAGTCTGGAGCAGCTCGCCTTGGTGTCGCCAGTGATGTAGAAGGCCAGCGCTTGCTGCAGCTTGTTTTCCAGACTCTTGCCCGGCCCAATGCCGGCCACGCTGGCAATAAGGTCCTCGAAGAGAGACGTCGCGGACGCGACGGATGTCGCGATAAAGCCGCGGGTCTTCACTGGCATCTGAACGTCGGAAGGTGTGCTGATCCTGTAGCGCCCGATTATCTGTCCGCTGCGATTGATGCCAATCGCAACACTTTCAACGACAGTGCCGGGCGGGGCAAGTGCTTCGACGAGCTGACCCAGATCGAGCAGCGTGCCGTTCTCAGACACGAACGCATGAAGCGCTCCACTGGACGTCATGGACTGACCTGCCACTTGACCTGACTCGTTCAGGGCATAACCCACACTGAAACTTCCGCTGAGCGTTCCCACATCGCTCATGGTTCCGCCCGAGTAGATGAATGCGTGACGCTCGCCATCCGCTCTCGCAGAGATACCGGTGACCTTTCCGGCGCTGCTGATCGCTGTCGCCACGGTGTAATCAGCGCCAAGTGTGCCGATATCGGTTGCGTGGCCATCCGCGTACACGAACCCACGAAGGGTTCCATCGGCTTGGAAACTGCCGGTCACAGCCCCAGCGTTGTTGATGGCTCGTGTACCGGAAACGAACGAAGAACGACCCGGCAGCAGGTCGATCATGGACCCGCCGCTGTATAGGAAGGCGTGGGATCCAATACTGTCTTCGTACGTGCCAGTTACCTGACCGCGCTCATTGATTGCCTCAGAGGTGCTGCTGGAATCAGCCATCGTGTCGAGGTCATTCACACCGCCGCCGGAGTAGAGCACTGCGTGCTGTTGTCCATTGGGGCGCGAGGCGTCTCCAGCGACCTGGCCAGCGGTGTTGATGGCGTTGCCAGAGCTCGTAATGCCCGATGCGCCGAGGTCCGCCATTGTTCCGGCCGCATACACGAATGCGTGCGCTTCACCGGCGGCCGTCAATGCAAACCCCGTGATCTGTCCCGCGGCATTGATTGCGCGACCCAGACTTCCCCCGCCTCCGAGCGACCCCAGATCGCGCATTTCGCCATGGGTATAGACAAAAGCGTGGATTTGTCCGTCGGCGGTTTCCGAGTACCCGGTGACCTCACCCGCTTCGTTTATGTCGGCAGCTTCCGTGAAACGGCCGCCCAGTGTTCCCAGATCGTTCACATGGATGTTTGAAAGCTGGGCCACCACGGGCTGCGCAAGTAGTGCGCACACAGGGTACATCCACGCGTGCCTCGGCAATGTCAGAGATCGGCTGCTCATTCTTTTCGCTCCCGTTCTGAAGACAACCTGGAGGCGTCCGGCGATCAATGGTTCGCGCCATGGCGTCGTCCTCGCGTAGGCCCGTGCAGTTGGCGTCCCTACCGGAGTACTGATCCTGTAGCTTCGCCGTAAGCCCACGCAGGTGAGGCACTTCGTCTCACGGACAGCACTTTTTGTGCCCAAGAAGTGGCTTCAACGAGAGATTGGTCTGGGATGAATGAGGCTGAAAATGTCAGCTTCATCAAGGCGCAACTCACTATTGCGACTTGTTGGATCGGGCCGTCGAAGCAAACCGAGAAACATCGAGTCGGTATATGCATCACGCTCGCCAGACGTGCGAGATCGTAATGCAAATGATCACAACTTCAGGGGCAAATTCGGCGCAAACGACCAATGCTTCGACGCCGCTAGCGGGATTTGGCATCAGTCCAGAGCATCGGTGATCATAGACCTCAAATTTGTGCTAGGTTGCCTCACATATGGCACTTGCCTCCACCGATCAGGTCCTCCGCTCCACGCACCAATGGCTGAAGCCACTCGTTCACGTTCTCCTGAGTTGCGGTATCACATGGCGTGACTTCGCCGAACTGTCCAAATCCACCTATGTCGAAGTCGCCACGGACAACTTCGGTAAGCGCGGACGCCCTACGAACGTGTCTCGCACAGCTATTCTGACCGGTTTGGTCCGCAGAGACGTCCGCAAGCAAAGGGACATTCTGACTAAGGCGCCTAATACGCTGCCTGGATACGTGACGAAGGCATCGCTCGTGCTATCCGCGTGGCATCTGAATCCGAATTTCCTCGACAAGCGCGGCCGGCCGGCAATTCTGCGGATGAGCGGCAAAGGCAAGACTTTCAATGCCCTGATAGAGCAGGCCGGCGGATCGGACGTGAGGCCCTCCACTCTGTTGAAAGAGTTGATCAGCGCGGGTGCGGTCCGCGTTCGCTCCGACGGGCGGCTACAGGCCCTGCAGCGCGATTATATTCCGCATGCCATGGACGAACAGCTCATCAGGCTATGGGGAACGGTCGTTGCCGACGTCGCTACCACCTACGTTCACAATCTCACGCGCACTGCGAAAGCAGACAGGCGCCTGGAACGTTCCGCCGTCAATGATCGAATGCCCGTCGGTGCCGCGCCGGCGTTCGCCCAGATGGTGCAAAAGGAAGCCCAAGGTTTTCTGGAGCGCATTGACAAATGGCTCACGGCCCACGAGACCAGGCCGGGCAACAATCCAACAGGAAGCCAGCCCATCCGGCTTGGGGTCGGCCTCTATCAGATCCAGGACTGAACACAGGAACGAGAGCATCAGCATGAACATCCCGACAAAGCATGGGCTCAGGAGAGTACTTGCACGCCTCATGACCGCCGGCGTCGTTACCCTGGCGGTGGTGGCTGCCATGAGCTCGTCCGCTGGAATCCAAGGCTCCGGGTTTAGAAGTCTGTTAGCTATCGGCACCGTGACCGAGCGCGGCAACGGTAACAGCAACACCATTGTCGTGAGCGGAATCCCGTATTCGACCTCAGGGGCCGTATTTCAAGTTAACGGTCATGCCGGAGTTCAAGGGCAAATCCACGTGGGGGACGTGGTATCGTTGATTGCGACCGATCCCACCGATGGCGGCGCAGCCTCCGCCACGCAGGTCACGTTCAATGGCAGCGTTCAGGGCAAAGTGTCCGGAATTGATGCGCCATCATCCACGCTGTTCGTCCTGGGCCAGACGGTGCACGTCACCTCACAAACCGTGTTCGGATCGAACATCAAGCCCGCGGACCTGTCGGGGCTGCAGAACGATGATGTCGTGCAAGTGAGTGGGTTTGCGAACTCTGTCGGGGAAATGGTTGCCACCCGTATTGAGGCCAAGGGCCAAAGTAATGTCTCACGCGTTGTCGGCAGCGTGCAGACGCTGGATCGGACCCAGCACACGTTCTATGTCAACTCACTGAAAATCGACTACGGCAATGCCAAGGTCGAGGCTGTGCTGACCGACGGCGCGCCGGTGATCGCGCACGGGGTGAAATTCGCCACCGACGGCGCATTGATTGCAACCCGGGTGCGCGCCTCGGCAACAACGCATAGTGAGCCCGGCTCGATCGGCCGGATCCAGGGAATCATCACCAGCTATTCGTCCAGCGCATATTTTGAGGTGAATGGCCAGCCCGTGGTCGTAGGGGCGCAGACGAAGTTGAATCTTCCGGTCCCGATCGGCATGGACGTCGAGGTCAACGTCACAGGAACATTCGATACGAACGGCGTGCTGGTTGCAGACTCGGTGCAAAGCTCAAAATGAGAGATCGCGGTCTGTGCGCCCCAGTCTGGGGCGCACAGACCAGATTCACCTCAGTGACCGATGAGGCTCAGGAATGATGCGTTTGGAGTGCCTAGTCCCGTAACGTTATCCCAACCCTGGTTCGTGTGCTGCGAGGGCGAGCCGGAATAGTCATCGAACGTCCGCAGCCGGTCCGCCGTCCCGCTGCTTGCGTCGACACCGTTGTTGTAGTTTCGGCGCGCGACCGCGGTCTTGACCGGCAGAATGTCATAAAACGCCGCAGGATTGTCATAGATGAGCGGGTTGGCGAAGCCGTGCGGATGACCGGCCTTCTGGTCGGCGACGGCCATGATTCCCGCGAAAATCGGGCTCGCGAGGCTGGTGCCGCCGATGCGGTACTCGTCGTAGTAGTTACCATTCGGGAACGCCTGAGTCTGTCCAACCAGCAGACCTGTCTGCGGATCAGCCAATGCGGCCACGTCGGGTAAGCCGCGGCCGCTCAGTGTCAGGCCGGCCATCTGCTGGTACCAGGGCTCGGCAAAAACAACACTGACGCCGCCGCCCGCACCATACAACCATCCGGTACGCGTGCAGGCGAGCGTGGTGCTGTTGCAGTTGTAGTTGCTTGTCCCCCAGCCGGTCTCCACTGCGCGCTGATTGCTCGAATCAATACCGAGGCTCGTACCACCGACTGCGGTTACCCAGGGACTGGAGGCCGGCCAGTCCGTCGTTGCGAACCCGAACGAGCTCGATTCGTCACCATTGTCACCGGAGGAGAAGTACACACCAATGCCTTCGATTGCCGCCTGTATCAGCGTGTCTTCCATCGGCTTTACATAACCGGGAGGGAGCAGCTCGGTCGTCCCGAATCCGTATGAGTTTGTCACGATCTGCGCGAGCCGCTGATCGACTACATGATTCATCGCTGCATCGAGATCCTGCCGGTTGTTCGGTGCGCCGACGTAGACAATTTTCGCTGCGGGTGCCATTCCATGTACCGCCTCGACGTCCAATGTTTCTTCCCCATACCAGCCCTGCGGGTCTTGTTGAGGGTTTTCGGGCCGTTTATAGATGCCGGGGGGGACGACTTGCACGAGCTGAGAGGGATTCATGGTGGGCAGTCCGCGATTGACTGACCATTGATTCACGTCCTGCAGAATCGTGGGCGATGCATATGCGTCAATGATCGCCACAGTCTGCCCTGCGCCATCGTAGCCCGAGATTCCGTAAGCCGCTTTGATCTGATCAGGGGTATAGCCTTTGACAGTCCACGGGACGCTAGGCAAAGAGCCGCTTGTGAATCCTGCAGGGAATGCGTAGGGCGACAGCACTTGTGCCCAGAATGTGGATAGCGGCGGCGCATTTCGAAAGCCCGCCGCCGGGGGCGCGTTCGTATCGAGCCTGTGATATGTCTGTACGAACTGATAGCTCTGATCCAAGCCCACAACGGCCTTCACGGTAGTGGCGAGCGAGCTGGGAATCGACAGATCGTTGACTGGTGATCGCAAAGACTGTCCATGCACGCTGTAGATCCCGAACTGTACGCCAAAGGCAGCTTGCGCCTGAGCAAGCGTCCCTTCGACGCTGATGTAGTGATTGTTCTGGGGTGTGTACGTGAGGTCAAAACCCTGACTCTTCAGCCAGTTCTGTACCTTCGCGGTATCCGCGGCCGAGGGCGCAAAACGACTGCGAAATTGATTCGGAGTGAGGTAGTGGCCGTAGGAGCTGCTGTGCGGATCACTGACCGACTTCGCAAGCGCCGCTGCCCCGTTCGGGTCGATCCAGCCCAGGTAGACCCGGAACCCAACCACGGTGGCCGGATCGGCGGCGCCACTTAAGTTCCGGGTAGTTGCCCAGGAGGGAGTGCTTCCTTGCAGGGTGCTCCGTCCACCGGAGGAGGGCGCCGCGGAGGCTGAGGCAATTGCGACCGCACAAGTCCAATACAACAAGCGGGATGTCAAACCATTGAAGGGCCGTCTGGCTTGCATGATCGTAATCCTCCGCGACTGGATTGTGATTTTTGGGTCCGCGTTCGGCGACGCGGTTTGCTGCATATGGGACAAATGGTCTCACATAAGGCAGGCACGAGTCGAGCCGCCGCGGAGGCGAGGGCGGAACTCAGGTTGCTGCCGGGGCCGGCTGAGGGCGGAGTTGACGGAGCGCAAGGCATGCGAGCGGTGCCTTGGCAGGACAAAGCGAAGCTACTTGCGGGTGCGCGAGCCGATCACCCGCCGGGGCGTGCTGGCCATTTTGTCCCTTTGTACTTCGACTCGCAGGTGCCGCACGCCGGTACTGTTCGGGTCATCGTCGCCGCCCATGTTGAATTCTGTCTTCCGTAGTTCTTCCAACGTGTCCTCGAGTGTTCCGCCACTGCGGTAGTGTTTTCCAACCGGGGATCCGCCATTGCCTGCGGTCTGCGGCCTCTGGACGTGCTCGCGTGTGCTCGAGCTGACCTCGCTCACGCGGTCGCCGCCTTGCGAGACGCGGCCGACCTGACCAATTTCAAGGATCCTCAATGCCTGGGTGTTGCTCATCAAGTCCGGTTGTACGTCCGGTGCCTCGCTCACGAACGCTTGCGGATAAACCCTCCTCAGCGTGGCGAGCCATTTATCCGCTTCCGCGGGGCTCGCGAAGTAGCCCATGAGAAGCCGGTATTGGCGGCGGTCATTCTCCCAGTAATGGCTCAGGAAAAAGCTGAAACGTGTAAGCCGCGAGGCCCGCGGCTGCGGGATGGTGATCGGCGCTGCGAGCGAACAAAGATTGATGACGAATCGCCCAGATGGTTGTCGGGATTCCTGTTCCATGCGTTATCCCCCCGGTTGCGAGCCAAGCAAATGCGCAAGCTGGACTAAGGAAGCGTGCTGCATCTCGATGCCGGTGAAGGCGACGACCACACTGGCCGCGGCATCAACCGGCGCATCGGTCAGGCTGAGACTCAACGACCCCGTGTTGGGATCGGAACTGCCGCCGCAACCTGATGAGCTGACAGCCGCGAGCACGAGCGCTGCCAGCATGTTGATACGGATCACTCTGAACGGGACTCGTGCCATGGATGCGACCATCGGACTGCAACCTGAATCACCCTGTGGTTCCGTATATGAGACCAAACGTCCCACTGCGAGCAAGATGTCGGCCTTTGGCGTCGCCCGGCGTGACGAAAGCCGGGGGAGTTCTGCGACCCGCGTCACAGATTATTGTCTGAAGAGCGGCTGAATTGCGGGCGGGGTAGAAGGGCCGGCTTGCTTCTCCGCGCGCGCTAACTCGTTCAGCCGCTCCTCAGTCTCTCTTCAAGGACCTGATTGGCCATGTGGCTGTGCAGCAGGTAGGTGCAATCGGGAGCGTAATCGACTGCCCGTGGCGCCGGGAGGATGAACAGCCGATGTAAGTTCAATCATTTGTCGTGATGGCCGTGGTCTTCATCATGGCCATGACCCTTGTCATGACCCCGACCATGCCCATGACTGCCACCGCGATCGCCGTCACCATGCTGATAACGCGGCACATATTCGTTGTTGTACCAGTCGTCGCGCACAAAATAGACCGGCCGGCCGCAGGCACTGTACTCCGCGCAATGCTTCCGCCAGTGTTTCTCGTGGCCCGGTGGCACGTGCAAGTAGATCGGCGGGGCTGAAACAAACTGCGGCGATCGCTGAATCACAACGGGCTGCGCGTAGACAACTTGCGGCTGCGGAACATTGCCAATGTCGATTTGCCCGTAGAAGCCGGGCTGGCCGATGCTGATCGACACACCTACGTCGGCTGCAAACGTCGGGGCAGCACAGGCGCCTAATAGCGCCGCGTAAAGGACTGTCTTCATAGCTCGCTACTCCTGACGTGCAGTATCTGTGCGCAGAATGTCTGCTTATAGCTGAACGCAGCCCGAACGGACTGGCGTCGGGTTAACAATAGATCAGCGGCAAGGGGTGTACGACCCCAACGGCGGGCCCAAATCATCGAGTTAGTTGGAATTCGAGCCAGTCCCATGTCAACCCATCGGCGGATGATTGGCTCGATAAGCGTCCAGATCGCCGTGATAGCGAACGCTGTCCTCAGCGAGCTCTTGAATTTCGACCTTGAGGCGGCCGGCTTTCTCGGCGAGCTGCGCCGCATCAAGAACCGCGTGGGCGCGCTGGTCGGCGGCGGCATCAGCGCTGATAGCTTCAGCCGAATTCTGGATAATTCCGTGCTCGACCCTGGCGAGCTCTCGGCGCTTCGATTCCAGCTCGGCTTCGGCGGCGAAGACTCGGGCGGTGAGTTCGTAAAGCTCATGACCGGAATCAAAGGCAGCAAGGAATGGCTGTTCCAGTTCCGCCGGGCAGACTCCGCCGTAGCTGCCACCACGGGCGCCGAGGTGATAGCCATTAATCGGTTGGCAGAATTCCCGCAATCCTTGCCTCCGGCCATCCTGATAGAGCTCCAAGTCAGCGCGCACGCCATACTTGGCGCATGCCTTTCGGTGTTGGGCGATATGATCGCCTGGGTAACCCTCCACGCCATCCTCATAGCCAATAGTGCGCCAGTCAACTGCGAGACACTCGTCTTTGCTCATGCTCGAGCATCCGCTCGTCACCAGCGTTGCTACGGCCAAAGCCAACCCTGGCCATTTCGGAGTTTTCAATGAGCGCATGAGTCTTGCCATGCTTAGAAAGGGTTCGCCGACGATACCAGCGGGTAACACCGCCTAGTGTGAGGTGCGTCACGCGCAGTGGCGTCGGCGGACGGCGCATGCAGTGGGGTCGACGTGTGTCACAGCCGCACCGCACGGGCTCTTCAAAGTCTCATTTTCCGATCATAGCGTATGGACGCCGTTTGAAACATCCCGCAAGGGACGAGTTGGAGGTGCCCGTGTTTCTGCAAAGGTACAACTTCTCGCATTACCTTCGATTGCTGCGGGCGTTTTGACGGGTCGTCATCGGGACGAGGGGGCAATCTGATGACGGAGGCCGCGGAGTTTCAATCAAGAGTCTTGTTAACAGCTGTTGGGCCAACAGTTCTTGTGGCCACTGGATACTTCGAGAATGGTGCGTGTAGGCGCAGGGCTCGATGCCCCGCCAAAAAATCGCTATCTGCGGTGTAACCTCTGTTTGTGCCGCGTCAAAAGGATCTCGCGACCATCATTCAGACGACGCGCCACTTCTCACTGCGTAACGAGATGGTGTCACCGCATAGACAGAGCTGAACCGGCGCCGGCGGGGAAAATCTCGCTGGCGCTTTGCCTCAGGAGTAGACTCCGTCTTCACCGGAGCCCGGCGGCCATGCCATGCCGCATGGCTTTGGTCACGTACGCCGAACACGCGGAAAGGGCATGCTGTGAACAGCACTATCCAACTCGGCAGCCTCCTCGCCGGTCGCCGCGCAGCGATCTTGGAACGCTGGACTCAGCGCATCGGCCGGGAGCACCCCGATAAAGAACTGACTCGTGGCGAGCTCTGGGATCACCTGCCGCACTTCCTGGAGGAGGCGCTCGCATCGGTTTGCGCGGACGAGGGTTCCGGCAGGGCTCCAACTACACCCAATTCCGACAGGGCCTCGGCGGCTCATGGCACCCAGCGCCTGCGCGCGGGTTTTGATCTGGTGGACGTCGTTCACGAGTACGAGATTCTAACCGAGTGCATACTTGACGAAGTGGATGCGGTCGGGGGCAGCGTGTCCACCAATGCCCTTCGGCGTGTGCAGCGTCTCATCAATGCGGGCCGAGCGGCAGCGGTGTCGGCCTACGTCGAACGTCGTGACGCTGAGGTGGCTCACGCTCATTCCCAAAAGGTTTCCTTCATTGCACACGAGTTGCGTGGCCCATTGATGACCAGCTTCATTGCATTAGCAACTCTGCGCAGGAGCGAGCGACCGGAACAAAATGGGGCGCTGACCCTATTGTTGCGCAATCTGACGGTTCTGCGCGAACTCGTGGACCAGGTTCTCGTGGCCGATAGGCTCACGGAACACGTCCCGCTGGCGCGCGAGCCACTCGATTTGTGCGTAATGCTCGCTGAACTACTAATCGATGCCCGCGTCCTTGCTGAGCAGCGACGTATCAACCTCAGGGTCAACGCGCCTGACACGCTGCATTTCCGCGGTGATCGACGCTTGCTGCGCTCGGCCTTGAGTAATGTGCTCGGCAATGCCGTCAAGTTCACGCGCGAAGGTTGTGCAATCATGGTTCGGGGTTATCGTCACCAACACTCTGTAGTGATCGAGGTTGAAGACGAGTGCGGTGGACTTCCCAGTGGAGAACCTACTGATTTGTTTGATCCGTTCGTGCAACGAGGTGAAAACCGGGCAGGGTTTGGACTGGGTCTGGCAATTGCCAAACAGGCGCTTGAAGCGCATGGTGGCAGAGTGCTCGTGCGCAATTTGCCCGGCAAGGGATGCGTGTTTTCGCTTGAGCTGCCGGAAGAGCTGGGTGCACCGCAGGATTAGGGGGAGCGAAGTGCGTCTGATCACTCCGACCGCAAGCGAACGGCATGGTCGCCCATTGTGTCGGGCCGCATTGCGCATGGTCGAAGTCCTTAGGAGGGCTTGTCGCTCCACTGCGCGGGGATCGCGACCGTGACTGATCCGCTTAGCTTGGACATCAGCGCGATCCTTAGTCACCTCCCGCACCGCCACCCATTTCTTCTCGTCGATCGGGTGCTTGAAATTCACCCGGGACAGAGCATTTGTGCCGTGAAGAACGTGACTTACAACGAACCGTTCTTTCCCGGACATTTCCCGTCCCGGCCGCTGATGCCCGGTGTGATGGTCATCGAAGCGCTGGCGCAGACCGCTGGCATCCTGTCCCTGGTGACTGCCGGCGCACTTCCGCACCAAACCACACGCTCTTATCTTGTGGGGCTGGACAAAGCTCGTTTCCGCAAGCCGGTTATGCCGGGCGATCAGCTACTGCTGCGGGCGCAGCTCGAGCGCAGCGTCAAAGGCACGCAGCACTTTTCGGCGCGTGCGCTCGTCGGGGATAGCGAAGTCGCAAGCGCTGAGTTGATGATCACGCAGACCTCCGATAATTGAGGTACCGCGCACCGACAATGTGACACGCAGAGCTTGCCGATATTCGCAAGGTAGCAAACTGGGTCAGCGAGGAGACGCAGACTGTAGGCATCGGAACGCCCGATAGCGCGGAGCTTGCTGCTTCCAGCTTCAAGACGTTCGGCGGGCGCGGTGCCGGACGCTTTTTTTGACCAGGCTGACTAGGCAGGCCCGCACGCTACGATCAACGATCCCGCGCTGGGCGTATCATCGGGGAGGGGACGCTGGCGGTATCATCCTAGGATCGCTTACCTGGAAGCTCCTTGGACGTCCCAGGACGACAATACGTGTCCCCCGCGCATGTGGAAAGTCAACGCAGGGCGCGCGCCAGCATGTCCAACATCGCGTGCCACCCTTTCTCCGGGCTCCGCGTTCCCATCCATGGCAGGTACTCGTGCGTCAATGTCAGCTCGCTTCCGGCTCCTGCCCGAGCGATGTCGACGACAACGTGGACGAACTCTGCGGAGAGCTGCAGCATCGTGAAGGTAAATATCAACCTATGTGACCGATCGATCTGCAGATACTGTCCCGTTGCTGCGAAATATTCGCCTTCACGCCGATCGACGACGGTCCAATTACCCCCCTCCCAAGGCTCGAATTCCGCCCGGTGGAGCTCACTCATTGCGGTTGTAAAGAACCACTTGGTCAGGATTGACGGGTTCACCCATGCACCGAACAGCTTATCGCAGGACGCCTCGAAGCGGCGTGTACAAACGATGTCGGGAGTAACAGGAACACGCCTCCCGTACGCGACGATTGGATCGTTCGCTGACTGGCTCGTAAGTTGCACTGCTGCCGGTACAACATGATTTGCATTATTCATTCTGTGCAGACTCCTTCGCGCCGCCGGGTTACCACAGGCTCTTTCCATCGATCGTCCTGACCGGCACCGTATCGACGTCGAATTCGTCCAGCTGATGGCCATGCCGGGAGTCTCCCTGAAGCTCTGTGCCTTCCGCAGTGAACACAGTATGCATGGCCATACCTGCCAATTCATGTCAAGTATGGCTATTATCATCACGCGATGCGCGCAAGCCGCCTTCTTTCGATTCTCACGACCCTGCAGGCGCGGGGGCTGACTACTGCCGAGGCTCTGGCCGAGGAGTGCGGCGTATCCCTCCGTACGATCTATCGCGATATCGACGCTTTGAGCTCGGCTGGCATCCCGGTCTTGAGCGAGAGGGGCGCTGAGGGCGGTTATCGGCTGCTGAATGGCTATCGAACCCAACTGAATGGCCTTTCGGAGAAGGAAGCTGAGGCGTTGTTCCTGACGGGTCTGTCCGGACCGGCGGCTGATCTGGGTCTGCATGCGGTGTTAGTCGCCGCCGAGAAGAAACTCATGTCGGCACTGCCGGCACCCCTGCGAGCCGGCGCGGAGAAGATGCGCGCGCGTTTCCATCTCGATGCGCCGGCCTGGTTCAGGGAGGCGGAGAGGCCGAAGTTGTTACCGCTCGTTGCGAGCGCTGTCTGGGAGCAACGCCGGATCCGCATGCGCTATCGAAGCTGGAGATCCGAGAAGCAGCGCGTTATCGATCCACTTGGCCTGGTGCTCAAGGGCGGCGCCTGGTATGTGGTCGGCCAAACCGAAGAGGGCCTGCGCACGTATCGCGTCGCGCGCATCCTGAAATTGGACGTTCTTGAGAAGCGCTTCGAGCGGCCAGAGGGTTTCGAGCTGGAAGCCTACTGGAGGGCCAGTACGAAGCGGCTCGAAGAAGAGCTGCACCCGAATCAGGCCACTGTCCGCCTCTCCCCGTGGGCGCTCAGCATGTTGGAAACATTTACGTCGCCGTTCGCCCGAGCGGCGGCACGGATGGAGCCCGGTGCGGACTCCGAAGGGTGGTGCACGGTAACTCTCCCGGTCGGGTCTTTGCGCGAGGCATGTGCGCGGTTGCTATGCTTCGGAGGCGAGCTGGAAGTGCTGGAGCCAGCGGAGCTGCGCCGCAAGATGGCCGAAGTGGCTGCCCGGATGCATGAGACTTACGGCCGCGTGACAGAGTCTCCCGTCGAAGACTAGGGCTGCACGGCGCCGGACCTGTTGCACGAGTTTGACGAGCTGGTCCGCGTCAGGACGACGGGACGTACATTGGTCGATTCCGATATGGCGACCGCTGCCTTGAGCGACCGAATGCAGTCGAGCTCGACCCATTCCAGCTTCCGCTGGGCAAGAGTGTCCATGAATTCACCAACCTGAAGGGCATTCCCGGAGCCATTCGTGATGCCGCGCTGGACGCATGGGGCAGGCGCGTTATCGAGCACAAGCTGCAGCGCAGTCCGGACGACCTCGAAGAAATTGACTATTTAATCCACGGACCACAAGACGGTGCCGGCTATTTGAGCTTTGGACTCAACCGCGAGCCACCTGCTTCGCGACGCCCATGCAATCGCACGCCCAGAGCGCACCGACCGGAGTGCGCTGACTGTGCTGGACGCCGAGGACAACTATCTCAGTCGCGATCGATGGTCGTACCCGCTGCTCGCCGAGCACCTTCGCCGCTGGTCAAGTCGCCCGCAGCACGATTGCGCAGAGTTGTTCCGTAGGATGGTGTTCAACGCTGCCGTAACAAACAACGACGATCATCCGAGGAACCATGCGTTGTTGCGGCATCCGGATGGCTGGCGCCTGTCTCCTGTGTATGACGTTGTTCCGGTGCCTGTCGTAAGTCTCGAGCGACGCAGATCGCGCGACGCGCTCTACCTTGGAGGAGTTTCGCGGTGGCGGGTAACAGAAGTGCGCGATCTGAACAACACGCTCGATACATGCGCGCGCCTCTTCGCATGCCTGTTTGACGCTCGCTGCTGACCACAAATTGTGCGAGCAGTCTGCCGAACACGACTGCGCGCGGATCGCGTTCATGCCGCCCACAATCGTGATGGATGAAGAGTAGTCGGTCTGGCTAGCACGCCGAAAACGGCCGTAAAGGCGAACTCGACAAATTCGTGGGTCGAGACAGGGACCGCTGGAATCCGCAGAAATAGAATTTCTTTGGATACATTTGGGAAGCGGGAAGGCGACCGCTCGCGGGATTCGCGGCGATGGACACCACGCGATCACTCCATCTACATGCAGGAGTGCCGGCGAGAATTCGGGGCACGTGATGCTGGATGGCGAATTCGTGAATTCATTGATGAAGCGGGTTCGCAGACGTCAGTGAGCTTGGCCGAATTCAAACCTGCGATTTGAACCTGTAGATCAGGCAAAAAGACGTCGCCGCAGGAACAGTCAGATCGGCGCGCACATCGCGACATAGTCGATGATCGTCGTGCTCTCGAGAGGGTGATCTGGATCGCGTTGACAGCAATAAATTTACATCTTATCATGTTCATATAACTGATCATAAGGCAGTGTGAACAACTGATAGTGAAATGGATACGGGCTAGCCAAGCTCCTCACAGCCGAACTGCAGGGAGACGTTCTCGGCACCTGCCTGCAGTTCCATGGTGGCTGCGGCTACATGGACGAATGCGACGCCCGCATCAGCCGCATCTACGGTGGCTCGAACGAGATCATGCGGATGCTGATCGCCCGGTCGTTGTAGCGGGTCGGGATGCACCCAAACCCACGTCAGGAATAGACCCATGAAACTCGATTCAACCATTTCCGCCGTCATCACCGGCGGCGCGTCGGGGCTCGGTGAGGCCACGGCCCGCCTTTTGGCGTCGCACGGGGTCAAGGTCGCCATTTTCGACCTCAACGCCGAACGGGGTGAGGCCGTGGCGCGGGAGCTCGGTGGGGTGTTCTGCTTGGTCGATGTCACCTCGAACGAGGAGGTCGACGCCGCATTCGCCAAGGCTCGGGTCGCCATCGGTCAGGAGCGCATTCTGGTCAATTGCGCCGGGGCCGGCACTTCGGCGAAGACCGTCTCGCGCGACAAGCAGACCGGCGAAATCAAACAATACCCGCTCGAGAACTTCGAACGGATCGTCCAGATC
>JAQGOF010000142.1 GCA_028293745.1 Gammaproteobacteria bacterium | reverse complement strand
CGGCGCGATCAGACAGCGGAAGCCGAAATCCATCAGGGCCCACGGCGCATGCTCGCGGCTGGATCC
Source organism: Gammaproteobacteria bacterium (assembly GCA_028293745.1). Taxonomy (GTDB): domain Bacteria; phylum Pseudomonadota; class Gammaproteobacteria; order Steroidobacterales; family Steroidobacteraceae; genus 13-2-20CM-66-19. The sequence continues at coordinate 19,320 of JAQGOF010000142.1, read as the reverse complement.
ACACCCAAAATTGTCGCGTGCAATGAGTATCTGCGCGTTGCGCCAAGGGAGTCGATTGAGACGACGGCATCGGTGCCGCTATCGCCGTGAGTGTTATGAACGGCCGCATCGTTTCACAGCCTCCGAATGTCGACGATGTGGCCGCTGATAGCGGCAGCGGCGGCCATGGCGGGCGACATCAGGTGCGTGCGACCGCCGGGCCCTTGACGCCCCTCGAAATTGCGGTTGGACGTCGAAGCGCAGCGTTCGCCCGGTTTCAGCCGGTCGGGATTCATGCCCAGACACATGGAACACCCGGGCTCGCGCCACTCGAACCCTGCCCGTCGAAACAGCCGGTCGAGTCCCTCCCGCTCGCCCTGTGCCTTCACTTGGCCCGAGCCTGGAACCACGAGTGCCCTAACATGATCCGCTACACGTCCGTCCCCGATCACGGCTGCCGCTGCTCGAAGATCCTCGATACGGCTGTTCGTGCAACTGCCGAGGAAAACAGCGTCCACCGACAAACCATTGAGCGGCCGTCCTGGTTCGAGGCCCATATACTCCAACATAGCCCACATCTGAGTAGACTTACCCGGCTCACTGGCTGCTGCCGGATTCGGCACGACGCCATCAATAGGTATGACGGCCTCCGGCGTCGTCCCCCACGTCACCATTGGGGCGATGGTCGCCGCGTTAACCACGATGGTCTTGTTGTAGCGCGCGCCAGGGTCCGAGCGCAATGCGAGACAGCGTGCCTTGGCGGCTTCAAACTCTTTGCCGACGGGCGCGAGCGGTCGTCCCTCGAGGTAGGCGAAAGTGGTCGCGTCCGGCGCGATCAGGCCCGCTCGGGCGCCGGCTTCAATAGACATGTTGCAGACGGTCATTCGGCCCGCCATATCCAGTTCGCTGATCGTTTTGCCCGCATATTCGATCACGTGACCGGTCGCGCCGGCGGTACCGATCTGAGCGATGACTCCCAGGATCAAATCCTTCGCGGTCGTGCCGGAGCCCAGGTGTCCGTTCACCTGAACCAACAGAGTACGCGCGGGCTTTTGCAGTAGCGTTTGCGTGGCCAGCACATGTTCGACTTCAGAGGTTCCGATACCGAAGGCGAGCGCGCCAAACGCGCCGTGCGTTGACGTATGGCTATCCCCGCAGACGATTGTCATACCAGGAAGCGTGAGCCCCAGCTCGGGTCCTATCACATGCACGATGCCCTGCGCCAAACTGCGCAGGGGAATATAGGGCACCCCAAATCGCGCGACATTGTGCTCGAGCGTCTCGACCTGGATACGGCTGGGCTCATCGGCGATGGGAAGATGGCGCGCTTCGGTCGGTACGTTATGGTCGGCAACGGCGATCGTTGCTTCCGGTCGTCGGACCGACCGGCCGGCCATTCGCAATCCTTCAAAGGCCTGCGGGCTCGTCACCTCGTTGATCAAATGACGGTCAATGTACAACAGTGAGTCGCCGCCTGATGTGCGCGAGACGACATGTGAGTCCCATATCTTCTCAAACAGTGTTCGTGCAACCGAACTCATGCGCACGATCCGTCGCGCGCCGTGGCCAAGCGGCTCCGCTGCGCAGTCAACGCGTCGCGCACCCGTCCGCCCCATGAGGCCCCGGGCAACGAAGCGGCGGAACGCGCCACGTCTGTCAAAGGCTCCAGGTCGATACCGGTCTCGATATCCATATGTTGAAACATCCAAACGACATCCTCCGTCGCGACATTGCCCGTCGCGCCGGGGGCGAATGGACATCCGCCGAGACCGCCGATCGAGGCGTCGATCCGGTCAACGCCCGCAGTCCAAGCGGCCATGACATTGGCGGTCCCTTGGCCAAAAGTGTCGTGACCGTGAAAGGCCCAGTAAGGGGCATGAGGAAAGCGAGCCTTGGCAGCTGCAAAAAGCGCGCTGACGCGATCTGGAGTGACACGGCCGGTGGTGTCGCAGAGACAGATTTCAGCCTGAGGCGCGACATCCACGAGTTCGTCCATGAGAGCCAGCGTGGTTGTGGGAGCCACCGCGCCGTCGAAAGGACAATCGAAAGCCGTCGCGACATTCAGCCGGATCTGAATTCCGGAGGGCAGCCCCGCCACGATTCGGCGGTATTCCCCGGCCGATTCCCGGGGCGTGCGACGTACGTTGCCTTGGTTGTGTCTTTCAGATACGGACAAGACGAATGACAAATGCGTGGCCCCGGCGCGAAGCGCGCGTTCGGCATGGCGTTCGTTCGGCACGAGCACCTGCGGGTCCATGCCGGGCAGCGCCTGCGCGGCCCGCAGCAATTCAACGGCATCGGCAAGTTGCGGCACGGCCTTTTCGCTGACAAAGGCAGTCGCTTCGATTCGCCGAATGCCGGAGGCGTGCAGGCCGCGCAGAATGGCGATCTTGATGTCCGTCGGGATGAGCGGCCCGATCGATTGAAAGCCATCTCGCAATCCGACGTCGATGAGCGTTACACATTGCTCTGCCATCTGCAGCCCCATTTTCCTGAGAGTCCGAACCACTCAAATCTATAGCCACGCCGCGCGTTCCGGCACCGGGTGAATCGTGAGTCACCCCCTATAGCTAATAGCATGTCCAGGTGCCCTGTCAGTCCCAGACAAGGGGGACTGAAAAGCCAGCAGAAAAGCGCAATGGTAGATCCGCCAGCGAATTCGTCCCGGCGGTTGCCACAAATGCAGCGGCCTGCGCGGATGCCCGGCAGAGAGGTTTCGCATGCTGCAGGAGCTTCGGCTGTATACGGTCAAAGCAGCGCAAAGTGAAGAACGACAGCGCATGGGTCGTACCTCGCTCGGTCGCGTCGATGCATATTTGCTGGAGCCCGCAGCGTACAACCTCCCGCGGAGCCGGCTGGGGCGCACGGACTAGAGGCGCGCCGCCTCGCAATCGCAGTGAAGAGACCCGCTCGGCGTCCGTTGTGTTGGCGTTGGCTTGCGCATCCAAAATGACTTCATTTCGCGCTGTCCCGAGCGAAGGGGACAACAGCGGTATCGGGGCGAGGATACGCTCGCCGCCAAGTCGCGTAGCCTAAATAACACGTTGTAAGGCCGCGGCGTTCGCTTTAGGGGGTCGAATGAGCGAGCTAAAGACCTGGGTATGCTGTCTGGTCCTCGGCCAGACGACCTCAATGGGCGCGGTGGCGCAAAGCACTCCGGCAGCTGATCCCGCGGCCGACACCAAATTCGCCTCGACCGGGCTGGAAGAGATTACTGTCACGGCGCAGCGGCGCTCACAGTTGATCAACAGCGTCGGCATGTCCCTGGCCGCATTCAGCGGCGATCAGCTCAAGCTGCAGGGCGTCGACAACATCGCCGACCTGCCCAAGGTCGTTCCTGGTTTGACCGTCCAGCAGACCCCCTTTGGCGCTCCGGCTTATTCCCTGCGGGGCGTGGGCTTTTACGAAAGCAGCCTGGGAGCCGCGCCGGCGGTGGCGATGTACCTCGATGAAGTGGGCATCCCCTATGCGACCTTGTCTCGTCTCGTGGCATTCGATCTGGCCCGCGTTGAAGTTCTGAAAGGCCCGCAAGGCACACTTTACGGACAGAACTCGACCGCCGGCGCCATCAACTTCATAGCTGCCAAACCGACGAAAACATTCGAGGCAGGTCTCGACCTCGGCTACGGTCGTTTTGACACGTTCGACGGTGAGGCATATGTCAGCGGCCCGATCAGCGACACATTGACAGCCAGAGTTGCCGTACGCAGTGTTCAAAGCGCCGACTGGCAGCAAAGCTACACGCGCGTGGATTCGCTTGGCGCCACCGATCAGCTCATGAGTCGGTTCCTGCTCGACTGGAAACCCAACGAGCAGCTGCAAGTCTCGCTGGGCGTCAACGGCTGGCGCGACCGTTCCGATACTCAAGCCGGTCAGCTGATCGCGATCACACCGCAGGTTCCTGCGGCTATTGATCCGCGGATCACCGCGTACCCACTTGCCCCTGCGGATCCTCGAGCCGCCGACTGGACGCCACGGCGCAACCTCGAGCTCGATGACAAATACTACGCGTTCTCGGGGCGCGTTGACTATGCGTTTTCGGATGCGGTCAAGTTGACTTCCATCAGCTCATACCAGCACTACGAGAGCAACGATGGCCGTGATGGGGACGCCATTGCCTTGCGGGATTCGGACATTGACGCCACCGGCAGCGTCAACAGCTTCGCGCAGGAGTTGCGCCTGTCCGGCGACACCCCGCGTCTGAGTTGGGTCGGCGGCGCCAACTACTCACACGACCGGATATTCGACGACTACATCCTCGATTTCACCAACTCGTCGAACTCTATAATCCCGGGATTTCAGAAATTTGACTTCGCCGAAGCGTATTCACATCAGAACGTGCGGACCTACGGCATATTCGCCAATGCTGAATATGAGATTGTGCCTACAATTACCGTGCTCGGCGGCATCCGCTACAATGATTCGAAGAATGCCTTTGTGGGTGGCAACAAGGACGTCGATGGCAAAGTCGCGCCCTTCTTCAACTTCCTGTCCGGCACCTTGTGTCAATGCACCACCAATTCGCCGATACAGCAGGGCGGCGACTATCTATTGATCCCGCCGACCTTTCAGGCCGGACCGGTGCGCAATAACCTCAACGAGAACAATGTCTCCTATCACGGCGGCCTCAACTGGAAGCCGAATGTGGATACCCTGGTGTACGCCAATGTGAGCAAAGGGTACAAAGCGGGAAGCTTTCCAACTGAATCGGGCGCGAGCGCCGACCAGTTGTCCCCTGCGATCCAGGAATCGGTCATGTCCTACGAGGCCGGAACGAAGCTGTCATTTCTGGACCGGCGCGCCCAGGTCAATCTCGCCCTCTTTCAGTACGATTACCGCAACAAACAGGTGCGCAGCAAGAAGATGGACCCGATTTTCGGCGTGACTGAGAAGCTGATCAATATTCCCAAATCACGGGTGCGGGGTGTCGAGGCGCAGATCCTCCTGATGCCCGTTCAGGGGCTCACATTGAACATCTCGGGCAATTATCTGGATGCCAAAGTGATGGACTTTCCGGACGCCATTGATGCATTCGGCAAAGAGTCCAATGTGGCCGGCACCCGTCTGCCGTATACGCCGAAAGCGCAGATCAATTCCGACCTGCAATACGATTTCCCGCTTATGGAATCGCTGGAGGCGTTCGTCGGCGCTTCGGTGACGTATAACAGCTCGACGAATGGCGGCGTTGGCGAACCAACGCTCACAGCGATCGATGCCTATACGCTGCTGGACGTTCGGGCCGGTTTGCAGACACCGGGCAGCAACTGGCGGCTGACCCTGTGGGGAAAGAATGTTACCAACACTTATTATTGGACCAACGCGACGCGAGTGAATGACACCACCTTCCGCTACGCGGGACGGCCGGCAACCTTCGGCCTGACCCTGTCGTTCAGATTCAGATAAAGCGCAGGGACGTCACTGCCGAGCGCGCCGGTGTCGCACGATCCGGCGCGGGTTTGCCGCGCCGCCGGTGATGCCCACGAGCCCGGTGCTCAAGGTGGTTCGGGTGCCAGGATCGCCTTGCGAGTCTGCAGGTCTACCGGAAACGAGATGTGCTCATACTGGATGAGCCAACGCCCATTCACCTTGTGATAGCAGTTTGTGTTGCGAAACACTGCGTCGAGAGTAATGGACCCCTTGGCATCCTTCACAATCACACGCTGAATGCTGTTGGCAAATCCCAGCTCGCGGTCTGCCGTAATCGACATCTCGAGAATCCGTACATCGAAGCTGGGCATTCCGGCAAACACCGCCTCGACATGCCCGATGAAAGCCGATATACCCCGGATGGTCGGCGGCATGAAATCGTACATGACGATCTGGGGGTCGAAGTACTGGACGACCGGCTCGACCGACCGGGCATTCACGATCGCTTGCTCGATGGATCTGATGGCGGCCTCGGCCTGTTTGTCCCGCGCCCAGGCCGGCATGACGGACGCTGTTGACAGCACGGCCACCGCGGCGATGCGAATGCCCATCGATTTCATGTTCTACCCCCTTAGCGTGCGCGCTTGCTCACTTGCGTAAATAGTCATCACTGCCATCGAGCCAATCAGCACGCGGTGGGCAGAAAATATCCAGTTCGAAGGTAGCTTCCAACGCCAAGGCACTGTGCAGAAGATTGGAGGGGACGAGTAGGACTTCTCCTGCTCGGACGATGATCTGCTCGTTCTGCTCCTCGCCCAGGAGAAACCGCAGCGCGCCGTCCAGGACATAGACGAATTGCTCGGCCAGATGCCGGTGCGCCGGGGCCTCGTCACCTCGGGCAAACCGCACTTGAGCAAGCATTATCTTCTCGGAGGTAATGAAGCGCCGCGTGATCGACCCGCGCATTCGATCGAGTGGTGTCTCATCCCAGCGTATGAGCACCGGCCGTTCGGTCACCGTCACTCGCCCTTGCCCGATAAATACAGCCGCCGGTCGGCGAGCAATTGGGCATAACGCGCGACGCGCTGCCCTTGAAAGTGTGCGGCGTCCAGGTGCGCCTGGGGAATCTTCCCATCGGGTGAGGCGGTGTAACTGGTACCGTAGGGATTGCCGCCGCACGCACGGATGAGAGGGCTGGTATAACCCGTCGGCACAATGATCGCGCCCCAGTGATAAAACATGTTGTTGAGCGCGAGGAGGGTCGATTCCTGTCCGCCGTGGGCATTGCTCGCGCCACCGAACACGCCAACGGGCTTGTCCTGAAGTTTTCCCTGGAACCACAGGCCGCCGGTTTGATCTAGGAACTGTTTGAGCTGGGCGGCGGGCAATCCAAACCGCGTTGGCGTTCCAAACAGAAATCCGTCCGCCCACTCGAGATCCGCCGTTTCCGCTTCGGGAACGTCCGCCGTCGCGTTCAGATGCTCGCGCCAGCCGGGGCGCGAATCGATCGCGGCCTGGGGCGCAATCTCAGCGGTCTTACGCACCCGGACTTCGGCACCGACGGACTCCGCCCCTCGTGCAATCGCCTTGGCCATCTGATAGGTATGGCCGGTGCTGCTGTAATAGACGATCGCAATTTTGCCCATGGGCGGGAGAGCTCCTGTGGAGACGGACGGCCGTCAATCCGGCCCCATTGCACAAAAAGAACACGGCGATCGAACGCCAGCGCCACAAAAGGCCGAGCGTCGGTGCCCCGATCCCTTGTAGCATCCGCATGCAGGCGGCTCTGTCCCGAGCGAGTGGGACAACCCCCCAGGCGCGAGACGATTAGAATCAAAGGACCGTTCAGCTCAGCAAGGGCGCCGCGGCGCGCCGATCGGATCGCTGTATTCCATTTGACCGGGCGAGTTCAAATCGAGGGGGATTGATGCCATGAAACTCGATATCACCAAACTGACGCAGGCGGCCGATCGGCTGCTGCCGACACTGTCCGACCGCCGTCACATCGCGATGATCAGCAACTACCGGCGCCACGCGCTGCTGGAAGTGAGTGGTCGCTACGAGGAAATACTGACTCCGCAAATGACGGTCGAAGAGCCGGAATACTGGAGCCACACGGTGGGCGGCTCAATCAATTTCAAAGGCATGAAGGCCATTCACTCGCTCTACAAATTCCTCGTCGATGAGGATATCTGTGTCCAGATGCTCGAGAACGAGCGACTCATGGTCAACGATTGGGGCTTTTCGTCCTTCTCGACCTTCCAAACTTTCTACCCCGCACGTTATGCGATGACGCAGGGCGTGCCCGTCGACGATCTGGACGCTGTCTACATCCAGACGTGCGACAAGGCTATGTTCTGGCACTACGATGAGCGCAATCTGTTGCAGAACGAGATCGTCTGGGCCGGCGCGCCCACGTATCGTAAGTGTCCGGCCGCAGAAGTCCTGACTCGTGAGGAGTGCGCTGCACTGCTTGCTCCGCTCGTCGATCGAGCACCCGTGCACGGGATCGCTGCCTGAGGCCATGGAGTTTTCATTTCTTCCACCGGTTGACGAATTGCAGATTCGCAACCTCATCGCGCGTTATGCCTTGTACACCGATGCTGGCGAACCGGACGCGTTTGCAGACCTCTATGTCGTCGACGGCAGCTGGACGCGGGAAAATTCACCCCCGGCCGCGCTCGGAGGATCGGGACTTCCCCGGCAGACATGCCGCGGGCGGGCGGCGCTGGCCGAGCTGATTGTCGCATCTGCGATCAACCGGTTTCAGCGCAAGGTCCGCCATCAGATGACGGATGTGCTGGTCGAGCCGGGCGAGTCGGCTAACGAGGCGAAAGTTGTATTCCGGGCCATTGTGACAACGTGGATGGACGGACCCGGGAAGATCGCAATGTCAGTTCACTACCGCGGAAGCTGCGTGCGCACGGACGAGGGCTGGCGCTTCAGAGACATCAGTGCTCGTGTTCTTCCCGAATGAGCCTCCCGAATTGCGCAGACCATTTGACCGCCCCTGCGCCGAAATCGCATCCGCACTGCACGTGATTGATGCGCTATAGCATTCTGGGTCACACCGGTCTGCGGGTCTCCGCATTGGTACTCGGAACCGGGAATTTCGGCACCGGCTGGGGACACGGCGCCGACCCGGCAGAGGCCCGTGCCATTTTCGATGCCTATCGCGCCGCGGGCGGTAATTTTGTCGACACGGCCAATATTTACCAACGCGGGGAGTCGGAGACTCTCGTTGGCGAATTTATCGCGGCCGAACGCAACGACATTGTGCTCGCCACAAAATTCGGATGGACCGGTGGCCAGGAAACTGGCCTTCAGGCTGCCGGCAACAGCCGCAAGGTCCTGGTGCAATCGCTCGAGCGCAGTCTGAAACGGCTGGCCACGGACCGGGTCGAGCTACTGTGGGTGCACTGCCCGGATGGCGTAACTCCCATCGACGAAATTGCGCGGGCGCTCGATGACATCGTGCGCTCCGGCAAAGCGCTTCATATCGGGTTGTCGAACTTCCCGGCGTGGCGCATTGCGACGTCGGTGACGATTGCGGAACTTCGCGGGTGGGCGCCGGTGCAGGCTGTGCAGACCGAATACAGTCTGGTGGAGCGAACTGCAGAGCGCGAGTTGGTGCCGATGGCGGCGGGGTTCGGTCTGGCAATGTTGGGGTGGTCGCCCCTGGGCGGGGGGCTGCTCACTGGAAAATATCGGCGGGGCGAAACCGGCCGCCGGGAACACTTGAAGATCGCGTTTCACGATGAGGTTGATTCGCGAACTACCGCGATACTCGACACACTACTGGCGATTGCCGCCGAGATGAACGTCACCCCCGCTGAAATTGCGGTTGCCTGGGTGCTCGCGAAAGGCATCAGACCCATCCTGGGCCCACGATCCCGGCTGCAGTTCGATGCCACACTGGGCGCGCTGCAAATCAAGCTCGAGCACGGCCAGCGACTGCGCCTCGACGAAGTCAGTGCACCGTCCCTGGGTTCCCCACACGAGAAGTTTCAGCTGGCGGCCATCAAAATGCAGCTGACGGGCGATCTCGTCAACGACATGATCTGGCCCGAGACGGCGTTGCGCTAGGACGGCCGCCGGCCGATCCGATCCGCCGTGCAACATTGCGGTGTCTCAGTCCCGAGGCCCGCGCCTCCACCGATCGCCTCGCCTCACCAACCATTGTCACCTCGCGGGGGGCAGCGCATTGCATTGAATCGATGAATGCTACGTGGTGAACGAACGCAACACGTCGGTCACCAGGGGGACGTTTGGATCATGAAGCTCAGAATCGGTTTATGCGCGTGGGCTGTTGGGTTGACGCTGCCGGCAGGCGCCTTCGCACAAAACAGCCCGGCGGCGCTATCCGTCGCCGCGAATGAATCGAACGCTCCGGAAATCGCCGAAGTTATCGTGACAGCGCAAAAGCGCGTGCAGAATCTGAATGACGTCGGCATGAGCGTCGCGGCCGTGAGCGGCCAGGAACTGCTAGCCAGAGGGGTGACCGATACTGCTGATCTGGGCAAGATCGTGGCGGGATTCCGCTTCACCCCGTCGAACAATCAAACCCCGGTATACACACTGCGCGGCATTGGTCTTTATGACTCCGGTCTGAGCGCCTCTCCCACCGTCAGCGTGTATGTCGATGAAGTCCCGCTGGCATTCCCGGTGATGACCCGGGCCGCAACGCTCGATCTGGAAAGGGTCGAAGTCCTCAAGGGTCCCCAGGGTACCCTCTTTGGGCAAAACTCAACGGGCGGCGCGGTAAACTACATCGCAGCGAAGCCCACGGACAAATTCGAGGCGGGCGCGGATCTGGGATATGCCCGGTTTGATAAGGTTGAAACGAGCGGATTTGTCAGCGGCCCCCTCACGGATACGCTGCGTGCCCGGGTCGCCCTTCGAGTGGTCGAGGGCGGCGCCTGGCAATACAGCCTCACACGCCCGGATGATCACCTCGGTGCTGCGCGCGAGATCCAGGGCCGGTTGTTGCTCGATTGGCAACCCGTCGACTCACTCAAAGTCTCCACGAACCTCACCGCATCGCAAGACCATTCCGACACTCTGGGTGAGCAGTTGATTTCGGCCACGCCCGCTGTGCCGGCGCTCGCGGCGCCGGGCCTCGTTGGATCGCCCATTGCGCCGAACAATCCTCGCGCTGCGGATTGGACGCCCGGATTCGCCGATCGGGCGCGTGATGAGTTCTATCAAGCAGCGGTACGGGCCGAATACACCCTGAGCCCGCAGATCTCGCTGATCTCAATCAGCAATTACGCGCACCAGAAAGTATTTCGAAGTCTCGAGCAGGATGGCTCTGCGGCCGAGGTGGTCCAAATCGAGCCCTTTGGAACAATCAGCACGTACGGACAGGAACTGCGGTTGACCGGAAATATGCCGATCGCCAACTGGATCGTCGGCGCTAATTACGATCACGCCACAGTCAGCGACAACTTCCGCTACATCGTGCCATTTGTCTCGACCAATCAGCCGATCCCCACACTGCCGCGCTTTGAGGAGACGTTGGCTTCAACCGAGCAGGGCATCAACTCCTATGCGCTGTTCGGAAACGCAGAAACCCACATCGGCGAGCGGCTGACGGCGCACGCCGGGGCGCGTTACACGAAAACCAACCGCGTCGGCGACAGTTGCACCGCCGACCCCACCGCCGATCAGGCAACGACGGGACAGTTCAACGGCTTGCAGGAACTGTTCGCAGCGCTGGGTGTCAAGACAACGCCGGTGGTACCCATTCTGCCCGGCCATTGCCTGCAGTTTACCGCGGCGCCCGACATCTCGGCCCCGGGGCCCGTTCACCTGGAGCTGCATGAGCACAATGTGTCGTGGCGGGGCGGCCTCGACTACAAGATTCCAGAGGGCGCCCTGCTGTATGCCAATGTGAGCCGGGGTTACAAGGCGGGCGTGATTTCCCCCATCGCTGCGGTTTTTGCCGCGTCGTACAAACCTGTGACGCAGGAGCGGGTCGATGCCTACGAGGTGGGTTTCAAGTCGCCTTTGTGGGACCGGCGCCTGGAAGTCAATGGGGCCGCGTTCTACTACAACTACTTCGACAAGCAGATCCGCACCCGGATCGCCGATCCGTTCATCGGTTACCTGGAAGTGCTGGACAACGTGCCGAAATCGCGGGTCATTGGCGCAGAAGCTGAATTGATCGCGCATCCCATCCGCGGACTCGATCTGAGCGTATCGGGCAGCTATCTGGATTCCAAGGTTTCGGGCCCATATATCACCACCAATGGGGAAGGTCGGAACGGGGATTTCAACGGGTCGCGACTGCCCTACACACCTCGCTTCTCGCTCGTGAGCGATGCGCAATATGCCTGGGACGTGGGGCGCTTCAGGGCCTTTGTGGGCGGTGGGGTCACCTACAATGGCAAGACGCAGGCCACGTTCATTACGAGCTCATTGCCCGCACCCGAGTATCAGCTGGGCGGCTATGTCCTGCTCGATGTGCGTGCCGGATTGGGTGCGACCGACGACACCTGGCGGGTGCAATTCTACGGTCGCAACATCGCCAACAAGTTTTATGTCGTCAATGTCGGGGAAGATCCCGATACGCGCTACCGCTATGCCGGCATGCCGGCGACGTTTGGTGTGATGCTGACCCTACGGACCCAATAGCATCGATTTGCGCGTTGCGCAGGCCGCCGAGGCCCGCGCTCGCTGGTCCCCCGCACGAGGGACACGGCCTGCCGCTTCCGTCTCCTAAGATCTGCCCATGTCATCCTCTGACTTCACACGGGTTCCCATCCAGAGCCCGGATCGATTTTACATCAGTGGAGAGTGGGCCAAGCCGTCGAGCGACGCGAAGCTCGACATCGTTGCCCCCGCGACCGAGAACGTGTATTTCAGCGTCGCTGAGGCTCAGGAAGCCGATGTCAATCGAGCCGTCGCAGCAGCACGGGAGGCGTTCGATCGCGGACCCTGGCCACGCATGTCGCCGCGTGAGCGCGCAGTCTATCTGCGCGCGATCGAGCAAAAACTGAAAGAGCGCGTCAACGATGTCGCAATGGTTTGGCCGAACGAAATGGGCATCGTCCACTCGATGGCAACCGCGTATGCGAATGCCATTCCCGAGGCATATGGCTACTACGCTGGGTTGGCGGAGACATTTCCGTGGGAGGCGCAGCACGTTCCGGGCGGCGGCGGAAAACTCGGTCTGTTGGTTCGAGAACCCGTGGGTGTCGTCGCCGCCATCATTCCCTGGAATGGCCCCATCCTGCTGATCGCGCACAAGCTCGCCCCGGCGCTGCTCGCCGGCTGCACGGTTGTCATCAAGGCTTCGCCGGAGGCGCCAGGCGCAGCCTACATCATGGCCGAAATCGCCGAAGCCGTGGGACTGCCCAAAGGGGTCGTCAATGTCATTACTGCGGACCGCGCCGTTTCGGAGCTCCTGGTCCGGCATCCCGGCGTCGACAAAATCAGCTTTACCGGCTCGAGCGCCGCGGGCAAACGGATTGCCTCAATCTGCGGCGAGCGCATCGCCCGCTACACGCTCGAACTCGGCGGCAAATCCGCAGCGGTCATACTGGACGACTACGACATCGACACGGCTGCCGATTCCATTACGGGAGCCGCCTGTGCGCTGTCCGGGCAGATCTGTTCAGCGCTGACGCGGGTCATTGTCCGACGAGACCGGCATGACCAGATGGTTGAGGCGCTCAGCGCCCGCTTCAGTGAAGTCCGGGTCGGCGACCCGTTCGATCCGGCAATTGCCATGGGGCCGGTGGCGCTGCGGCGGCAACGCGACCGAATCGAGAAACTCATGAGCCAGGGACTTCGGGAGGGCGCGAAGCTCGCGACCGGCGGCGGGCGCCCGAAGCATCTGAGCCGTGGGTTTTACATTGAGCCTACGGTTTTCGGCAATGTGGACAACCAATCAACATTGGCGCGTGAGGAGATCTTCGGGCCTGTCTTGAGTGTGATTGCGGCTGACAACGAAGCTCATGCCATCGAGCTTGCGAACGACACCGTCTACGGGCTCAACAATTCGGTTTTCACCAATGACGTCGATCGGGCCTATGCGGCCGCGCGCCAGCTGCGCTCCGGGATGGTCGGCCACAATGTCTGGCGAACGGAGTTCTCCATCGCGTTCGGTGGGTTCAAAGAATCGGGCGTCGGCCGCGAGGGCGGGGTCGAGGGTCTTTATCCGTATACCGAGGCCAAGACGATCATCCTCAACGATCAACCGAGTCACATTGGGCACTGAAGTGACCCTGGTCAAAGTCATCCTCGTAGGGACCCTCACGAGTCTGCTGATCCTTGGCGCCGAGCGCGTCCCTGCACAAGCTCCTGTGCCGACGGACGAAGCGTTGATCAGTGGCGGGCGGCAGTTGTTCTTCGCCAAGTGCGCCGCCTGCCATGGGCCCAATGGCAAGGCTCAGGTGGGAGCCATGGCAAACGCTGCCGATCTGACGCGACCGCAGGATTTTGTGCGCGGCAATGGCGACAACAACTTGTCAAACACCATTCAAAACGGCATCGGCAACAGCATGCCTCCTTTCAAGGCTGAGTTGACCGAGTCTGACATTATGAAAATCATTGCATTTATCCGCAGGCTCCAAGCGCGAGCCGCAGCTGGCGCGGCACAGTTTTGAGTCTGCGACGCCGGCCGATGCCACGACTGTGAGGAGACGCCGATGACTGGTTCCACTGATATACACGCGGTACTCGATTTCTACGCTAAACGCGGCCTGCTGAGGAATGTGCGAACGACGCTCTCTGAAGGCCGCGCAACGCGCGTGCAATTCACCTGGCACTATGATCGCACATTCGATCTTCGCGTCGATTACGAGGCATCGAGGCTGTCATTCACCGATGCGTTTCCGAATGTGCCGGCGGCTTCCGCCCTGTATCGCGATCTTACGGGCTTTATCGACGGAATGATGTCCGACAGCATGCCCATCCACCGGCGCGTCGATCGTCGCAAAACGATTGTGCACGGGGAGCTCATCGACGCGAACGTCGCCATCGTCGCAGACGTCGTGGACGGCGATTTTGACTATGCCGCACGCAAACTCATTCAGGTCGTCAATGAGATCTATTTCGGTTTTCTGCCCAACAGCGCCCACTATGACTATCAGGTCCAGTCACTCGGACTGGAGCCGAACGCGATCACATTCGCTTGAATTGACGGTGCGATTACTCACGACCTGACTTCAATACACACCGGGAGCCGATGACACGGGCGAGCAACCGGAACAGCGGGGAATTCGGATGAGCAACGACGATGACAATGGCATTCACCGGCTCGCATCGCGGCGTGACTTTGTAAAGGCGATCCCGATCGCCGGCCTGGCGGCTGCGGGAATGACGCGCAACGCGAATGCACAGGCCCCCGATGCGGGAACCATCAAATCCATTCAGATTCCGCCCGATCTCGCGACTTCCATGACCGCGCCCGTGCGGGTGACTTCGTTCGAGGGCAAGGGTCAGACCGGCGCGGAAATCTTTGCAGGCATGTGCAAAGCTGAGAATCTCGCGGCCATGTTCTGCTGTCCGGGAAACTACACGGTAATTAACGCCATCGCCTCTGCCGGCGTGTTGTGTTACGGCGGTCGCTCGGAGGGCGCCATGGCGGCGGCGGCGGACGGCTTCTCGCGCGTCACGGGCGAGGTGGTCGCCTGTTCCGGCACCGAAGGGCCCGGACTGACCGACATGATTCAATCCATTTATACGGCGTCCGCCGCGCACACTCCCCTCCTGGTGCTGGCCAGCAACATGACGATTGCCCAGGAAGACAGTCAGTCCTTCATTCAACAGGTGTCGCAGCAGGAACTGACCACCGGGATCAAAAAATATGGCAAGCGACTGACAGTGCCCGGTCGCGTGCACGAATACGGTGCCTATGCCTTCCGTGCACTCAAGTCCGGCGTGCCCGCCCCGGTGCACCTGGACTTCCCCGGAGAAGTCGCTCGCGCACGCTTCACCGATCCGAACGACCTGACCGAGAACTACGACAAAAGCAAATACCGCACCGAATCGCGCGCCGCGCCGTCCGCGCCGGACATCGCGAAGGCCATTGACATGATCAACAAAGCCGCACGGCCGCTGTTGATCCCAGGTCAGGGAATCTTCCAGCGCAAGGCCTGGGAGCCGTTGCTCGCCGCGGCGGAAAAGCAGGACATCGCAGTCTGCACGTCGGGCCCAAGCCGCGGGCATTTTCCGGATGATCATCGTCTTTCGGCGAGCCTCTCGCCCAAGGCCGTGCTCAGCGCCGACCTGGTCATTTTCGTCGGCCAATATCAGATGCCCACCCGGACTGACTATCAACTGCACCAGGATGTGGTCACGATCCGGGTGCACCCGTCGCAGGACGATTTGGGCCGCAACTGGCCGCTGGATTTGGGAGTCGTCAGTGACGAGCTACTATTCATGGAGGCGCTCGCGGCGCGCCTGCCGCGTAAGAAGCGTGCTACCTGGGCCGCAGAGCTGGCCAGTGCGCGGGCTGAGAACCAGAAGCAGATGGATGATTACTATGCGCTCGGACTCAAGTACGGATCGAGCACCGGCAAGCTGCATCCGGCCGTAATCGGTCGCGAGCTATATAACTTCTTCTATGCCGGAGCTATTGACCCCAAGCAAACGGCCCATTGTTGGGGTGGACTGACCAACCTGCGCTTTCTGCCCCCCTACTTGCGGGCAAATCGCCCCGGCCAGGGTGTCTGCTCTTACTATCAAAGCGGCACGATCGGCGCGGAGATCAATCACGGCATCGGAATCGCCGCCGCGGCGAAGGAGGGCTACGGAATTCAAAGCGCCTACAAGGGCGCTCCGGTGCTCGCTGTCGGCACGGATGGCGCGATCGCCTATGCGTTGATGGAGCTCGAGACCGCCGCGAAATATCGGCTGCCACTCATCTGCATCATCTACAACAATGACAGCTGGGGTGTGTGGACACTGGCCGAAAACGATCCGCGCGCGCTGCACATGTATCTGTTCCAGCAGAACCTTCGGTACGACAAGGCGGCGGAAGCGCTCGGCTGCCAGGGTGCTTATGTTCAGACGCCCGAAGAGCTGCGAGCGGCCTTGAAGAGAGCGTACGACGTGGCCGCACGAGAGGGATTGCCGACGCTCATCAACGCGCAAGGCATCAAGGAATTCAGTTCGGCCAGCCTCTACCCGCCGGGCGTCAATATAATTCAAGGCCCCAACATCGCAGCCATCTCGCATTGATCGAGGGGTACGCCCTGCGCGAGTGATAGATCCCAGGGTAGGACGTGAATGGCTATTGCATTCGCAATCCGCCATTCACGTCCATCACTGAACCCGTCACGAACGCGGCGTCCCGGGACGCCAGGTACATGGTGGCGGCCGCCACCTCGTCAGGTGTTCCGATTCGCGCGAGCGGAACACGGCTCATGCCGGTGTAGCCGCTGTCGGAACCGCCACGCGCCTGCGTCGCAGCGCGCAGCATGGGTGTATCGATCGGGCCCGGTGCAATGCCATTCACGGTTATGCCCAGGGGCGCCAATTCGCGAGCGGCCGCTTTAACCAACGTCAGCACAGAGCCCTTTGAGGAGAAATAAGCGGCACTGCCTTGATAGCCTCCGATCTGTGCACCCGCCGATGAGACCAGGATGATGCGCCCATGACTCACGGGGTTTTTGCCTCTGCGGCGAGCCATCTCGCGCGTCAGGAGAAAGGAGCCGGTGGAGTTGATGGCAAACACCCTCTCCCATTCGGCCACGGTCAGGCCTGCGAGCGAAAAGTCTCCGACGCCCGCCCGCAACACGCCGGCGAAATTCACCACGATCTCAACAGGCCCCCTCTCCTCCTCGATCCGATCGAAAGCGGCGATGACAGCCTCTTCGTCCGAGACGTCGAGTCCCAATCCGATATGCCCCGTACCCGGCAGTTTCGCGACTGAAGCCTGGGCGGCCTCGTTGTTGAGATCAGCGAGCGCAACGCGCACACCGCTCCCTGCCAAACGCAGTGCGGAGGCTAGACCCAGACCGCCGGCCCCGCCCGTCACCAGCGCCAGCCTATTTTCCCCGTCCATGACACGCCTCCATCAGCTGTTGAAGATGGACATATCATAGACCAGCGATTCCCCCCAGCCGTCCCCGCTCACGGGGACTGAGCGCAAACGCCAACGCTGGCGCCGGATCAGGTGAGCGATGCGACCAGATCCGCCATCGATCTGACCGGGTCGCGTCCGTCCCAACCGGCGGCCTCATCTTGCATCTTCTGCATTACTCCCGCCCATAAGGTCAGGTCTGCGACCTCCATATAGGTGTCGGGTAGGAAGTCCACACGGAAGTAGCTGAAGCGCGCGCCGCCGAGCTGTCCATTGAGTGCTACCTCATAGCCCTGCGCGAGCCATCGCTCCATATCGGCATCATAGTTGTTGGTCCAGCTACACAGGTGATGCACGCCCTCCCCATAGCGATCCAAGTGGTCTTTGTAGGGTGAGGGTTCCGGATTGTGTTGCCGAATGAGCTCAAATTGCATCTCCCCAGAGAACGCCACGGCAATACTGAGGTCGATGGCCATGTCCGTGCCGCCGACACGAAAATAATCCAGCGGCACATGATCGAAACGGAAGAACGGGCCGATTCCCAATCGGCCCCAGCGATCGAGCGATTCGTCCAGATTGCGAACAACATGGCCGATCTGACGGATTCGTCCGAATGTCCTGCTCATGGCTTCCCCTTGATTCTGACGGCGTGATTGGAGCGTGCAGATATAGGTGGACACTGGATTCCCGATAATCCCCCGCAAGCGGGACAGGAATTTTCGATGGACTGTGACTTGACCCACGCGCGAGCGCGTTCAGGACTGTCCCCAGGACGGGGGACCAGCTCAGATTTGCATTGGCCTATGCTTCCCGCATCGATCCATGCGCCCCAGGGGGCGTCGACTTCATTCCCGCTCGCCTTCTTCGGACGCCGCTCGCTCCATGCCTGCGATGACAGAGCTCTCTCAAACGCTCTCCGGGCTTCGTGTCCTGGAGATCGGTCATTTTGTCGCCGCGCCCTTTTGCACGCGCTTGCTGGCGGATCTGGGTGCCGATGTAATCAAGATTGAGCCGCCCGGCGGCGATCCGGTCCGCCAGTGGGGTGAGCAAATCAACGGGCACTCGCTCTGGTGGTCCATCCACGGCCGTAACAAGCGCAGCCTGGGACTGAATCTCAAGGCCAGCGGCGCGCGCAAGATTGTGCTCGACCTGCTGGCCGGTTGCGACGCGCTGGTTGAAAATTTCAGACCGGGCCAACTGGAGAAGTTGAACCTGGGACCCGCCGTGCTGCGATCTGCACGACCCGATCTGGTCATAGCGCATATTTCGGGCTACGGCCAAACAGGGCCGTATCGCGATCGTGCGGCGTTTGGCGTCATCGGGGAGGCGATCGGCGGACTTCGTTATCTCACCAACCATCCGCCAGGCACGACCGAGTTGCCACCCGTTCGCGTGGGCGTAAGCATCGGCGATTCCGTAGCGGGCCTCTACTCAGCCTTCGGCATCATGGCGGCGCTGTGGCAACGCGATAAGTCGGGCGGCGACGGCAAGCCGCGCAGTATCGATGTGGCGCTGACGGAGAGCGTGTTCAGCCTGATGGAAGGGATGCTTCCGGAATACGGCGCACTGGGGAAAATCAAGCAGCCCACCGGCGGCGCCATTGCGACTGCGGCTCCTTCGAATGCGTATCCAACGAGCGATGGTGGCTGGGTGCTGATTGCGGCCAATTCGGAGCCGCTGTTCGCCGCTCTCGCGGCGCTGATGGCGCGGCCGGCGTTGATCGCGGATCCTCGATTTCAGGGGAACCGCGCGCGCGTCCAAAACGCTGCAGCATTGGACCGACTCATTGCGGATTGGACGCGATCCCACACGATGAGTGAGCTGGAGGAACTGCTCAATCGGGCGGATATTCCGAACTCGCGGGCCTATACGGCGGCCGACGTGGCGACAGATCCGCAATATCTCTTCCGCGGAATGGTCCGCCGCGTTGACGATCCCGC
>JAQGOF010000132.1 GCA_028293745.1 Gammaproteobacteria bacterium | reverse complement strand
TATCCGCTTTTGCTCCCGCATGACTGCATCCCCCGAAATGCTGGCTATCGCCAAAATTGCTTAATCTGAACTTGCAATCCAGAGGATACTGCTTCACCCCGCTAGTATGTCAAGAAAATTTTATACTTGGCTAGACACAACCTGGAGTATATTTCTGGTTGTAGATGGCGCGTGCGGGGCCCGCGGTGGCGGCGGCGGGGGCCGCGGCGGCGGCGGATGCGGTCGTGTTGGCGTCAGTGGAGGTGGCCGCGTGGGCGTCGGCGGTCGCAACTGAGCCGTCGGTTGCGCCACCAGGGGCGGCGTCGGTTGCGCCGCGTGGCGGCGTCGCGCCTCGCGCAACCCGGTCCCGATCCTCCGCCGGAATGAATCCCCGGTTGACCATCACGATACTGCTATCTGCCGTGCGCAGCGGCGTCAGCACCCAGTACCCCGCGCCGAGTTCAGTGACCGCCTGCACCAGCGTCTGCGACTCATCGAGGAACGTGCCAGTCACCGTGACGTGCCGATACTCATCGGTTGCGGCACTCACCCTCGGCCACTGAGCCGGACCCGGTGCCGCCATCGCCGACGCATGTACACGCTGCTCAACCCGCGCGATCAGATCGAGTTTCCAAACACGGCGTTTGAGCTGCCAGGTGCCAAGCGCCACGAATGTAGCGAAGAGCAGAATCGCGAGCGTGCCCGCCACGGCAAGGAACAGCGCAGAGTGACGGCCGCCCCGGGAGCCGCCGCTGCCATACCCGCCGCTTCGAGGGTGCCGATCGCCGCCGCGGTCGCCGTCTCCACCGGCGTGACCCCCGGTCACCGCATCAGGGTCAGGAAACGTCACGGCATGTTGTGCATGTTCTGCATCGATTCCGGCATCATATTGTGATTGAGGTGATACATCACCCAGAGCGAGCCGCTGAGTGCTATGACGACGAGCATGACAGTGAAGAGCAGCGCCAGAAGGTTCCAGCCGCCTTCCGACTTCGGGCTCATGTGCAGGAAGTACACCATGTGAACTACGATCTGCACGGCGGCGAACGCGAGGATCACCGCAGCAGTGATGCCCGAGCTGCCGAACGTCCTGCCCATGACGAGCCAGAACGGGATGGCTGTCAGTGTGACCGCCGCCAGGAAGCCCGTGACATACCCGCGAAGCGTGAAATGAACGGCTCCTGCGCCGTGTGCATCTGCGTGGCCGTGACCAGCCCCGCCAGCATCGGGATACTGCACCACTCCACCACCCACGCTCATGGCAGCACTCCCATCAAATACACAAACGTAAACACCCCAACCCACACGACATCCAGGAAGTGCCAGAACATCGACAGGCACATCAGCCGCCGGCGATTTTCCGGGATGAGTCCGTGCTTCGCCGATTGGACCATCAATGTGACGAGCCAAACGATACCGAAGGTCACGTGCAACCCGTGAGTACCGACCAGCGTGAAGAATGACGACAGAAAAGCGCTGCGCTGGGGACCTGCGCCCTCGTGAATCAGATTCGCGAACTCATGCAGCTCGATGCCAATGAAACCGGCGCCCAGCAGCCCGGTAACCGCAAGCCAGAACAGTGTCGTGCGCAGCCGATCCCGCTGCATCTCCAACATCGCGAACCCATACGTGATCGACGACAGCAGCAGCAACGAAGTATTGACGGCTACCAGCGGCAGCTCGAACAGCTCGGCCCCGGTTGGGCCTCCGGCGTAGTTGCGCCCTAACACGGCATACACCGCGAACAGACATGCGAAAACCAGGCAATCGCTCATCAGGTACAGCCAGAACCCGAACAGGGTCCCGCTCTCCGGATGATGCTCATGGGTCAGGTAGAACCGCGGAGTCGCCTCCGCACTCGAAGTGCGGGCGACAGCACGTTCACGGCTAGGTAATGCTATTTCAGACATGGCTGGCCAGCATCCGCGTACGGATGCCCTCGACGCGGACCACTTCCTCTGCAGGAATGTGGAAATCACGCTTGTAGTTGAAGGTGTGGACGATTACGGCAGTCAACATCGTCGCGAGGGCCACACACGCGACGAGCCACATGTGCCAGATCATTGCAAATCCGCCGAGGGCGCTCAGCGCCGCGATTATAAATCCTGCGCCGGTGTTCTTGGGCATGTGGATCGGGATGAAGCCGCGCTGCGGCCGCACGTAACCGTTCTTCTTCATGTCCGCCCAGGTGTCATTGTCATGAACGACCGGCGTGAACGCGAAGTTATATGCAGGTGGTGGCGAAGACGTTGACCACTCGAGAGTGCGTCCGTCCCACGGATCACCCGTCGTATCGCGTAGCGATGCGCGGTTCCGGTAGCTCACGACGAGCTGGATGATGAGCGACATAATCCCGAGGAAGATCAGTCCGGCTCCAAAAGCGGCGATCTCGAACCAAATGCGCAGGGACGGATCGTCGAAGTGGCTCAGCCGGCGAGTCACGCCCATCAGGCCCAGGACGTACAGCGGCATGAATGCAAACCAGAAGCCGCTCACCCACAACCAGAACGAGCACTTACCCCAGAACGGATCGAGCTTGTAGCCGAACGCCTTCGGGAACCAGTAGTTGATTCCAGCAAACATGCCGAACAGCACACCGCCGATGATGACATTGTGGAAATGCGCTACCAGGAACAGACTGTTGTGGAGCACGAAATCCGCCGGCGGCACTGCCAGCAAGACACCGGTCATGCCACCGATCACGAACGTGATCATGAAGCCGATCGTCCACAGCATCGGAACCTCGAAGCGGATCCGGCCCCGGTACATCGTGAACAACCAGTTGAAGATCTTCGCACCCGTGGGGATGGAGATGATCATGGTCGTAATGCCGAAGAACGCGTTGACGCTCGCACCGGATCCCATGGTGAAGAAATGATGCAGCCACACCAGGTACGACAGGATCGTGATCACGATCGTCGCATAGACCATGGAGGCATAGCCGAACAGCCGCTTGCCGCTGAAAGTGGATACGACCTCCGAGAAGACTCCGAAAGCGGGCAGAATCAGGATGTACACCTCGGGATGTCCCCATATCCAGATGAGGTTGACGTACATCATGGCGTTGCCGCCGAGCTCGTTCGTGAAGAAGTCCGTCCCGGCATAGCGGTCCAGCGACAGCAAGGCCAGCACCGCGGTCAGAACCGGGAAGGCGGCGACGATCAGAACGTTGGTACAGAGCGCAGTCCAGGTGAATACCGGCATCTTCATCAGTGTCATGCCAGGCGCGCGCATTTTCACGATTGTCGCGATCAGGTTGATGCCCGACAGCAATGTTCCCACGCCCGCTATCTGCAGCGACCAGATGTAGTAGTCAACGCCCGCATCCGGGCTGTAGAGAATCCCCGAGAGCGGGGGGTACGCGAGCCACCCGGTTCGCGCGAACTCGCCCACGAACAACGACATCATGACGAGCCCCGCGCCGAACGCGGTCATCCAGAAACTGAAGTTGTTGAGGAACGGAAATGCTACATCGCGCGCGCCGATCTGCAGCGGCACGACGAAGTTCATCAGCCCCGTGACCAGCGGCATGGCGACGAAGAAGATCATGATCACGCCGTGAGCCGTGAAGACCTGGTCGTAGTGATGCGGCGGCAGGAAGCCCATCGAGTTGCCAAAGGACAGTACCTGCTGCGCGCGCATCATGATTGCATCGGAAAAGCCGCGCAGCAGCATCACCAGTCCCAGGATGATGTACATGATGCCGATCTTCTTGTGATCGATGCTCGTGATCCAGTCGCGCCAGAGAACTCCCCACGCGCGGAAATACGTGACGGCGGCGAGTATGCCTACTCCGCCGAGAGCGACCGCGACGAACGTCCACAGGAGTATGGGCTCGTTGTACGGAATGGCGTCCCAGGTGAGACGACCCATCAGGTTGCTGGTCAATTCGGACATGGCGTCACACACTGGTTGACAATGGCGTCATACAGGCCTGCGGTTACGACCGAATAGCGGCGTACCGGATCGCGCTCGCTGGGCTTCTCGAGCTGCAGGTAGCCCTGGTTGTTGAGCTCACGGCCTGCAGTCTTCGCGGACTGCACCCAGTGGTCGAAATCGCCGGCGCTCAGGCCGCGAAACTTGAAGTGCATCCCCGAGAAGCCCGCGCCGCTGTAGTTGGCCGAGAATCCCTCGTAGTCGCCCGGCCTGTTGATGACTGCATTCAACTGTGTCTGCATGCCCGGCATGGCGTAGATCTGGCCGGCCAGGGCCGGCACGAAGAACGAGTTCATCACGGAGGACGCCGTGATCTTGAAGTTGATCGGCACATCCACGGGCGCCGCCACTTCGTTGACGACGGCGATACCCTGCTCCGGGTAGATGAACAACCACTTCCAGTCGAGCGCTACGACTTCGATGGTCAGAGGCTTTACTGCAGCGGGAACCGTGTGTGACGCATCGACCTTGCGCAGCGGCCGGTATGGGTCAAGAGTGTGCGCGCTGATCCAGGTCAGCGCACCGAGAGCAATGATGATCAGCAGCGGTGCCGCCCAGATTACCAGCTCGAGCTGCGTGGAGTGATCCCAGTCGGGGGTGTAGGTCGCTGCGTTGTTTGATTGTCGGTAGCGCCAGGCGAAAATGACAGTCAGGGCAATCACCGGCACGACGACCAGCAGCATCAAGACCGTGGACGCCAGGATGAGGTGGCCTTGCTGCGCCGCGACCATACCGGATGGGTGGAGCAGCACCATGTTGCAACCGGCTAGCAGGAAAGCCGGCATAACCCACAGTACGCGAGTGAACTTCGAGATTGACATGCCGAAATACGAGGCCGATCCGTTTGGAGCCCACAGTGGGCTGGCGCATAATTTAGTGCCAGCGCCTGCGCGCGGGCATTGGACGTTTTGTCCTATCGCAGCAAGCCTCGCGGAGTGAGACGCTGCACACTGTCGGAGTGACTTCGGAAGCTGCCTTTACGCACCAATTATGTCCAACACACATCAAGACGCACTACCGCAGCACATTCCCGGACACGATGCACGACACGGGAGCACGGATCATTCGAACGTTGCGCCCGGCGAGATCGCCATCGGCGTGATCATTGGCCGGGCCTCCGAATACTTCGACTTCTTCGTCTACGGAATTGCCTCCGTGCTGGTCTTTCCGGCCGTGTTTTTTCCGTTCGCGCGCAGCCTGGAGGGCACGCTGTATGCCTTCACGATCTTCGCCTTCGCCTTCATCGCGCGGCCGGTCGGCTCAATCGCGTTCATGGCAATCCAGAGGCGCTTCGGTCGCGAGGCCAAGCTGACCGTTGCACTGTTTCTGCTCGGTATCTCCACCGCAGGCATAGCCTTCCTGCCCGGGTTCGAGAGCCTCGGCTTCTCAGCAATCATTCTCTTGTCGGTCTTCCGCGTGGGCCAGGGCATCGCGCTGGGCGGATCGTGGGATGGATTGCCTTCGTTGCTGGCGCTCAACGCGCCGCAGCAGCAGCGCGGCTGGTACGCCATGCTCGGACAGCTGGGCGCGCCTGTGGGATTCGCGCTGGCAGGTGGGTTGTTCTCGTTCCTGTACTCCAGCCTCTCCTCCGATGACTTCCTCGAGTGGGGCTGGAGGTATCCCTTCTATGTTGCGTTCGCGATCAACGTGGTGGCGCTCTTCGCTCGCTTGAGGCTCGTCGCAACTCACGAATATGCGCGGCTGCTCGATGAGCGGGAGCTCGAGCCCACCAATGTGGTGGACATGGCGCGTGCTCAGGGATCGACCGTGGTCATCGGCGCCTTTGCGGCGCTGGCCAGTTACGCTCTGTTCCATCTCGTAACGATATTTCCGCTCTCGTGGATTCGCTTGTACTCGAACCAGTCCGTCAGCGAATTCCTGGATGTGCAGATCTTTGGTGCGACGCTGGCCGCCATCGGCATCATCGCTTCCGGGAAGATTGCGGATCGGTTCGGGCGGCGGCGCACCCTGGCAACAGTCGCGGTGCTGATCGCGGTCTTCAGCGGTTTCGCGCCCCTCCTGCTGGGCGGAGGACGGCTCGGGCAGGACGTGTTTATTCTGCTGGGCTTCAGCC
Organism: Gammaproteobacteria bacterium; assembly: GCA_028293745.1. Lineage (GTDB taxonomy): Bacteria > Pseudomonadota > Gammaproteobacteria > Steroidobacterales > Steroidobacteraceae > 13-2-20CM-66-19. The sequence goes on along the minus strand of JAQGOF010000132.1, from coordinate 12,854 downwards.
TGCTGGGACTGTCTTACGGACAAGCCGCAGGCGCGGTTAGCTCCAACTTCGTGCCGAGGTATCGCTATACTGGAGCGGCCCTGACATCCGATCTGGCGTGGCTCATTGGTGCTGCCTTTGCACCGTTGGTTGTTCTAGGTCTTTCGGCGCATTTTGGCCTCGCTTACGTGAGTGTCTATCTGTTGTCCGGCGCCGCGTGCACACTGGCGGCACTGAGCATCAATCGCACCCGGGAGCTTCGCGACTGATGGCGAAACGAGTTGACATTCCGGGTATCAAGCCCTACAGCAAGCCGGCGGGCGGCTGGGGGGCGGTGCGAGCCACGGCCAGGGCGGTCCGTGAGCAAATGGACGTCCATGTTGCGCCCTTGCTGCTCCTTCGGACCAACAAGCCTGACGGCTTCGACTGCCCCGGATGCGCATGGCCCGACAGGGACCATACTTCGACCTTTCAGTTCTGCGAGAACGGCGCCAAGGCGGTCACCTGGGAAGCCACGCGCAAGCGGGTTACGCCCGATTTCTTTCGCGCCAATACGGTCGCCTCCCTATGGGAATGGACGGACTCCGAGCTGGAGAATGAGGGAAGGCTGACACACCCCCTCTCCTATGACCGTGCCAGCGATACGTACCAGGCAATCAGTTGGGAAGACGCTTTCGCGCGGATCGGCGCTGCACTGCGTGCGTTGCCGGATCCCAATATGGCTGAGTTTTACACATCGGGGCGTACGTCGAACGAAGCCGCATTCCTGTACCAGATCTTCGTCCGCGAGTTCGGCACCAACAATTTCCCGGACTGCTCGAACATGTGCCACGAGGCGACCAGCGTCGGCCTGCCGAAATCGATCGGCATCGGCAAGGGTACCGTCTCGCTGGACGACTTTGACGACTGCGAGCTGATCATCTCCATCGGCCACAATCCGGGTACCAACCATCCGCGCATGATGGGCACGCTTCACGAGGTCTCGCGAAGGGGTGTTCCCATCATCGTGTTGAATCCGCTCAAGGAGCGGGCACTGGAAAGGTTTGCGGACCCGCAGAACGCTGTTGAGATGAGCACACTGGGATCGACGGCTATCGCGTCGTCCTACTACCAGGTGAAAGTTGGCGGCGACTCCGCTGCCCTGACAGGTATCATGAAGGCTCTGCTCGCGATGCATGAGGCTGCCGCTGGCCGGCCAGCGGGCCGCGTCATAGATCACGAGTTCATCGCCGCGCACACGAATGGCTTCGAGACGCTGGCGTCGAGCCTGCGCGCGGCCAACTGGGCCGATATCGAATACGGCGGCGGTCTTTCGCGTTCGAGCCTGGAAACCATCGCCGCCGCCTATGCCAAATCCAACGCCACGATTGTGAGCTATGGCATGGGTGTCACCCAGCACCTGTCGGGCACGTCGAACGTCCAACAGATCGCCAACCTGCTGCTGTTACGCGGCAACTTCGGCAAACCCGGCGCCGGCATCTGCCCGCTGCGCGGCCACTCCAACGTTCAAGGCGATCGCACCGTCGGCATCTCGGAGAAGCCCACTGCGGCGATGCTGGAGAACATCGAGCAGACCTTCGGATTCAAGCCGCCCACTGCCCACGGGCACGATGCGGTCGCTGCTATGGAAGCCATGCTCGATGGGCGCTCCAAAGTGTTTGTGAGCCTGGGAGGCAATCTGCCCGTGGCGTTGTCGGAGACGGAGCGCTGCTTCCAGGCGATGCGCAATCTGGATTTTGCGGTGCATATCGCGACGAAACTCAACCGCTCGCACCTGTTGATCGGCAAGGACTCGATCATCCTGCCCTGTCTCGGACGGACCGAGGAGGATGTACAGGGCACCGGGCCGCAATCGGTCACGGTGGAAGATTCCATGTCCATGGTGCATGCATCGCGGGGCAAGCTGCCGCCTGCATCCGAGCACCTGCTTTCGGAGCCGGCCATCGTTGCCGGAATCGCCCGCGCCACGCTGCCCGAAAGCCAGATTCCGTGGTTGGAGCTCGTAGACGACTACGACCGGATCCGCGATCTCATCGAGGCCGTGTTCCCGGAATTCAAAGACTACAACGCCCGCATCCGCCACCCCGGCGGCTTCCGGCTGCCGCTGCACGCCACGGAAAGAGTCTGGAAAACGGCCTCGGGACGGGCCGAGTTCCTGCTGCCGCAGGCGCCAGCCGCCGCGGCCCTCCGCGATCCGGACACGCTGCTGCTCACAACTATCCGCAGCCACGACCAATATAACACCACCGTTTACGGGTCCAACGATCGTTACCGCGGCGTCTTCGGCCGCCGGGATGTCGTGTTCATGAACGAGCAGGATCTCGCGGACCACAACTTGAAGCATGGCGACGTTATTGATATCCAGACCGCGCTGCCGTCCTTCGGACATCTACGCCTGAACGGCTTCACTGCCGTAGCATATGACATTGCCCGCGGATCGGTCGCAGCCTACTACCCTGAAGCCAATTGCCTCGTGCCCCTCAGCTACCAGGACGAGCAGAGTGGTACGCCCGCCTACAAGTCACTCCCCGTCAGAATCACCCGACGATCGTCTCAGTCATAAACCCGCTCATCCAAGTCTCTTGACGTTTCTACAGGTGCGCGAGCCCGGCAATCGCGTGAACCGTGCAGTAAACTGGGCCAAGCAGGAACGTGTTTGCCTGGGAGGCTGATAATGAAACGATTCGTGTTTGGAGTGTGGGCTGTGGGCTTCGCACTGGGCTCATCCGCACCACTCACCGCGGCGCCGACCCTCTCCAGCCCGGACTCCAAACAGGACAGCGCGGCCGAAAGACCCGAGGGACGACGGTTCGAGCCGTTCAAGCCGGAGGCGACCACGAGCAACGGCTCAGTCACCATCGATGGACGGACGATTTCGTATCAGGCCGTCGCAGGCACGCTGGTGATTCACCCGAAGGATTGGGATGATGTTCCGCGCGATCCCAACACGGAAAAGTCCAATCCCGGCGCTTCCGAAGACAGCGGGGACTCGAAGAATCCCACCGCAGTCGCTTCGATGTTCTATGTCGCTTATTTCAAGGACGCGGGCGGCAAGGGCTCCGAGGCCAGGGGCAGCCGGCCCGTCACGTTCATATTCAACGGCGGTCCTGGCTCGGCGTCGTTCTGGCTGCACATGGGGGCATTCGGGCCGCGACGGATCGTGACATCCACCGATGCGCACACGCCCGCCGCGCCCTATTCCCTGGTAAACAACACCTCGAGCCTGCTCGATGCATCCGACCTGGTCTTCATCGATGCACCCGGTACCGGCTTCAGCCGGATTGCAGGCAAAGACAAGGAAAAGGCGTTCTTCGGAGTGGACCAGGACGCCTATGCGTTCTCCGAGTTCATCTCGCAGTTCCTGTCGAAGTACTCACGCTGGAACTCGCCCAAGTACCTGTTCGGCGAAAGCTACGGTACACCGCGTGCGGCCGTGCTGATCAACCAGCTCGAGGCGGACCGCTCGATCGATTTCAACGGCGTCATCCTGCTTTCACAGATTCTCAGCTTTGATTTGAGCCCGGATCGGCCCACGGGTAACCCGGGCGTGGATGTGCCTTACGAAACAGTGCTGCCCACCTACGCGGCGACAGCGTGGTACCACAAAAAGCTCCCCGGCGAGCACAACAACCTGGAGGCGCTGCTCACGGAAGTCGAGCAGTTCGCGATGGGCGACTATGCTCGCGCGCTCGCTGCCGGATCCGAGCTCTCTGCGAACGAACGATCCGCCATTGCGGAGAAGCTCCATCAGTACACCGGGTTACCGGTGGACTACATTCTCAGAGCTGACCTGCGAATCGACGGGGGCGAGTTCCGCCAGACCTTGCGCGGCACCGAAGGCATGGCGACCGGGCGGCTCGACACGCGCTTTTCCGGCCCAGACCTCGACCCGCTGGCGCAGCGTGCCGATTACGACCCGCAATCCTCCGCTCTGAGCTCCGCGTATGTCTCCGCATTCAACGAGTACGCGCGCCGGGAGCTGCGCTACGGTGACGGGAAGTCCTTCAAGCCCAGTATCCGGACCTTCGCGTCCTGGAACTTCCAACATCAACAGCCCGGCCAGAACCAGATGCCCGTGTCATCACGGCAGGGCAGTAACGTCATGCCTGATCTGGCGAATGCGATGAAGATCAATCCGAACCTGAAAGTGCAGTTGAATGCGGGCTATTTCGACCTCGCCACGCCGTTTTACCAGGGTGTGTACGAGATGCATCACCTGCCCATGCCTGCGAGCCTTCAGTCCAACATCGACTACAAGTTCTACGAGTCCGGGCACATGGTGTATGCCAAGGACGCCTCTCTGAAGACGTTGCACGACAATGTCGCCGGCTTCATCCGCCGCACCAGCAACGTGAAGGAGTGAGCGGCCGCGGACAGGCGTTCCGGACCGGCGGGCCGTTGCACCCGCCGTCGATCGTCAGGCCAGCGACCTGAGGCGCGCCCCAGGCCAGCGCTATAAGTCAGTCCTATAGAAAATTGTTCGGCCAGATCATGGTGCGCCACATGTGCGCAGTCGGCGAGCCGTCGAAACCCAACCCCTCCCTGGGCTCCTTGAAGTTGCGGCCGATCACATCGGTGAACTGTTCGGGATCGACCGACCAGTTCTCCTGGAAACCGTACATGTCGTAGACGGTGATGAGGCGCGAAGTCATGTACCAGCGGTGGGCGCGCGCCTCCCGGTGAGCGTGTTGGATATACTCCGGCGGCTGGTAGTCCGGCCCGAAGAACTGGTTGTAGGCATCCGGATATCTGAAGCCCGCGGCCTCGTCGGCGAAATACCGCAGCGCCTGGTGATACTGGATGGCCCAGGCAACCTCCTCACTCACATAGGGCGCGACGAGTTGCGCGCTCCAATAACCATGTTCCGTGCGCAACAGCGCGCCATTCGATATGTCATGCAGCAGGCAGGCGATCACGATCTTCTCGTCCTGACCCGCATCCAGCGCCGTTTTCGCACTCTGCAGCAGGTGGCGAAAGGTGATCTCGGAAAAGCGCAACCGGAAGAAATCCAGCAGTTTCGGCGCCTTCGGCATGCGCGGCAGCGCCGGGTTGTCACCCATCATGAAGACGCGTTCCGGCGACATACGCTGCAGCATCGCCTTTTCCACGTTCGGCAAACCCGTGCCCAGGGCGCTGATGGGCTGGGGCAGAATCATCCGCTCCCGCCCGCCCTGGGGATAGGCAGACGAGTCATCTGAGCTATTTTCAGATGAATCGCTTGCGCGATATGCAGAAGAATCGTCGTCGCGCTGAACCGGCTTATCGTCCATCCCCCCTATGTTGCCAATCCGCAGGCCATTAGGCAAAGATGCGGCCCTTGAATTCTTTCCTCAAAGCCCGGCCGCCGCCTCGGCAGGCCGCCCTTGCTGCAATTCTGGCGCTTGCGGCATTTCTGGTCGGGTGCGCGAGCGAGCGCTCCCCGCGGATCAGTCCGACCGATGCACATGCGTTGATCGGGCGCGCGCTACCGAATGGCGTTGCGGATCGCTCTGGCTGGGCCGAAGACATCTACACGGGATTTACGGCGCAGGGGCTGGAGCCGACCCACGAAAACATCTGTGCGGTCACCGCAGTGATCGAACAGGAGTCGGGCTTTCACGCCAATCCGGTCGTGCCCGGATTGCCGGCAATTACATGGAAAGAGATTCGCGCGCGCGCCGAACACTCTGGTGTTCCCTGGATGCTGGTACATGGTGCCCTGGGATTGAGCTCGCCGACCGGGACGAGCTACAGCGATCGAATCGACCACGCGAAGACCGAAAAGGATCTGAGCGACATTTACGAAGACTTCATCAGCGCCGTGCCGATGGGACACACTCTGTTCGCGGACCACAACCCGATTCGCACACGGGGCCCGATGCAGGTCAATGTTGCTTTCCTCAAGCAGACACCCGCAGTACGCACATATCCCTACCCAGTGACGAGCACAATGGCGGACGAGTTATTCTCGCGCCGGGGAAGTGTTTATTTTGGCATCGCACATCTTCTAGGCTATCAGGCACCGTACCCGCGCTATCTCTTTCGTTTTGCAGACTACAACGCAGGTCAATACGCCAGCCGCAATGCTGCCTTCCAGAACGCCGTGAGTGCCGCCTCTGGCATCCCCGTAATACCCGATGGCGCATTGCTTCCGAGCAATGGAGAGGTGGGAAGCACTGAGTCGGCGGTGCGTGCGCTCGAAGGTCGGTTGGAGGTTGGCGATGACGAGATTCACAGTGCTCTGGAGAAAGGTAAAAGCCCGGGCTTCGAAGATACCGCCATATACAAGGGCGTGTTCAAGCTGGCCGGGCAACGCCCCGGTCATTCCGTTCCGCTCGCGTTGGTACCTCGGATCAAGCTGCAAGGCCCGAAGATCTCCCGAAACCTGACCACGGACTGGTACGCTCACCGGGTCGACGGCCGCTTCCAGCAGTGTTTGCAGAGGTGAAGGGATTTCAGGGCATCAGCCGGTTGTATTTTCTCAGGATCTCCCGCAATCGATCGTGCGGAAGTCCGATGACCCGGTGACCGTCGGCGCCTGTCATATCCCTCGCCGCCACCATCGCGTTCACGATCGCTTCTTCTGTAGCAGCGACCGTTGCAGCAAATACAGCATCGAGCGACTCGTTCGGCACCATTTTCAGATCACGCACGCCGGCAATCCCTGCGGCATCGTTGTTCGCCGTTGAGAACGCTATGAACAAATCCCCCGAGCCGTTGCCGGAAATGCTCCCATTGCGGCCGAGTCCCAGCGGGACACGCCGGGCCAGGCGCTTGAGCTGATGAGGCAACAGGGGAGTGTCAGTTGCAACGACCACGATGATCGAGCCGCGCTCGGCTATGTCGGACGGCATGAACGTATAAGGCTCTGGCGCCTCGATTTCCCCTCCCACCGCAATGCCGGCGATCCGCAGATTCTGCCGGGTCCCGTAGTTACATTGGACGAGCACACCGACCGTGTACCCGCCATCGGTGTCTGCAAGGCGGCGCGAGGAAGTGCCGATTCCGCCCTTGAAGCCGTTGCAGATCATGCCAGTGCCGCCACCGACACTACCCTCCTCCACGGTACCACTCCTGGCCGTATTCAATGCGCGGAAGGCGTCTTCGCGCTTGACATGAAATCCGTTGATATCGTTGAGCCAACCGTCCCAGGTCTCGCCCACTACGGGCAGCGACCACCAATAGTCCGAACTGTCCGGAATGCCCTGCGCCACACGCCACTGAATGACTGCATCGCGCACGACACCCACGCTGTGCGTGTTGGTGATCATGACGGGACCTTCCAGGAAACCTGACTCCTCCACCCAGGTGGTCCCCGTCATCTCGCCGTTGCCATTCAACGAATACCAGCCGGCGAACACCGGAGAGGTGAGCGTTTGCTTGCCGCGAGGCAGGACAGCCGTGACACCGGTTCTTACAGGACCAACGCCCACACGCAGCTTTCCCTGGCCGGAAACGAGTGTCGTGTGACCTACCGTTACCCCGGCGACGTCCGTGATCGCATTCAGAGGGCCCGGGGTTCCATCGAAGGGAATGCCCAGGTCGCGGGCACGCGGCGCGGCGCCGGCTGCAACATTGACTGCCGCGAGGGCAATCAGTCCCAGAATCGGCCAACCGGCTTTCATCCGCCCCCTTAACACTGACTATGGTCGGCGGATTGTGCCATTCATCGGCGATCCCAAGCGTGACTCGTTTTCGATAGAGCCTGTCTATGGCTACCATCCAAACTGGTCATTGGCCTTACGCGGGCCTGCAGCGGAGAATTCCCTCACAAAACAAAGGAGTAAGCCCTATGTACGATACCCGGAACGATTTGCCCGCAGACCTCAGAGGCCGGATGGTCGCGCTTCTGAATGGCCGCCTCGCCGATGCTGTCGATCTCGGAACCCAGGCCAAGCAGGCGCACTGGAACGTGAAGGGACCGAACTTCATCGCCCTCCACGAGCTGTTCGACGAGGTTGCCGAACATGTCGAGGATCACGTCGACACACTGGCCGAGCGAATCACCGCCCTGGGTGGTACCGCCTACGGCACCCTTGCGGCGGTCTCTCAGGCCACCAGCCTCAAGCCATACCCGACCGACATCACTGAGGGCGCACAGCACGTTGATGCGCTGTCCACCGCCGTAGCGGACTTTGGTGCGAAGGTGCGGAAGGCCATAGATGATTCAGCTCGCGCCGGCGATGCCGATACGTCGGATCTCTTCACGGGCATCTCGCGCGAAATCGATAAGGATCTCTGGTTCCTGGAGGCTCACCTGCACGCCAAGCGCTGATGCCGCGCACCCTATGCCGGGCACCCTCCCGGCAAGCACCTCCCGAGGGCGCGCGCCAGGCGCGCGCCCGGGAACGAAAGCTGCAGCCGATGCCAATGACGGCTAACCTGCGCTCTGGTTGGGAGGGTCACACATGCGAATGGATGATCAGGGGGAAAGCCAGAACGTCGAAGACGTACGTGGCTCCAGCGGCGGCTTCAGGCCAGTCCATGGCATCGGACTCGGCACGATTGTGGTCGCTCTCATCGGCGGATGGATCTTTGGCATCAACCCGCTGCAAATTCTCGGCCTGTTGAGTGGCGGCAACTCCAGCGTCCAGAGTCCCGCCACAGACCAACCGGGTCAACCGCCGCCCGCCGGCGATCCGGACGCGAAGTTCGTATCCCAGGTCCTGCGAAGCACGGAGCAGGTGTGGACCACGGTATTTCAGGAGCGCGGCGCTGTATACGAGGAGCCGAAGCTACGGCTGTTCCGCGACGCCTATCCAACCGCGTGCGGTCTAGGCGAAGCTGCCGCTGGCCCGTTCTACTGCCCGAAGGACCGCATCGTTTATCTGGACCTGTCGTTCTTTGACGTGATGACTCAGAAACTCGGAGCGCCGGGACAGTTCGCACATGCGTACGTAGTCGGGCACGAAGTTGGTCATCACGTACAGAACCTCCTCGGCATCATCGATAGGGTCGACTCCCAACGGGCGCGGGGAGATGAAGCGCGGTCGAATGCCCTCAGCGTACGCCTCGAGCTACAGGCCGATTGTTTTGCCGGCGTCTGGGCCACACGCTCACAAAGAGAGAAAGGTTGGCGCTTGGAGGATGGCGACATCGAAACCGCTTTGAACGCAGCCTCGCAAATCGGTGACGACACGCTACAGCGCCGATCCCGCGGTACGGTCGTACCTGAAACATTCACCCACGGAACCAGCGCTCAGCGGGTGTCCTGGTTCAAGCGCGGCGTCCAGTCTGGTCAGATCGACGGCTGTGACACGTTCGCAGCGGCAAGCCTGTAACTACTTGGGCACCTTACCGGGGGTCGCGCCCTTCCCGCCCGTGCCGCAATCGACGCCACCGTTGTTGGTGGGCCGGGCCGTGCTGCAAGCAGTACCGGGATCTGGTTTCTTGCCGGTGTTGCCCTTGTAGACCTTCTGCTTCGCGGCGCCCTGAGACGCGGCGGACTGATCCGAAGTGCGAGTGCCCCGGGACTCTACGTTACCGTTTCCGGGCGCCGAGCCAGTCGCCTTCTTCGGCGCCACCGGCGCCTTGCTCGGTTGGCTGTCCTGCCCCGACGGATTCGGATATTTTGCGTCAGGGCGCGGTTGAGCCGTCGCGGACGAAGACGAAGATGAGATGGTGGCGGGAGGCGGCGTTGCCGCGGAATTTTGACCGACCGCGCCCTGCGCCAGCGCAAAAGCACCCGTCAGGCCCAACAATAGCGCTCGTTTCATAGCCAGCCCTCCTCAGCATGCCCAGCGAGGTTGCCGCGTTTGGTGCAAAGCCGAAATCAGGCAATGGTTACCCCTGCGTGTCGGACGTATCCGATCTTGTATGATCTGGCGGTCTTCGTCGGATTCAGGCCAATGACTTACTGCGTAGGCGTTCTACTCAACGATGGCGTCGTCTTTGCCTCAGACTCCCGCACGAACGCGGGCGTCGACAACTTTGCCTCGTTCTGCAAGATGAATGTGTTCGAACGGCCGGGAGACCGGGCCATCGTTCTATTGAGCTCCGGCAACCTGGCCGGCACGCAGGCCGTGATCAGCATGCTCAAGCAGCGAGGCGACGCAAAGGACGGCGGTAAGACGAATATCTGGACCGCGCAAACCATGTTCGACGTCGCCGTGACCGTTTCGGATGCCGTGAGAGCCATCGAGAGCCGCGACGGCGAACACTTGGCCACCAGCACCACCCCGTTCAACGCGTCGTTCATCATCGGGGGTCAGATCAAAGGCGAGCCACCGCGACTTTTCCGCACGTTCGCCGAGGGCAACTTCATCGAGGCCGGCACCGACACGCCCTTTTTCCAGACAGGTGAGGCAAAGTACGGCAAGCCCATCATCGATCGCGTCATCCGGCCTGCAACCAACCTGAGCGACGCCATGAAGTGTGTGCTCGTGTCGTTCGACTCGACCATGCGCAGCAACCTGTCCGTAGGCATGCCCATTGACCTCGTCTGTTACGAGCGCGATGCTCTGCGAATCAGTATTCGCCACCGTTTCGCCCCAGGCGATGCTTATTTCACGACACTCAGCAAGGAGTGGAGCAAAGGTGTACGGGCTGTATTTCGCAGCCTTCCAGCCGTGCCGCCGCCAACTGAGCCGGCAACGTGACGTTGCTTGAACCCAACGAGCCACCGGCGTTCCGAGTGCTACGGCCCCACGGAGGATCGCCATACTTCCTGACGTGTGACCATGCCGGCGCCCGCGTGCCTCACAAGCTCGGGTCGCTGGGCGTGTCTGTCGCGGATAGGGAGCGGCATATTGCGTGGGACATCGGCGCGGCGGACGTCGCCATCAGGCTGTCCGCCGAACTCGATGCGTTCGCGATCCTGCAGACGTATTCCCGGCTCGTCATTGACTGCAATCGGCGGCCCGGCATTCCAGCATCCATAGTCCGCATCAGCGAGTCAACGCGCATCCCGGGCAACGAAGTTGTCACTGTCGAAGAAGCGGCGGCGCGTGAACGGGAGATCTTTCGGCCTTATCACGATCGGATCCGCACCGAATTGGACACGCGCCAGGCGCAAGGCCGGCCGACTATGCTCATTTCCGTGCATAGTTTCACTCCGCGCTTCCATGGAAATCAGCGTCCCTGGCACGCTGGAGTGTTGTATAACAGGGACCCGCGCCTCGCCGGCGAGTTGCTTCTGCGTTTACGGGCGGAACCCGGGCTCGTCATCGGCGACAACGAGCCCTACTCCGTGGGCGACATCACGGATTACACGATCCCGGAGCATGGTGAGCGTCGGGGTCTTCCCCATGTCGGAATCGAGTTACGGCAGGACTTGATCAGCACGGAAGCCGGCCAGAGCGAGTGGACGGAACGTTTGGCGCGCGCGCTCGTTTCTATTGTCGCGCCCGTGTAAGGGCGAGTGTGGAGATTACAGTTGCAAATTCGACTCGGCTACGAGCTGGTCTATCAGTCGGCCCAGCCAGCCCCGATGATTCTGAATCTGAACGTCCACTACACGCGGGCGGCGGACCTGATACGCGCAGATCACATGCTCACGGATCCGTGGGTACCCCTGACCTTGTATCGCGATGGATTCGGAAACTGGTGCACGCGCCTGGTCGCCCCCGCTGGCCAGATCCGCATCACCTCCGACGCCGTTATCAACGACCGCGGAGTTCCGGACCCGGTTGTGCCCAACGCGCAACTGAACAGTGTCCAGACGCTGCCGGAAGAAACATTGGTGTACCTTCTCGGCAGCCGCTACTGCGACACCGACAACCTGTCGACCATCGCATGGGGCCTGTTTGGCACCACCACAGCCGGTTGGCCGCGCGTACAGGCCGTCTGCGACTTTGTTCACAAGCACCTGACCTTCGGCTACCAGTTCGCGCGAGCAACCAGGACGGCCTCCGAAGCCTACAACGAGCGTCAGGGTGTGTGCCGCGACTTCGCCCATCTGGCGGTCACACTGTGCCGTTGCCTCAACATCCCGGCTCGCTACTGCACGGGTTATCTCGGCGACATCGGCGTGCCGCCGGTTGACGCGCCAATGGACTTTTCGGGTTGGTTTGAAGCGTACGTCGGCGGGACGTGGTACACATTCGATGCACGACACAACGTCCCGCGCATCGGTCGAGTGTTGATCGCGCGCGGCCGCGACGCTGCGGATGTCGCTATCAGTATGACCTTCGGCCCAACCACGTTGGCGTCGTTCAAGGTTTGGACCGACGAGATCAAACAGGCCCCAAAGCCGGGTTAGTGTTGGATTCACTTGCCGCCCGAACGGGCCTGCGCGAGCAGCGCCGCGCAGTCCGCATCCTTGGCCAGCCCCGGATCGACGAAAGCAAGGATAGACGCAACCGGCGTCAGCAGCACCCCCAGCGCGATGGCGCCACCTGCCTGAGCGGCAGGCTTCTTAGCCTCGATGCTGAATGACGGATGCCTCAGAGTGCCGCGAACCAACAGCGGCGCCCTCACCCGCAGCCGGGGACGCTTGGGCCGCCCCTCGAACCGCAGATCGAGCCCTTCCGAGCCCAGATCGATGATGCCCCCTCCCGTGATCAGTACCGGCTCGGTGTCGATCACCAGGGTCTGTGAGCTCAACAGGCCGTCCTTGGCGTCAAAGCTGGCAACACCACAGCGGATACCGGTGTCTTCCTTGTTCCCGGTGGCCATCAAGCCCAGGGCGCGCAGATCGAAGCCCGCCAGCTCGGCCAGGGAGGAACGCACCGCACCATGCGGCAAGACTGCCGTCACCCTCCCGTTGGCCTTGGAGGCGAGCTCATGTACGGAGTTGCCACGCCCCTTGAGAGTAACCCGCGCGTTGAGCGGTCCGTCGACGTGTTCGCGAGCCAGCTGACCCAACCTCAGGTTGCTGGCTTTGACATCCACTTCCGCCGCAGGGACATCACGCGTCGCGTCGAACCTCAGCTCACCCGTTATCTTCCCCTCCCGCA
>JAQGOF010000131.1 GCA_028293745.1 Gammaproteobacteria bacterium | reverse complement strand
GTGAAATCGGTGAACAGCGGCGCCACATCGGCCGCCGCCAGGCCCACCGAATTGATGGCGTTTCCACTCACGTGACACTGATTGCACTTCGCCTTGCCATTGAAAAGCTCGTAACCGTGCTGCTCCTGGCTGCTCAATGTTGCGTTGCCGGCAAGCTGCGCATCGAACTTCGACGAAAATGGGCTCACCTCGGCCGAAGATTCATACGAGGCCACCGCCAGGGTCAGATGGTCATAGGTCGCGTTTGAAGTACCCCGATCCTGAGCACTCAGATGGACCGGGAACGGATCGTTCGCGGGCGGTGGACCCGGCGTCGCGCACACCGTAGCCACGTTCGAAGGCCAGTGGATCGCAAACGATTGCGCCCCCCCAACCAATGTAGCCAGCGACGCGTAGCCGCCCTGCGATACCTTCCATACCACGCACGCCGAATCGGGATTCCCCATCTCCACCGGATTGACCGGCGGCCCCTGCGCCTGTTCCGCGGCCGGATTCGCCAGCCGGATCCCGGTCGCCCGCATATCCCAGAAATTGCCTCCGTAGAAGTCGGCCACGGCCAAGTTGTAGTGAAGAATAGGGGCGAACGGGGCGTAAGCGTAGGTCTGGGGCTTGCGGGGACCGTAACGAACGTTAGGTTCCGGGCCGGTCGCATTCAGGATGGGGACACCGCCCGGCTGGGCGACCGTGGTGGCGTTGAATATGGTGGTCCCGCCTGTGAATCCGGCGCGCGAAGAGTGACAGGTCGCGCACGATATGTTTCCGAAGGGCGACAACGTCTTGTCATAAATGAAAAGTTTTCCGAGCAACTGCACCTGATGCGCGAGGTCCAGCGAAGACGCGTTTGGGACAACCTGAAGCAACGACGATTCAGTGTTGTCGATTAACGCGTTCTCAAACTGAGTATCGCCATCTTCGTTGGGGTTGGGAGTGCCCCCGGGCAAGGGCGGGAGCAACGCCAAGGTATTAACGTTTTGACTGCATACAGAAAAGGGCGGTACGGGCGCCGGAGGATTCTGTGCGATTGAAGTGTGACTCGTGAGTGCGGCTGCCATCGTGACAGTCGCTCCGGACAGAAGTCTTCTGTACATTAGACGGTACATGGATTTCTCCCTTCTGGTTGCAAGTGCCTGCACCCGAAATGATCGTCCGATCCGTCAGAGTCGCGACTCTTGAATGACCCCGACGCGCGCCGCTTTCTTGGCGGCACAAAGTACCTGAGCGACGCTTCGCTCGAAAAATTCGCCACTCTGTCGGAAAATAGACATGCGGCTTGACGCACGCAACAGCAAACGCGCGCGTTGCCGCGAACTGTCCGAAGATGTCCGGCAATGTCGAGGACGCGCAGGCCAACCGAGACCGCGCTCGAGTTGCTGCAGCGGTTTGATCAAGCCTTGGCTCAAGCCATCAGCCCGGGGGCATCTCCTGCCACCCGCCGCCCAAGGCTTTGTACAGGCTGACCAGATTCTCCAATCGAGTCAGTTCCACACTCACGAATCCCTGCTGCGCACTGTACAACGTGCGCTGCGAGTCCAGCACGGTGAGATAAGCGTCCACCCCGCCGCGGAAGCGCATATCGGACAGCTTGTAGCTCGCGCCGGCGGAAGCCACCAGCGCACGCTGGGCCTCCAGCTGCTGCTGCAAGGTCCCGCGTGCGGCCAGCGCATCGGCCACTTCGCGGAATGCTGTCTGGATGGCCTTTTCGTACTGCGCAACCTGCAGGTTCTTCTGCACCTTGGCCAGATCCAGGTTGGCGATATTGGCGCCGCCGGCAAAGATCGGCACGCTGAGCTGAGGATTGAAGCTCCAGTACTTGGAACCGTTACCAAACAGACCGGAAAGCTGCGCGCTGCTGGTGCCGAACAGGCCGGTCAAACTCACGCTGGGAAAGAACGCGGCGCGTGCAGCACCGATGTTGGCATTGGCGGCGCGCAGATTGTGTTCTGCGGATAGAATGTCCGGACGGCGTGCCAGCAGGTCCGACGGCAGGCCTGCTGGCAACTCTTCCAAAAAGGACTGCGCCTCGAGCGGCGGGCCGTCGTTCAGCTCCTGGGGCAGCGGTGCACCGACCAACAACTGCAGCGCGTTGCGGTCCTGCGCCACCTGGCGTGTGTACTGCGCCAGATTGGCGCGCGCAGTGTCGACCGCGCTTTCGGCCTGCCGCAGGTCGAGTTCGGTGTCCTGACCCGACTCCAACATTCGCTGCGTCAGCGTATAGGAATCGGTGTCGCTCTTGAGCGTCTCCTGAGTGATACGCAGCAGCTCCCGGTCGGCGAGCAGAGTCAGATAGTCGTCGGCCACTTCGGCGACCAGGCTGATCTGCGTGCTGCGACGGGTCTCCTCATAGCCGAAATATTGTTCCAGTTGCTGATGGGTGAGGCTCCGAATCTGACCGAACACGTCCAGCTCGTAAGAGGTAAAACCAACGCCCACGGTGTACTGCCGAATCACCGAGGGAATCGGCACGCCTTGGAGGTTCTTCAGGTAGGGCGCAACGCTTTGCGCCGACTCGGTGGCAGTGGCGCTGATCGTGGGCAACAGGTCGGCGCGTTGGATCCGATACTGCGCGCGCTGGGCCTCGACGTTGAGGGCGGCCACGCGCAGATCGCGATTGTTGGCCAGCGTCAGCTCGATCAGCTGCTGCAAGCGCGCGTCGGTGAAGAACTCGCGCCAGCCGATGTCAGCGGCGGCTTTCCCAGCCGTCGGCGCCACAGCGCCCGCGCGATAAGCCTCCCCCTCTGGAAAGCTCTGCGGCACCGGCGCGGCCGGCCGGTCATACTTCGGCTCCAAAGTGCATCCGGCGGCCAGCAGCGCTGCGACCAAGGAAACGGCCAGCTTGCGCATGTCACTATCCTCCCTGCGGTAGAGGAAGGCTTGCGGCGGGCGTCTCGTCTTCAGACCGCGGCCTAACGCCAACCCAGCGCAGCACCGCCACAAAGAACATCGGCACGTAGAACACCGCCAACACCGTGGCGGCGAGCATACCCCCGATGACGCCAGTACCGATGGCGTTTTGGCCACCGGAGCCAGCTCCACTCGAGATAGCCAACGGAAGCACGCCCAGGATAAAGGCGAATGAGGTCATCAGGATGGGCCGCAATCTCTGCCGCGCAGCATTCAGCGTGGCTTCGACTAAGCCCATACCGCGGTCGTAACTCTCCTTGGCGAACTCGACGATGAGGATGGCGTTCTTGGCCGATAGCCCGACCGTCGTGAGCAGCCCGACCTGGAAGAACACATCGTTGTTCAGGCCGCGCAACATGGTGGCCAGCACCGCACCGAACACTCCCAGTGGCACTACCAACATCACGACCACCGGAATCGACCAACTTTCGTAGAGCGCCGCCAGACACAGGAATACCACGATCAGCGAGATGGCATAAAGAGCCGGCGCCTGACCACCGGACAACTGCTCCTCGTAGGACAAGCCGGTCCACTCGTAGTCGATCCCTGCGGGCAGCCGCTTGACCAGTTGCTCCATCGTCTGGATCGCAGCTCCTGTACTCTTGCCTGGGGCGGGCTGTCCCAGAATTTCGAAGGAAGGCACGCCGTTGTATCGCTCGAGCTTCGGCGAGCCGTAGGTCCAGGTAGGCGATATGAAGGCGCGGAAGGGAACCATGGTACCGGCGGAATTGCGCACGTACCATTGGTCCAGATCCTGCGGGGACATGCGCGAGGACGGGTCGCCCTGGATAAACACTCTTTTGACGCGGCCGCGGTCAACAAACTGGTTGACGTAGGCCGAGCCCCATGCCCCTGTGAGGCTATTGTTGATGTCGCTCACTGACACCCCGAGCGCGCTGGCTTTCTCCCAGTCGACATCGAGCTTGTACTCCGGCTCGTCCTCCATTCCGTTGGGCCTCACGGCCAACAGGTTCGGGTCGTGCCCGGTCATCCCCAACAGTTGATTGCGCGCCTGCATCAAGGCGTCATGACCGACCCCGGCGCGGTCCACGAGCTCGAAGTCGAAACCCGTTGCGTTTCCGAGCTCGATGACGGCCGGTGGAGCAAAGGCGAACACCATCGCGTCGCGGATCTGCGCGAAGTGTGCCATCGCGCGTCCGGCAAGAGCCTGCACGCGATTGCTGCGACCGGGTCGCTCCTTCCAGTCCTTGAGAGAGACGAACGCGAGCCCAGAGTTCTGGCCACGGCCACCGAAGCTGAAGCCCGCTACGGTGAACACGGACCTGACGTTCGCTTTCTCCTGAGTCAGGAAATAGTCTCTCACCTCGCTCAACACGCGCTCGGTACGTGCCTGGGTGGCACCGGCCGGGGTGCTCACCTGCACAAACAGGACGCCCTGGTCCTCGTCCGGCAGAAACGCGCTCGGCAGCCGCAGCAGCAGGAAGCCCAGGACCCCGGCAATCGCCAGATAAATCAGTAGATAGCGGCCGGTGCGGGCGACGACGTGCTGCACGCCCTTGAGGTATGCGTGGTTACTATGATCGAAAACGCGATTGAACCAACCGAAGAAGCCGTGCTGCGCCTGTTGATGTCCCTTGGCCTTGGGTTTGAGAAGCGTGGCGCACAATGCGGGCGTAAAGATCAGAGCCACCAGGACCGACAGCGCCATGGCCGAGACCATGGTGATGGAGAACTGACGGTAGATCACGCCGGTGGACCCGCCAAAGAAGGCCATGGGTAGGAACACCGCCGAGAGAACCAGGGCGATACCTACCAGGGCACCGGTGATCTGCTGCATCGATTTGCGCGTGGCCTCCTTGGGCGAGAGACCCTCCTCGGCCATGACGCGCTCGACGTTTTCCACCACGACGATCGCATCATCCACCAGCAAGCCGATCGCCAGCACCATGCCGAACATCGTGAGCACGTTGATCGAATAGCCCACCGCAGACAGCACCCCGAAAGTGCCGGCCAGAACAACGGGCACGGCGATCGTCGGAATGAGCGTGGCGCGGAAGTTCTGCAGGAACAGGTACATCACCAGGAACACGAGCCCGATCGCCTCGAACAGGGTCTTGACCACCTCCTCGATCGAGATCTTGATGAACGGCGTGGTGTCGTACGGATACACCGCCTGCAGACCGTGCGGGAAAAACGGCTGCAGCCGCGCAAGCGTAGCTCTCACGGCGTTAGCGGTATCGAGCGCATTGGCTCCCGCCGACAGCTTGATGGCCAGGGCGGAAGCGGGCTTACCGTTGTACTCACTGTTCACGGCGAAGTTCTCACCGCCGAGAGCCACCCGTGCCACATCGCGCAGACGTACCCGCGAGCCGTTGGAATTGACCCGCAGGAGAATTGCGCCGAACTGCTCGGGTGTATTCAGCAGCGACGGACCGACGACGGTGGCATCGAGCTCCTGTCCGCGCACGGCCGGCAGACCGCCCACCTCACCGGAAGTCACCTGTACGTTCTGGGCGGTGATGGCATTGCTGACATCGACCGGTGTCAGGCCGTAGCTGTTGAGCTTGGCCGGATCCAGCCAAATGCGCATGGCGTACTGCGCGCCAAACAATTGCAAGGTACCGACTCCGGGCGTGCGGCTCACCGGGTCCTGCACGTGCGAGGCGACGTAGTCGGCTATGTCCTCGCCACTCAAGCTGCCGTCGGTTGACACGAACCCGACGACCATCAGGAAGTTCTTGGTCGCCTTGGTCACGCTGATCCCCTGCTGCTGCACTTCGGTCGGCAGCAAGGGCGTGGCGAGGGTCAGCTTGTTCTGCACCTGCACCTGCGCGATGTCAGGATTGGTACCCTGCTCGAAATTGAGCGTGATCGTCATGCTCCCGTCCTTGTCGCTCTCGGACGAGAAGTACAACAGGTGATCGACGCCGCTCATCTGCTGTTCAATGACCTGGACCACCGTGTCTTGCACCGTCTGCGCCGAGGCGCCCGGATACGTCACGGTGATGGCAATGGAGGGCGGCGCGATGCTCGGATACTGCGCCACCGGCAGTTTCCGGATCGCAAGCATTCCGGCCAGGGTGATGATGATGGCAATGACCCAAGCGAAGATCGGGCGGTCGATGAAGAATCTGGACATGGCGCCTCCTTTTGCGCAGGCGTTGCCTGCTCATCGTCGGTCCTGGGCGTCCCTCGCGGGCCGCCCGCGCGCCGCATGCGGCGCACCCTTTTGCGCGGGCATTCGCCCGCTCACTGTCGGTCCGGGGTGATTCTCGCGAATAACCCGTGCGTCGCATGCGACGCAACCTCAGCCCTTGGGTACGGTCGTCGCCGGGATGTGAACCCCCGCGGCTTCACCAGCATCGACCGGTGTGACTTGATCGCCAGGGTGTGCTTTCTGCACCCCCGAGACGACCACCCGGTCTCCCGGCTTGAGACCTGCGACCACCAGCCACTGGTCGCCAACCACCCGATCGGTCTGCAGCGTGCGCTGCTCCACCTTGTTGCCAGCCCCCACGACCAGGGCCACAGGCTCGCCGCGCTGATCGTGGGTCACGCCCGGCTCTGGGACCAACAAGCCCTGCTGCCGCACGCCCTCCGGGATACGGGCACGCACGAACATGCCGGGCAACAGCAGATGGTTCGGATTGGGGAACTCCGCCCGCAGGCTGACGGAGCCCGTGCTCTGATCGACGGTCACTTCCGAGAACTGCAGAGTGCCTTCGCGGCCGTACTCGCTGCCATCCTCCAACTTCAAACCGACGGCGGCGGCGTTATTGCCGCGATTGACGAGTTGCCCTGCTTCCAACTCACGCTGCAGACGCAACCACACCGTGGCCGGCTGAGTCACATCGACATAGATCGGATCGAGCTGCGTCACGGTCACCAACACCGTGGTCTGACTCGCCGTCACCAGCGCGCCTTCGGTCACTGAGGAGCGGCTGGTGCGCCCGGAAATCGGCGCGAACACGTTGGTATAACCTAGATTGATACGCGCCGTTTCCAACGAGGCTTTGCCGGACGCGACGTCGGCTTCGGCCTGCAGCAGGGAGGCCACGGCGTTGTCATACGTCTGCCGGCTCACCGCATTCGCTTCAACCAACGGCTTGTAGCGCTCTTCCAGCAGCTTGGCCGTGGTCAGCTCCGCCTGCGCGTGCTGCAACGTGGCTTTGGCACTTTCATAGCTCGCCTTAAAGGGCGCCGGATCGATCTGGTACAGGGGCTGCCCCGCGGTGACTTGGTTGCCTTCGACGAACAAACGCTTCAACAGTACGCCGCTCACCTGTGGACGCACTTCGGCGACGCGGTAAGAGGACGTACGCCCGGGCAGCTCGGTGGTGATCATTACCGACTGCGGCTTCACCGTTACCACGCCGACCTCGACCGGGGGCCGAGCCGGGGCCGGGCCGCTACCGCCCTGGCATCCGATGAGTGTGGCGCTGGCGCAGAGAATTACGACGAGAAATGGACGGCGCTTGTTGAGCATAGCGATGACTTATCCAATCAGGTGCCGGTTCTTATAACCACACAGCACGGTCTGCCGTGCCATTGAGACGCAGATCATGATGAAGCCCATGGCCGGTGGCGTCTTTGACCTGTATTGAGACCAGCCTGGGAAGCGATTTTTGCGCCTCGATGTCGCAATGAGCGCGCCTGATTTCAGTTGAAACAGCACTGCTGTGCGGGAAGACCCGTTACAGTCCGCAACAAGTCAATCGATAACACCCCGGATAACGGCAAACCACCAGGTGGGCAGGCAATCGGCAGGACCACCACGTCCAGGCATTTAGACCTGCTTCACGCGCGCGATTGAGTTGGACCTTTCAGACCAGATCGAATGGCGAAGCCGTGAATTCGCTCGCGGTTTAGTTGCCCCGATTCAACTACATATCGTACTGCCATCCGCATATCAGGAGAGCAGGTCATGGATGAGCTCGTTTATCCGCGCGAGCGCACGTTGGGAACTATCACCCTGGTGCTCGGTTTGTTGGTCTGGGTGGTATTGCTCATAGGCACCTTCGGTGGCGCGCTGCTTATGCTGGCCGTGGGCTTCCTGCTATATCTCTTTGCCCAGTCGGCCCTGATCGCGCACATCAAGGGCAACGGCGTTGAGCTGTCCGAGACACAGTTCCCGGACCTGTACGCGCACTTCAGTGCTTGTTGTGACCGTCTGAACATGCCGGAACGGCCAAGGGCTTACGTGATAGCCGGCAACGGCACCCTGAATGCCTTTGCCACCCGGTTCCTTGGTCTGCAATATGTCGTGCTGATGTCGGATGTCATCGATGCAATGGACAAGCACGCCGAGGGTGTCCGTTTCTACATGGGCCATGAGCTCGGACACCTGCGTCTGAGACATATATCAGGACACCTGTTCCGATGGCCGATTTTGTGGCTGCCGTTGCTGGGTGCGGCCTATTCGCGTGCGAAGGAGAGCTCCTGTGACCGCCATGGACTGGCATGCTGCACTTCTCCGGCGAGCGCCGCCCATGCGTTGGCAGCTCTGTCTGCCGGTGCAAAGCGTTGGGCCAAGCTGGATGCGGGCTCGTACCTGCGCCAGTCCGCGGGCGAAACCGGCTTCTGGATGTCGTTCCATGAGCTGGTCGCCGGGTATCCGTGGCTGACGAAGCGCTTCGCTCGGGTGATGGACACCAAGGCTCAGGCGCCACCTCGCAATGGCTTTGCCTATGTGCTGGCACTGTTTGTTCCCTACGCCGGTCGGCTGGGTGCCGGGTTTGGATTCCTTCTTTCCGTGTATATAGTCGGCGTGCTCGCAGCGGTGGCACTACCTGCTTACAACGACTACAAGATCAGGGCGGCGTTGCAATTGGTCGTGACCGAGTCCCAAGGGGCGCGCGATGCGTTGGCCCACTTCTACGAGTCATCACAGCAAGTCCCCGATTCGCTGAGTCGTATAGGGGTTGCATCGACCCTGCCTGACGGGTCGCATCTGTCATTGGATACCCGGCGCATGCTTCTGACCGTCAGCACCGCGCGCGGTGAGTTGATCTTTGTGCCCAGCGTTGCCGAAGGCCACGTGCTCTGGAGCTGCACCAACGGAGAGCGGATCAAGCCGACTCAGCTGCCGGCGTCATGTCGCACAGGCGACGTGCATCGATGAAATCACCGCGTCACTCGGAACGGCCGCACTAACGTAATAATTGGCTCAGCGCGGCGCGCCCCTGGCGTCAGCGCTCTGCTACTCGGTCCATTGATTCCATCCCTGCCTTGAATCACCGCAGCCGCTGCGAGCCCGATCGCAACCGCTGCCGACTCGTTTCGGATTGCCACGAGACGGGAGAGTAAAGAGCTGTCAGCTTAAGTTGCACGGTGGCTACCGATTTCGGGAAGATAACCGGGATCCCGAGTGTTCACGTAGTCTGCAGACCCCGGAGCGCATATAAATGTCGATGAATTTCACGGTGGGAATGGTCTCTGCGAGTCTCGCACTGCTGCTGGGCGGGGCCGTACAAGCTGCAGCCCATCGTGACGAGGCGGTCTATCGGGCAGTGGAAGCCAACCGGGCGGAGGCCCTCGAGCTCCTGAAGACTATCGTCAATATCGACACCGGATCAGGATACATCGCGGGGGGCGAGCGGGTGGAGTCGATACTCGCGGCACGCCTCAAATCCAGCGGTGCCGAAGTCCGCTACGAGCCAGCCGAGGTCTCCGGCTTACCCGCCAATCTCGTGGCGGTGTCTCATGGCACGGGGAAAGCGAAAATTCTCATCATCGCTCACATCGATACGGTGTTTGGCCCCGGTACCGTGGCGAAGCGGCCGTTCAGTATCGAGAAAGGCCGTGCCCATGGTCCCGGAGTCGGCGACGAAAAGGCGGGCGTCGTAAATGCCATCATTGCACTCAAGATCCTGCAGGATCTTGGCTTCAGAAACTACGCAACCATTACCCTGCTACTCGACACCAGCGAGGAACTGGGCTCCCCAGGCTCTACCGAACTGATCAAAACCCTGGCCAGACAAAGTGATGTCGAATTCAACATGGAGCCGGGCGATCCGCCCGATGCTCTTACGGTGTGGCGCAAGGGAGCTGGCGACATTCTGATCCAGGTGAAGGGCCGCGCAGCTCATGCTGGTATGGCTCCAGAAAAAGGCAGAAATGCCGCAGCGGAACTCGTGCACCAGCTCGCCGCGCTCGAGGGAGTGTTCCCGCACACCGGCGACGGCACCACCGTCAATCTGACGGTCATCAAAGCCAGCGATCGCAGCAACATCATCCCCGAGTTCGCCGAGGCGACGCTCGACGTTCGTTTTCGAAAACTCGAAGACTTCGATGCGATATTCAGGAAGATCAAGGCCAGCGTGGCTCCTACGATCGTACCGGAAACCACCGTCACGGTTACAGCGGCTGGTTCTACGTATCCGCCGCTCATTGAAGGTCCCCAAATCGATG
>JAQGOF010000095.1 GCA_028293745.1 Gammaproteobacteria bacterium | reverse complement strand
GCCTCCTCTGCGAGTACCGGATGCGGTAACCCATATAGAGCGAAAAATACCGCCGTACCAATGGAAGTGGAGCGCTTCGTACACGCGTTTCGCATCGTAACCCCCGAAACATCGGCTATCGTTTAATGAGTCTGGAAATCGGCGTGCGTGTTCTGGGCAGCACCGCAAAAAAACAATACCCGCGCCGGCCGCTCATCGCCTTCGCTGATGCGGACCATTTGCTAGGAGTTCGGCCGCATTGATGCGGCTGTTACTACACCAACCAAACTGCCCGGCGAACACCACGCCTGCTCACGCCGGTTTGCCCCTCACCCGTGCAAGGGATCGGAGTTTGCTCAGCAACGGTGCAGTCCAAACGCGGCCGGGACCGCCCACGCGGGTGGGCTCGCGCCGCTCGCCCCCTAGCGGTTCCGACGGTAGATGAGGTCGCCGTACTTCTCCCACTTTCCGCTACCGGCGACGGCAACGTACTCAAGGTTGCGCACGCTGCCATCAGGGCGCTTTTCCCAAACCAGCCTGAGGTCGCGATTGCGAGACGGGATGATTGATGTGAGGACCATGGATCCGTTCGAGTCGGGCGAGCCCCGCAGGACGATAGCCCCCCATTGATTGTCCGCCCACATCTCCAGCCAGCCCTCGCCATCGAAGCGGTTGACACCGATACCTGCAAGTCGGTAGTTGACGCCCGGCCGGCGATACAGGTCGCTGATGAAGGTCAGATTCTGCTGGACGATGCACCCTTCCGAGTGCTTCTCCACGCGGTCGAAGGCGACCAGTTGGTTGCTCTTGGCCTCGAACACCTGCCAGTCCCCCACCCAGAAATCGAACTGGTGGTGTTGCGGAGTATCACAGGGCGACGAGGTGGGCGCAGAGCGATCCTGAGCCGGCGGATCGCCTGCCAGCGTGACTCCGGACAAGCCAAGCACAGCGGCGGCAAGCGCGCTCGCCGTCAGATGTCGGCTCGCAATGGCCGATCGGTAAACGGCGCGCAGGCGCATAACCTTCTCCCGTGTTTGTGTCAGACCCGCTCCCGCGGAATGCTCGCCTTCCATTCCCTCCGGCACACCGACTTCTCGCCTTCGTAGGCCTCGACCCAGGCATCGAGCTCGAAACTGGCGGGCGTTGAGGTCATTGTCGCGCCGGCGTAGATCCTGACCTGCCAGGCGCCGCGTCCCATTTCGTAAGTCTGCGTCATGCTCGCCCGGGCCGAGTTGGGGTCGTGCGGGAGGATGCTGTAGTTGCGCTCGTAGAGATGCCCCATCTCCATTCCGGGGGCCTCGAGTCGCAGCTTGCCCCACGGACCAAAGGTTCCACCGTCCACATACAGCCGATGGGTCACCGCGCCAGTGAGCTGATCGATACTCACTGAACGCTCGATGCTTCCCTTGCGCAGAACCGTTACTGGCGATGACGGCGCACTCGCTGGCTCCGGAAACGGCGCCAGCTGTGCATCCGCGGCTCGCGGCTGTCGTGTTGGAAGCAACAACCGCGAAACCCCAGTGAACAGAGTCAACGTGACGGGCTCGGGGGACGGCCAGATGATCGGCCAATAGGCGGTGGATACCGCCACCCTGATGCGATGCCCCGGGGGAAAGGCATAGGCCGTCCCGGTTAGCTGGACGTTGACGCGATAACGCGTGCCCGGAACAACGTCGGCCGGCGCCTCCCGGCTGTCGCGCTGCGCCAGGTTGAGAAACCCGCGCGCAACGAGCGCTGCCCTGCCGTCCGGTGCAACATCGATCAGTCGGACCGTCAGCGAAGCTACCGGCCGATCAACCGCGAGCTCGAGGATCGTGCTGGCGTTGCCGAGTATCTCGAGGCGCTCCAGCAAAGGGTCGCCGTCGAACTCCAATGAACCGAACGAATCGAGCGATTGGTCGCCCGGCAAATCACCTTCAACCGCGAAGCTCCCCCACTCCCCGGACGCCAGACCGGTCGATTGCGGTGAGGCAATCGAACACGCTCGCTCGGGCGCGGGCTCAGCGTCGATGCGACCCGGGTTGAGCACGAAAGTTCGAGTCTCGACGTGAGGGCTCGGCCACATGTCTTCCGCGATCCAACGGCCCCGGCGCTCCTCGAGATGCGGAACAGGAGGGACACTGTCCATCATGTAGAAGCGCAGAGGCGGCTCCGACATCAGGCCGCTATCCTTCCCCTTCAGCCAGTGGTCCCACCACCGCAGCGCTTCCTGCAGAAAGCCAACGGCGGGCCGCGGAAGCGCCTCGTGCGGATAAAGGTGCGCCCAGGGCCCAACGGTCACCTTGTGCGGAACTTCGAGATGCTCGGCGAGCCGCAGCGGCGTATCGCGATACAGATCGGCCCAGCCACCCCAGAACCAGGTCGGACAGGCGACGGCGCCGTAATCAAAGCAAACCGAACCATGCTTCCAATACGCATCCAGCCCCTGGTGCCGTAGCCAGATCTCCGGCCAGAACGTCTCGGCCTCCAGCCGCTCGAGCCACATCTGCCGCCAGCGCTCGCCGACGATCTGCGGGTCCGGTGGACGCGCGTTGAAGATCTGCATGATGCAGCCCCACCAGAAATTGTCATTCAGCAGGGCACCGCCGGAATAATGGATGCACTCCGCGAAGCGATCGTCCGTCCCCATCACTGCGATAATCGCCTTGAGCGCCGGTGGCCGGCGAGCGGCTACCTGCAGCGAGTTGTACGCGCCCCAGGACTTGCCCATCATCCCGACCTGCCCGGAACACCACGGCTGCCGGGCAATCCAGGCAATGACTTCGAGCGCGTCGTCCTGCTCCTGGAGCAGGTACTCATCGTGCATGATTCCGTCGGACTCGCCGGAGCCGCGCATATCCACCCGCACAGCGACGTAGCCGTTGGCTGCAAACCAGGCGTGCATGCTCTCATCGCGGCGACGCATGAAATCGCGCTTGCGGTACGGGATATATTCCAGGATAGCCGGTACCGGCGTCACCTCGGCACCCGCAGGCAGCCAGATACGCGCTGCGAGCCTGCACCCGTCGGACATTGTGATCCAGACATTTTCGATGTCACGGACCGGATGTTGATATTGCATCGGTGCTACTTACGCCGCGCAACGAATGTTTCGACGGCGGCGCAGTACCAATCGGTGAACCTGAGCACGAGCTGCTCGGCGATCGGAGAATAGGGGCCTGGTACATAAGCGATCGAGTTGACGCCACGCTGATTGTTTTCAGCAAGCGCGCGATCCTGGTCATTGGTCGCGTTCCAGACCTCGGTGAGCCGCCCCAAGTCGTAATCGACACCCTCGACGGCGTCCTGGTGCACGATCCACTTTCCGGTTACCGTCGTCTCCCGGGGCCCGGTCGGGAGCGCCTGAAAGAAGAACCCGTAATCACCGACCACGTGGTTGAAGCCGCTCGGCTGGACCGCCCACCACATCGCGCCAACATTGCCGTCGCCAACCTGCCCCAGCGTCTTCGCAACAGCGGGCTTGCCATCCATGGTGTAGGAAACCACGCCCTCGGTCAGAGGGTAACGCCCCAACTCGTACCAGGGCCCGACAACCGAACCGCTCTTCAGGCCTCTCGATTTGCAGCGCGCATCGAAGTCCGCGAGCCAGGCTTGCGTACGGCCGGAGACGTCCGGTGCGGTGAAATCGCTGAACGATCGCATCAGCTGCGGGTGTGCCGTTCGACAGTGGTAACACTCGCGCGCGTTCTCCATGACCAGTTTCCAATCCGCGCGCTCCACGAGAGTAGCGGTGTATGCCACCTTGGCATTGCGCAGCCCGTGCGGCTCGAGCATCGGCTCGAGTTCGGCCCGGAAGCTGCCGAATTCCGGCGGATCGTCACTGAGGCAGACGAAGATCAACCCGGCGACGGTCTCGATCCGAACCGGCCGCAGCTGGTACGCGCTGACATCGAAGTCATCCTGCATACGGCCCGCTTTCAGCAGCTTGCCGCCCAGGTCATAGGTCCATTGATGGTACGGACAGACCAGGCGACGGGCGTGGCCCTGCCCGGCGCAAATCTGTGCACCCCGATGGCGGCAAGTGTTGAAGAAGCCGGCGATCCCACCGTGCTGATTGCGCAGAATGACGATCGGAGAGGCACCGATGGTCATCGTAAGGTAGTCACCCGGATTGGGAATCTCGGACTCCAGGCCCGCCTGGATCCACTGCCTGTGGAAAATCGCCTGCAGATCGAATTCGTGCACGGCCGGATCGACGTAGAAGGCCTGGGGCAGCGAATGCCCCCCCTGCCGCTCGGCAAGCAACGCTCGCATCTTCTCCGGTCCGGTCATCGAGGCTCCTCGAAAGATACCTGCAGGTGGAATCTCACGGCTATCGACTTTACCGCGAGCGATGGTGAAATCTGGCGCTTGCGACGATACCTGTCGGTGTTCAGGCAAGGCTTCGCGCCCTCCCGCGATTCCTAGGAGTTCGGCCGGGACCGCTGCAGATAAGTCACCTCGTGGTGTCCGATGGCATGCAGAATGCCGCTTCGGTACGCTAGGCGCCAATGGCCAAACGAAACGAAGCGAAATCGGTCACCGCAGCGCGCCGGACAGGCGGGGTGGCTGCGCGCCAGGTCGGCAGGCCGCCGGGCGGCGACCGCGACGCTGATGCGACCCGAAACAATATTCTTGCCATAGCGATCGAGGAGTTCTCAGCCAAGGGACTGGCGGGAAGCCGCGTCGATGAGATCGCCGAGCGCACCCACACCGTAAAGCGGATGATCTACTACTACTTCGGTAGCAAGGAAGGGCTGTACCGAGCCGTGCTGGAGCAGGCGTACGACCGGATCCGATCTCTCGAATCCGTCCTCGATCTCGACTCACTGCCTGCGGATGAGGCGCTGCGGCAGCTCGTCAAGGTGACCTTCGACTTCCACAACAAACATCCGGAATTCGTCCGGCTGGTGATGAACGAGAACATCCATCACGGGGTGCACATCGCGCAACTTCCCAACATCAGGGAGCGCAACCGAACGGCCATTGCGACCTTGCGCAAGCTGCTCGATCGCGGAGTGAAGACCGGGAAGTTTCGACGGGACCTCGACCCGGTCGAGGTCCACATGACGATCAGCGCATTGGCGTTCTTCAACGTGTCGAATCGGCACACCTTCTCAAATATATTCGGACGTGACATGACGTCGCCGAAAGCCGTCGACTCGCGGCGCGAATCGGTGGCCGATATCATCTCCCGCTGGTGTGAGGCGGACTCGTAGCCGGGCCCACTGTCCGATCGATGAATTCAAACGATTTGCGCAGCGCCTCGAGACTCGCAGCTTTCGTCACCTGCGGCTTCGTCCCGACGAAGCTGTGATCGACGTCCGGAATTTCCACCAACGACACTGCGACTCCCTTCGACCTGAGCAGCGAGTAGAAATCTCGCGACTGCTGAACAGGCACCGTGTGATCGGCTGTACCGTGAATCAGCAGAACCGGCGGGCTGCGGCCGTTCGCATAATGATCGGCGCTCGCGGCGGCAAGCACATCCGCCGGACAGCTCGATAGGGCACAACCCAGATATTGGCTCGGCGCGGATCCCGACGCGCCCATCTGTGCGCCCGCCTGACCCGATTGAGAGGCGACCGTTGCGAAATCAAAAATTCCATACCACGCGATCGCCCCCTGCACGCAATCCGACTCGTGATCCTCCGGCCGCGGCGGCGTGGTCGTGACACCGGGCGGCGGCGGCGGACGAACCGGCTCCAAGGCCTTGGCACCGCAGCTGGTGGCGGCTAATGCTGCAAGCTGTCCTCCAGCGGACCCGCCCCAAACAACCGCTTTCGTCCTGTCGATACCGTATTCCGAAGCGTGTGCCCGCAGCCGGCGAATCGAGGCCTTGATGTCCTGAATAGCGGCCGGGAAGCGCGCCTCCCCGCTCAACCGGTACTCCACCGACGCAACGACATATCCCTTGCGGGCCAACGATGCGAGCACGCCGGGCCAGTCCTCGAATGCGCCGGAGTGCCGGGTATGACCGGAGACCCATCCGCCGCCGTGAATGTACAGTACGAGAGGATGCAAACCTGACAGGGTCGTTGGCTCGTATAAATCCAGGCGCAATGGCCGAAACCCTGGCAGCACCGAATAGATCACGTCCGCCAGGCCCACTACGCCGTTTGGGAATGTCGTGCGCCGCTCGGGGTATCGATCATCGAGAACGGCGTGCGCAGCAACGGCGGGTTCGCTCTGCGCCGCCCCAGCGAGACTGACGCTTGCCATGATCAGTGTGAGCGCGATCGCAGCCATCTTATGTGTCCTCGCTAATCGCGACTGCGCCCCGGAGGCGCAGGTGAGGCGGGGGTTTGATCGGGAATGTTACTCAGGAAGAAGTCGATCTTTGCGCTGTCCGGCCACGCAATAGTCCGGCTCTGCAGGTCCAGCTCACGGACCTGCTCGCGCTTGGCTCGATAGACCGGCCAGTCGTTCGACCCCGCACGATTTGGATTGCCGGTGGTTGCAAAACTCACGATCATATTCGACATGTACTCGGCCAGTGCTCGATCCGCTTCAGTCCAGTCGCGCGTAATGCGGAAAATGTTGAGGGCGTCCAGCGTATCGAGCCAATACGGTACATCACCCGTATGGTAGGCGCCCACGGTCCCGGGGTCGTGGTCGGAAAAAGTAACTCCGGATGCATACGGGTGAATTCGCGAGAAAAGGTACACATACACCGGTGCCTTGCCGGTTGCACTCTGCGCTCTTGCCCAGGCCCGCATTTCCAATGCGACACTGCTGTCCCGTCCGGCATCTCTTGCCGCCCGCGCAGCCTGCGCATCGTTGGTCGCCGGATACAGCTTCAACAGCTGATCGGCTTTGTCGCCATACATCTTCCGGGCGCGAGCCCGGAAATCAGCGAGCGTGAACACACGCCCCAGCTCGCTGAAACTTTCGTCGTGAACGAACCCGATGAGTGCCGGAACATCACTCTGTTTTCCCGCGGCGAAGATCTCTGCCGGACTGGCCGGCAACAGGTAACCGTCTACTACCGGCCCATAGTGCACATGCCCTGTGATCTGGGCCGCGAGAATCCGGTCCGCCGGTACATCACGGAGCGTCGTAAGATCGGCAGCCTGCAGCTCCAGCTGCAGCCGCTCGCCATCATGCTCCGCGGCTGCAAGCGCTCGCGCTCCGGCAACCGCATCCCCTGCCACACTGCTGCCGCTCATACCGACAACGTGATGAAACAAGCCCCGGGCCAGCGGACTCGCCTGCAGTATCGAGACCGACATCGAGCCAGCGGACTGACCCACGATGGTGACGTTGCCCGGGTCGCCACCGAAGGCCGCAATATTGTGCTGAATCCATTGCAGGGCGGCGACCTGGTCCAGAAATCCAACATTGCCGGAGGAATGATAGGGTGATTCGGCCGTCAGGGCCGGATGGGCCAGGAATCCAAGCGCGCCGACCCGGTACGCTATCGACACGTATACGACACCCTTTCCCGCCAGCTTTTCGCCACTGTAATTGGCCATGCTGGCCGAACCGATCGTGAAACCCCCACCGTAGATCCACACGACCACGGGCCTGCGAGCGTCTCTCGCGGCCTCGGGAGGGGCCCAGATATTCAGGTAGAGGCAGTCCTCACTGGTCGCCTCCTCCCCGAAATAGTGGTTTATGTCGTGGGCGCGCAGACTCTGGATGCACTCGGGCGCCGTACGATCGGCATTCAACACTCCGCTCCAGGGTGACACCGCTTGAGGCTCCCGCCATCGCAACGCCTGCACCGGCGGCGCGGCGAAAGGAATGCCGAAATAAGCCCGCACACCCGAGCCCAGCAACTTGCCGGCCACGAGTCCACTGGCAATCATGACCGGATCATTCGCGATCGGCCGCTCGCGGATCTGACTGTTGATCGCGGTCACCGCCGCGCCGGCATGCATCGGCACGAGCGAATACAGCATCGCGGCCAGCATCGCCCGCACGGCCGGACGTATCGGCCAGTTGC
This sequence comes from Gammaproteobacteria bacterium, assembly GCA_028293745.1. Taxonomy (GTDB): domain Bacteria; phylum Pseudomonadota; class Gammaproteobacteria; order Steroidobacterales; family Steroidobacteraceae; genus 13-2-20CM-66-19. Next base: position 41,198 of record JAQGOF010000095.1, on the reverse strand, counting down.
TGACCGCTGTACTGTAGATGCGCACGGGCGCCGCCCCCTTAATTAACGATCTAGTGGGTTACCACATATTTGAGCATATACTCCCCGTGGTGTGCCGCGCCAGTCGCCGCCATAGCCACGCCGCAAGGGGGAATTGCGCAATGTCGAAACCGCGTGTCCATGTTCTGAACGGTCCCAACCTGAACCTGCTCGGGGTGCGGGAACCCGCAATCTACGGTACCCAGACATTAGCCGACGTCGAAAGTCTGTGCCGTGAGGCCGCCGACCGTCACGGTCTGGATCTGGTTTTCCGCCAGACCAACGCCGAGCATGAAATGATCGACTGGCTGCACGAGGCACGCCAGGATGCGGGAATTGCCATCAATCCGGCAGCCTTCTGCTACCACTCGGTGCCCGTCCTGGATGCGATGAAGATGTGTGAGTGTCCGATTATCGAGGTGCACATCTCGAACATTCACCGGCGCGAGGCGAAGTGGCGGGCCAAGTCCATCATGACCGTCGTATCCACGGGCATGATCACGGGACTGGGGGTGCACGGCTACCCGCTCGCGGTCGAACACCTGGCGTTCCTGATCAAGCGGTCCCACTCCAACCGGGGCTGACACATGGAACGATCCGCAGCGGTCGATTCGAGCGCCGCGGCCGCCGAAACGGCAGCCCGGCCGACCCGGACCCGGTTCCTCATTCTGGCACTGATCACCGTCGGCACGTTGATCAACTACCTCGACCGTACGGTCATCAGCGTCGCGGCGCCGTTCCTGCAGGAGGATCTGCGCCTCGACCCGTTCTACATGGGCCTCGCCTTTTCCGCATTTTCCTGGAGTTATGCGGCGGCACAGATTCCGGGTGGGGTGCTGCTCGACCGTATCGGCGTGCGGCTGACGTACTTCCTGTCCGTCACGATCTGGTCCCTCTGCACCGCATTGCAGGGGCTCTCCTCAGGACTCGCCTCACTGCTTTCGGCGCGCCTTGCTTTGGGTGTCGCCGAGTCGCCCGCATTTCCCTGCAACAGCCGGGTCCTGAGCACCTGGTTTCCCCAACACGAGCGCGCTCGCGCCACGGGTGTCTACTCCATCGGTCAATACTTCGGCCTCGCCTTCCTGAGCCCGGTGCTTTTCTGGATCAGCGCGCGCTTCGGCTGGCGCATGCTCTTTGTGTTGGTCGGATTGCTCGGAGTGCTGTTCGGCCTGGTCTGGCTCACCGTGTACCGTGACCCGCAGACCAGCCGCAGCGTCAATCAAAGCGAGCTGCAGTACATAGCTGCGGGCGGAGGCTTGGGCGACAGGGCGGCACCGACGAAGTTCGACTGGCGCAACATCGCCTTCCTGCTGCGTCAACGCCAGGTTCTCGGCGCTTCGATCGGTCAGTTCGCCAGCAACTCCACCCTGGTCTTCTTCCTGACCTGGTTTCCGACTTACCTGGCCACCGAGCGCCATATGGGCTGGATCAAAGTCGGCTTTGCGGCGGTACTGCCGTTCATCGCCGCCACGATCGGTGTCGTGAGCGGCGGAGTGCTCTCGGACTTCCTTCTGCGCCGCACCGGATCGGCCAACATGGGGCGCAAGCTGCCGGTCGTCGCGGGACTGCTGCTGGCCTCCTCCATCGTGGCGGCCAACTTTCTTGACAATGATGCGCTGGTCATCGCGATCATGTCGCTCGCATTCTTCGGACAGGGCATGTGCAACCTGGGCTGGACACTCATCACGGATGTGGCACCGAAGCGGCTCATCGGACTGACCACCGGCCTTTTCAACTTATGCGCCAATTGCGCGGGAATAGTGACACCGCTGGTCGTGGGTTTCGTGGTCAAGGTTACAGGGTCGTTCGCCTGGGCACTGGCATTCATTGCCGCGCTGGCTCTGTGTGGAGTGAGTTCCTACGTCTTTCTGCTGGGCGACGTACGGCGCGTGGAGATGCCGGGTGACTAGACTGCCCATGTTGATCGTGTTGGTCTCGTTTGCCACGGCTGCGCCTTCATCGGCCACCGTGCCAATCGCGGCAGCGGACCCGTCTGCGCCTCCCAAGACGCTGCCGCCGGCTCCAGAGCACGATCTCGTCGCCCGGGTGTGTACAGGCTGCCACGTACCGGAGCTGGTGACAGCCAGACGTCACACCAGCGAGGAATGGGATGACATCATCGCCAAGATGGTGGACCACGGCGCACGGGCTGACGATGCAGAACAAGACCAGATTCTCGCCTACCTGGCCCGCTTTTACGGCAAGCCCACCGGCCAGTAAAGGAAGTTACCTGGCCGGTGCCGCATGCGGCTTGACCTCGGCATCGCTCATCCGCAATACCCACTTGATCCCTTCCAGGTAGATCGTCTGCACCCTCGGATCGTCCCAGGACTGGTCCGTGTGGCCGAGCGTGGAGGAGAACACCCGTCCCTTCCCATAATTTCTCACCCATGCGATCGGGAAGTCGTGATCCGCCCGATGCACGTTCTTGTTGGTCAGATCGAGTTTACTGGCATCGAGGCTCGCCAATACGTCCACCTTGTCGCGTGAATACGGCGCCCGATACTGATACATCTCGTCGCGCATCGTGAAGCTCTGCGGCAGTTTCTGCCAGCCCGGGAACTCTGGTCGCTCCACGATCACGGGGGCCTCGAATACATTCCAGGGATGGTTGTCGAAGTATCCCCCGACCATGTCTGCGTATTCCGGCCAATCATAGAAGCTGGCGGTAGCCGTATGCACGGCAACGAATCCTTTGCCGTCGTCGTGAACGAAAGACAGAAGATCCTGCTTCTGCTTGTCCGTCAGCGGTGGTGAGCCATTGGTATAAAACACAACAGCGTCGAAGTAGCTGAGATTGCGCGCCCGCGCCTGCTTGGGTCCGCCTTGCGCGTAGTCGCCAGTGCCGAAGACTTCGTCTTTGGTCACGAGCTGAGTATCGGTTCGGATGAATGCGACATACGCGCCACTCTCACGGCCCATATGCTCGAGCGTTCCCAAGGCATGGCTGATTCCATCATGCGCGATCTGCGCACCGGTATGGATGTCGCCGATGATGAGAATCTTCTTCTTGCCTGCGTATGGGTCTGGAAACTTGAGATCGGGACCGGGAGGAGCCGCGAACGTCACCAACGGCACGCTCGCCGCCAGCAACATCACCATCGCTGCGACGGAGCTGAGAAACCTACGGCAGTGCGAAGACATCGACCTCATCGCCAGTGATCGGACTTTCGAGAAAACTGCCCCCCGTGGCAACGACTGCAACATATTGCTTTCCATCCTTACCCTGATACGTGATCGGAGTCGCATGCGCGGACGCCGCCAGCTTGACGGTCCACAACTCATCGCCCGTCTGTGCATCGAAAGCCCGGAACCGGGAGTCGTCGGTTGCTCCAATAAACACAAGGCCGCCGGCCGTGGCGATCGATCCGCCCACACTGGGCCGTCCGGTTCTGGACACACTGTCCGGCAGTTGGTCGCTGACCCCCAGCGAGCTCTGCCAGACGATCTCTCCAGTCTCCACATTGATGGCAGTCAGCGTGCCCCAGGGCGGCTGTTGGCACATCAGACCGTGCTCCCGATCGGAGAAGCGGCCCGAGTCGGGCCCAAAAGTGGTCAAGCTCCCATCCTCGCGCCTGGAGATCTGCTCGACCTGGCCCAGGTTGTTGGAGTTCACGAAAAAGTAACCGTGCACCGGATCATAAGATCCCCCACCCCAATTTGCGCCCCCCTGGCGCCCCGGAAAGCTGATGGTCAGCCGGTCCAGGGCAAGCGGCAGGTACGGACCCCCCATGCGCATGTTTCGACTTTCAATCCAATTTCGACAGTAGGCCTCCAGCTCCGGTGTGACGGTCGCAACATCGGCCATCGAGAAAGTCTGACGCGCCAAGGGCGGCGGTTTGTGCGGAACAGGCTGGGTGCGCGAGGCAGTCTCGCCCGGCACATCGCTGGCTGGGACCGTCCGCTCTTCGATTTTGAACAGGGGTCGGCCCGTCACGCGATTCAACAGGAAGAAGAAACCCGATTTCGAGACGATGGCGACGGCCGGAACGACCCGGCCTTCGTGTCTGACATCAAGCAACGAAGGCGGAGCCTGCGTATCGAAGTCCCAGATGTCGTGATGGACGACCTGGAAATGCCAAAGCCGCTTGCCGGTGCTTCCATCGAGAGCGACGATGGTGCTCCCAAAGAGATTATCTCCCGGACGGTCACCGCCGAAGCGGTCCCAGGTCGGAGCGGCCACCGGCAGATAGACGATGCCGCGCCCGACGTCGGCCGTCATGAGGCCCCAAACATTGGTACCCGATCGGCCAGCCCAGCTGCGACCTTTCCAAGTGCCATGTCCAAACTCGCCCGGTCGCGGCACGGTGTGAAAAGTCCAGACGAGCCGGCCAGTGTGCGCATCCCACGCGCGAACATCGCCCGCCGCACCGAGTTGGGGAAACTCCTGCACAGCCGACCCCGTAATCACGAGGTCACGGAACACGAGCGGGGGCGAAGTCAGGCCGTACTGAGTCATGGGCGAAGAGGCAGCGGGATTCGGTACGACATCCGGCGTTTTCAGCTCCACGACGCCCGCATTTCCAAAACTTTCCGCCGGCTTCCCGGTCTTTGCATTCAGACCGATGAGCAATCCATCCCGCGTGCCAAAGAAAATACGCGGCGGAGTATTTGCATCGCCCGGCCAGTACTCGACGCCGCGCAGTGAGGGCTGGGAGGTCCCGGGAACTTCATAGGACCAGACTTCCCTCCCCGTCTCGGGCTCCAACGCCACGACGCGTCGATACGGAGTGGGTAGATACATCAAACCGCCGACCACGAGTGGAGTGGCTTCCGAGCCCCCGAATCGACTTCGCCTGCGAGGAAGCGGTCCCAGTCCCTCGGCGGCCCGCTGGGAGGCCTCCGCTGCACCCCCTGGACCCTCAGCAGGCGCCGCAGGTGCCGAAGCCCCGGCTGCAGCCGCTGGCCGCTTCATGGAGTAGCCCCAGGACTTCACGAGCTGTCGTACATTCGAAGTGTTGATTTGCGACAGCGGCGAGTACCGCATCCCTCCGGCGTCATGACCGTATGTCGGCCAGTCTGACGGCTCGGCGACAGCTATCCTGGCGCACGCCGCAGCGCAGCCGAACGCCCACCGAGCGATCCGGCTCACCACTTCTTGCTGAGCCCCAGGGTCACGAGCCTCCCGATGGGATTCGCATTGAACAGATCGTAGCCAATGGCCGCGTTGAAAAACGGCGGCTCCTTGTTGAGTACGTTGAGCGCCGTCAGGCTGATTTCCGTATTGGACAGCACACCCGTGTCGCCAAAGTTGTACGCCGCATGCAGGTCGATCGTGGTGAACGCCTTGACCCCTTGGCCGCCGCCAATCGGCGAGAACGCCGCATTACGACGCACCGGAAAAGGCGCCGCGCCATTCCAGTTGTAGTACGAGCCGGCGTAGTTTCCGATGACATTGGCACTAAGCCCCCTCAGCTTGTATCCCAGGTCCAACCGGGCGGAGACCTTGTTCGAGGGAAAGGTCGTGTTGAATCCCGAAGTATTCAGGATGTCGAACCACTCGCCCCCGCTGCCGAACTGCTGCTTCATCTTCAGCTTCACCGTGCCTGCCAGATCGGCGCTGAAACCTCCGACAGGAGTGTCGCGCGCGTAGCTGACATCCGCATCGATACCATCGGCCCGCAGGTTGAGGGCATTCTGCTGTTGGTAGCTGTAGATGAAATAGACGTTTGGCGGGAGCGCCCCGGTCTGCGTGCGCGCACCGGCAGCGGCCGCAATTTGCGCCGCGCTCGCCCCACCCGGATACAGATTCAGCAGTGACGACAGGGCCGGCGAGCTCAGCGCAAATGCCGCCTGGGGCGAAGTGATCATCCCGTTGTACTCTACGTTCCAGAACGTAGCGCTCGCGCGAAAGCCCGGCAATTGCACGGGAGTCAGGTCCACTCCGACAGACCAGGTCTTGCCGGTCTCCGGCTTCAGCTTCTGATTCGGACCCGTGATCGACACGCCCGTCACGGTTGGCGTGTTGATCGTGCAAACAGGCGTCGCCGCCGTGCACCCCGGCAATCCTATTGCGCCAGGATAAGTATTGGGAACTTGGAGGTTCGCCACCACGCCGTTAGCCGGGCCGGCGGTCAGGTAACCCGACTCGGCCGTCACACCGTTCGCACCCGTGCTGGTCAGAGCCGGCGCCGTGAACGCACGGGCGAAATTGCCGCGCACCGACACACCGGTCAGCGGCTCCCAGCTCAGTGCGAACTTCGGATTCGAAGTGCCTCCCACGTCGTTGTAGTCGTCGTACCGTCCCGAAACGTTGACCTCGAGCCGCCGCAGACCGGGTAGCGCGTTGCCGTCGCCGAACACGGGAATCAGCACTTCCGCGTACCCTGACTTGATGTTGCGGCCCCAGTCGTAGGTCAGTCCCTGGGAATCCAGTGAGGACGGACCCGTATTGTTGGGGCGGACCACCTGCTGATAGATCGTATAACGGATGTATTCCGCGCCGATCGCAGCCTTCACACTGCCTCCGGGCAGCTCGAACAGTGAACCGTCGAGCTTGATCGAAAAGTCCTTGATCGTCTGGTTCGTCACCTGCCACTGTGTCGAGTCCGTGAGCTGGGCGAGCAGCGCGGCGGAGGTCCGATTGCTGCCGGGTGGATTCCAGACATCCAAGGCATTCGCCGCGGTGAGCGGCAGATTTGTAACGGCCGTGGTCGTACCGGCGAGCGAGGGCGTTGTGGGGTTGCCGGCCGGGTTCGTCGTACCGTTCAGAGCCAGGTTCGCGCAACTCGTGCAAAGCAGCCCAACCTGGTACAGCGTGCTCTGGCTCCTCCCGAAGGTAACACCCGCCGTGGCCAGCCAGTCGCCAAACAGCTGCATCTTGCCGGTGCCGCTGGCCATCAGCGTCTTGGCTCCGGCCTGGTTCTCAGCGCCGGGACCCAGCAGATTGTTGGCATCGAAGCCAATGGTCTCGGAGGTGGCGCCGGGCGGTCCTTGAAAAAACGGATTGATCTGGCCCGTGCCGCCGGGAGGCGTGCTGCCGGGCCCGTACACCGTCGTTGAGAGCGTGCCGCGGCTGATCTTCCCGGTATTCGCCTCGTCGGAATACACCAGGTCACCATCCAGCGAAATGCGATCGTTGACCTCGTGCGTGAGCTTTATCAGTACGCTGTTGCGAACGTCCTCGGGCAGCGTGTCGGCAACCGATGTGTAGTCGCACGGAGCGCCGGTGACCGCGGCCCCATTGTACGGATAGAGATAATAACTGCCCCCGACTCTGGCGCTGGCGGATCCGCAATTGAAAGTAGCGAAGTTACCCCCACCTCGGCCGGTTTGATTGGCCCGCGTGAAGGAACGGTCGGCGTTGCTCAAAGCGCTGCGGCGCTCGTAGTCATAGGAGATCATTAGCGAGGTGCGGTCCCATGCGTCTCCCCACAGAAGTCCCGCCTGCTCGGTGTTGTAGTTGTTCGCGAGGCCCACCTGGCCGCTGACCTCGAGTCCCTTGAAGTTCCTGCGAGTAATGAAATTGATGACGCCTGCGACCGCATCGGATCCGTAGGTCGAGGACGCGCCGTCCGGCAGCACCTCCGCACGCTCGATCGAGAGCGGCGCGATGATGTTTGGATCCGCCAGCGTGTGGTTGATGCCGCTGAGCGGAAGACGCCGGCCGTCTATCAAGACCAGCGTGCCGTTGCTCGCACTCGCGCCGAGGCCGTGTATGGTCGGAGCGTAAGTGCCCGACAAATCTGCACTGCCGAATCCGCCTTGGGCCGCATTGCCGAAACCGGTGACCGCGGGCACGGAGGCCAGAATCTGTTGCATGGTCTGAGCACCGGTTTCAGCGATTGCCTCCCGATTCACCGTGATGAGATTCGAGCCGACCGGAGCGGTGCCGCGGATGCTGGTTCCGGTGACCACGACCTCCTCGAGCTTCGATGCGGCGTCGGTGTCTTTTTGGGCGGACTGTGCGGCTGCAAGCGGCGCCGCCGGCTGCTGCCCCTGCTGTTGTGCCCCAACAGGCAATGGCGCTGCCGCCAACGTAAACAGGCCGGCAAGAACTGCGAATGCCGTGCCGCAATCCGCTTTGACCGATCGTATTTCCATGCGCCCCCCTCAGGACCCGCGGCATTGCCGCGCAATAGAAAGCTCGGATAGGGGAGCTTTACTCCCCTGCTGCGTTCCACATAGAATTCACCATCTAGTTAGTACTTGTCAACGGATCCCCCATGGCCGCAACTCCCCCGCAGTCCGGGCTCAACAGGAAACCGCCGGGCCCGAAGCCACGCGCGTCGTACCTGGTGGGCTTGATCGGACGCGGCATTCAGGCCTCGAAATCTCCGACCATGCACAGGAGCGAAGCCGCGGCACAGGGTTTTGAGCTGACCTACGAGTTGCTGGACTTCGATCAGCGCGGCCTGTCCGACGAATCCCTCCCCGAGGTACTGAACGAAGCCGAGCGCCGCGGGTTCGCAGGACTCAACATAACCTACCCGTACAAACAGAGGGTGCTGCCGCTACTGCACGATCTGAGCCCTGAAGCGCAGGCGATCGGAGCTGTGAACACCATCCAGCTGCGTGATGGCCGGCGAATCGGATACAACACGGATGCATCGGGCTTCGAGGAAAGCTTCCGCCGCGGTATGCCGGGCGCCGCGCTCAATTCGGTGGTTCAGGTGGGTGGCGGCGGAGCCGGTGCGGCGACGGCGTTCGCATTCCTTCGGCTCGGCGTGCAGCGCCTGACCATCGTGGATATTGCGTTCGAGCGAGCGCATGCACTCACGACGGATCTTCAACAGCGATTCCCGGAACGCGAGGTACGCGCGGCGCAGGACCTCCGCGAAATAATCGCGGGCGCGGAGGGAGTGCTGAATGCCACACCCTTAGGGATGGCCACGCACCCAGGATCGGCAGTGCCGGCCGACCTGTTGCGCCCTTCCCTCTGGGTTGCCGACATCGTTTATTTCCCGATCGTGACCCAGCTGCTGAGCGACGCCCGGGCTCTCGGCTGCCGTACTCTCGATGGCAGCGGAATGGTGATCTTCCAGGCTGCGCGGGCGTTCGAGCTTTTCACGGGCCGAGCCGCGGACGGGAAACGGATGCAGCGGCATTTTGAGACTGTCACCGGCGAGTGACCATCGACATCACGACTGGTTTCGGAGGTGCCCATGTTTACCTCGATCGCAACCTGCTCACTGAGTGGTGCCCTGGAGCTCAAGCTGCGTGCCATTGCGCAAGCAGGCTTCAATGGCGTCGAGATCTTCGAAAACGATCTGCTGACCGCGCAGAGCTCGGCCCGCGAGATCGGGACCCTCATACGCGAGCTGGGACTGAAGTGCACGGCCTTCCAGCCCTTCCGCGACTTCGAGGGGATGCCCGACAACCTGCGCCCGCAAGTTTTTGCGCGAATCGAGCGCAAGTTCGATGTCATGGAGGAACTGGGCGCCGAGCTTCTGCTGATCTGCTCCAACGTCTCCCCTGTCTCATCGGGTGACCGCGGCCGCATCGTTGCCGACTTTCGCGAACTGGGCGAGCGCGCCGCGCGTCGTGGCCTGCGGGTCGGCTATGAGGCCCTCGCATGGGGTAAACATGTCTGGGATCACCGGGAAGCCTGGTCGATCGTGCGTGAAACGGGCCACCCCGCTATTGGCCTGATCCTCGACAGCTTTCACTCACTGGCGCGCGCTATTCCAACCGAGAGCCTGCGAGAGATTGATCCAGCGCGCGTTTTCCTCGTGCAGCTCGCAGATGCGCCTGCGCTGCAGATGGACTACGTGTCCTGGGGCCGACACTTTCGCAACATGCCGGGTCAGGGCGAGCTTCCCGTCATCGACTTCGTGGCCGAGTTGCTGCAGAAGGGATACAGCAATGTCATGTCGCTCGAGATATTCAATGACCGCTTCCGCTCGAGCTCAGCGTCCGCAGTCGCCCTGGACGGTCATCGCTCGCTGACACTCCTCTACGATCAGGTTGCACGCCGGATCGCGCCGCGATTGACGCCTGCACTCCCCCCGCGCGCGCGTGTGCGGGGCGTCGAATTCCTCGAATTTGCGGCGAATGAAAATGAAATCGGGCAATTGGAATCCCTGTTCACTTCCCTGGGCTTTTCACGCGCTGGCAAACACAAGTCCAAGGAAGTGACACGCTGGCGTCAGAACGGAATCAACATCGTGATCAACAGCGAGCCGGACAGCTTCGCACGCGCCTACGGCAGCATGCATGGTGCATCCGTGTGCGCCCTTGGGTTGAGCATCGAAAACGTCCCGAGCGCGCTCTCCCGCGCCCAGGCACTACAGATTCGCAGGTTCTCACAGCCAATTGTGCCCGGCGAGATGTCGATCCCGTCCTTGCACGCGATCGGCGGCAGCCTGATCTATCTGATGGAAGCCGGCTCCGAGGCCGAAGTCTGGGATACCGACTTCATGCCGGTCAACGGCGGCTCTGGCGGACGGGGTGCAGGGCTGTTGCGCGTGGATCACGTGGCGCAAACCATGCACTACGAAGAAATGCTTTCGTGGCTGTTGTATTACGTAGCTTTGTTCGAGGTTTCCAAGGCGCCGGTGGTGCAGATCGCCGACCCACTGGGGCTGGTGCAGACACAGACCATAGAGTCGGCCGAAGGCGGAATGCGGATTACGCTGAACGGCTCGAGCAGTCCGCAAACCCTGGCCTCACGCTTCCTGCAGGGGTTCCACGGGGCGGGCGTGCAGCACATAGCGCTCGCCAGCGCCGATATCCTGGCCTCCGCCCGTCGCTTGCGTGAGCTGGGGCTTGCCACGTTGCCCATCCCTCCCAACTACTATGAAGACCTGCAAGCGCGCTTCGGTCTCGATCAGCAGCTACTGGCCCAACTGAAGGAGCTCAACATTCTCTACGATCGCGACAATGACGGAGAGTATTTCCAACTTGTCTCGCGAGCCTTTGCCAAACGGTTCTTCTTCGAGATCGTCGAGCGCCGCGGCTACCGGGCGTTCGGCGCCGCCAATGTCGCGATCCGGCTGGCCGCGCAGTCCCGCTATCGGGACGATGCACAAATCGGACCCTGAATGGCCGTTTCAGCTCGAGCGGAACTGGGCCGCGATCGATTCCGTGCCACGGGCAAGAACTACCGCATCCATCGCTACGGCGGTGAATGTCGTCCCGAGCTGAATGCAACGCCGGGCGAATACAGGGTCGAGTGTGAGAATGCCAACCGCCTTGCCACACGCGCGAACCCGTGTAATCGCGTCTTCGATCGCAGCCACGACGTCCGGGTGTCCGGGCTCACCGACTCGGCCGAGGCTCGCCGCGAGATCCCCGGGGCCGATGAAGATTCCATCGACTCCCTCCACAGCGGCTATCTCCTCCAACTCACGCAAGGCATCCGATGTCTCAACCTGCACGAGCAGGCACAATTCGTACTCCGCGTGTTTCGGGTAGTTTTCGACCCGACCGAATCCCGTCGCACGTGATATTGCAGATACCCCTCGTATCCCGATCGGAGGATATCTGACGGCCGCGACAGCGCGGCAAGCTTCCTCTTTGTTCTGTACGTACGGAATCAGAAGCGTTTGGACGCCAAGATCCAGAAAGCGCTTGATCCACACGGGGTCATTGCTTGGAGGACGCACAACCGGCGTCACTTCGTAGGCGGAGACCGCCTGCAGCTGTCCCAGGACGGTTGTCACGTCTCCCGGCGAATGCTCCGTGTCAAATAACAGCCAATCGAACCCAGAACCCGCAACGGCTTCCGCAGCGTACGCGCTCGACAAACAGCACCAGAGTCCGATTTGCTGTTGTCCCGAGGCAATTGCGCGTTTGAATCGGTTGTGCGGCAGTTTCAGCTTTGAGGTCATATGAACGACACGCCTATCGCACCCAGAGGACCGTAGTCGGCATGAATGACATCCCCGGCAGCAATGTCCACCGGCCGCGTGAAAGAGCCACTGAGGACGATTTGCCCCTTCTTCAGTTTCGTTTCCACGGCGTGCAGCTTGTTTACCAGCCACGCCACGCCGGCGGCAGGGTGTCCCATCACGGCTGCGGATACGCCGGATTCTTCGATCACGCCATTTTTCGATAGCGTGGCCCCCACCCAGCGGATGTCTATATCCATCGGTCGGATCGGCCGCCCACCAATGACCATCGCTCCGAACGCGGCATTGTCAGCAATCGTGTCCGTGATGGCGCGCGGAACTTCCGTCCGATAGTCGATGATCTCGAGTGCGGGAACCACGAACTCGGTCGCCCGCATCACATCGAACATTCGCGTCCCAGGCCCCTCGAGATCCGCTCCCATGATGAACGCCAGCTCCACCTCCAGACGCGGTTTTAGAAACAGGTTGGCCGCGATTCGACTGCCATCATTGTAAAGCGCGTCATCGAGAATTCGACCGTAGTCCGGCTCGGTCATTTTCGAGGCGAGCTGCATCGCACGCGAGGTCAGGCCAATCTTGTGCCCGACCATGCGGGCTCCCCGGGCTACGCGGGATTCCGCCCAGAAACCTTGGATTCGATACGCGTCTTCGATCTGCATGCCCGCAAATGTGCGGCTGGGCTGCGTAATCGCCTTGCGCTCACGCTCAGCTCGCAGCAGATCTTCGGCACATCGCCGACATTCGTCGTCTGACAACACAACACCCTCCACCGGCCACCATGGCCGAGTCAACCAGGCCTGCCCGCCACCGCTATTTGATCGGTGGCCGCGGCAGGATTGCCTCACCCTTTTCCATCACGTAGGTGTAGTCAAGCGAGTACCAGGGAGCTACGGACTCACCAGTGCGCGGCACATCGTGGCGAACGAAATTCCCAATCGTCGCCTCAGTCACGCCAAATTGGACATCCGTATCGATGTGAGGGTCGGTCGAATCATATACTTGCGATATGAGAACCTTGTACCCGGACTTGTAAATAAGCGCGTGCAAATGCGCCGGGCGATAGGGATGACGATCCTGGAGCCGTAGCAGGCGTCCGACAACCCCGGAGGTTGGAATCGGATATCCAACCATCTTCACCGTACGAAACCAGAACCGGCCGTCCTCGTCCGTCATCAATTTGCCCCGCAAATTCATGTCAGTCTGAGTCGAATCCTGATTCTCATACCATCCTGCCGGAGAGGCGTGCCAGACGTCTACTTCGGCGTCGGCGATGGGTCTGCCGTTGGTGTCTTGCACACGTGCATTCACGTAGAGCGGCGCACCAGGCGTGTCAGAGCGGACGATAGACCCACCATTCGGCACTCGTGGTGAATTCATCCGCCAAAACGGGCCGAGCAGCGACTGTGAAGTCTCCGTTTGACCCCGGTTGCCATTGTTGAGAAGACAGACCAGGCTCGAAACACCCAGTGAGCCGGCCATGAGCACCACTTCATTGTGAGTGTCGGTCGTCAGCTGCCCGAGCTCTACCAGTATGGCAGTCGCGTCGCGGAATTCCGCCTCGGTCAGACGAGTGTCGCGGACGAACCCATGCAAGTGTTCGACCAGCGACAGGATGATCTCTCGCAGGCGCGGATCGCGTGTGCGTTCCATGACCTTCAGAACGGCCGGTGTCACGTCCTCATGCCGCTGAATATGCATCAATCCCTCAACAGCCGCTAAGTACCTGGAGTGAGTTCCGGCAGTCTACCAAGAAATAATCGATTATTTCCATATCACCGATTATGATCGCCCTTTCGATACGCGCGACGAAAACCGATGAAACCCCTGATGACCCTGGTCGACGCTGGCAAGATCACGATCGCGAGCCAGCTTACTGACCGACTCCGGGAAGCCATCGTCTCGGGGCAACTCGCCGCCGGCGCCAAGATCAATCTGGAGCGCGCCAGAGAGCAGTTCGCAGTCAGCCTGAGCCCCCTGCGCGAAGCGCTGGCGCGACTGATCTCGGGCGGACTCGTCCAGTTCGAGGACAACCGCGGCTACCGCGTCGCGCCGGTCTCGCTTTCGAATCTAAGGGAGATCACTCGCCTGCGAAAGGAATTCGAAGTGTTCGCCCTGCGCGAGTCGATGTCCGCGGGCGACATCGACTGGGAAAGCGATGTCATGCGAGCGCTCCACAAGTTGAACCGGTGCGCGCGAGATGCAGCGAAACCCTCAACATTGGAACAGTGGGAAGCGAGCCATCGCGAGTTTCATATCGCGCTGATCAGCGGCTGCCGGATGCCGGTGCTCATCGAATTCTGCAGGGTCTTGTTGAACCTGAATGATCGCTATCGCAGGACATTTCTCCGGGCGACTTCCGGCGATCGCAAGGTGGGCGCGGAGCACGGTGAAATCGCCCAGCGAGCGGTCGCTCGCGACGTCGAGGCAACCTGCGAGCGCCTCGAGCTGCACATCGATCGAACTGGCTCAAACCTTCTGCGGCACCTGGCAGGAAAGATCGGTCCTTGAAGTGCGGCCTGCGCCGATGCGCTAGGGACTTGCTATTGGCACCTGCGCCAGTCGTCGCTCGAACTCGAACCACTCGCAAGCTCGCTCACCACGACCAATGCGTTGCGATGCTCCCCTACCTTCAGCGCCTTAGCAGCAGCCTTCAACGCCATTGCACTGCTCGCGCAAATGCCATGTGCCGTGAATAACTCCACCGCCGGAATGCCAAGACCCGCCTGTAACATGCTGCCGAAGCCGGGAATGACCATGTCTCCCTGCCTCGTCGCACAGCTCAGCATGCCGATGGATCGCGCCGGGACAGGCGATTCGTCCAGGCGTTTCTGCGCGGCGGCCACGCCCATGTCCACGTTCGAATGCGTCGTCCGGTGCTCGCGAACGCCGAGGAGCGGAATAGAATCAGACCGTTGGTGTTGACCTATGGCCGAGCGCCTAAGCTCATCATGGTGTTTGAGATCGATCTCGCCGAACGGAGCGCAGTCAAATGGATCGCGCTAACCAGTGTTGCGGCGGCCAAGACACCCGTTGTTCGCTCAGATCCGTTGCCGTCGGTCGCCGACGCCAGATGGCAGCCGGAAGGAGTCGGCTCTTGTACTAGCGGCGCGGCCGGCGCATCAGGCTTTCGCCAACTGTACGATGTCCTTCACTTCTAGAATCGGTTGAGGGTAGCCCTTGATGACCGCGTTGATCATCGCCTGCCCCACTTCCCGCAACGTACAAAAGCCTGCGGGGTACAGTGCACGACCGATAGGGTAGACCCAGGCCAGCCATTGGTAATAGCTCTTTACGTTTTTCTGTCCGGGTGTAGCTTGCATAAAGCCGGGTCTAAACATGTAGGCTCGTTTGAATACCCGCATCAAGGCATTTTCGGTGGCGCCTTTCACGCGCGCCCATGCAATTCGTCCGTGTTCGCTGCTATCGGTGCCCGCACCTGTGATGTAGCAGAAGGTCATGTCAGGATTGCCTTTTGCTAAAAGTTGCGCGACGTTCAATGTGAGGTCATGGGTAATGCGCTTATATTCCTGCTGGTTCATGCCGACCGATGATACCCCCAGACAAAAGAAGCATGCGTCATATCCCGCCAGTTGCGGCTCAATGGACGCCAGATTCAAGAAATCCGTATGAATAATTTCGCGCAGTTTTGGGTGCGACATGCCTCCCGGTTTTCGATTGATGACCAAAATCTGCTCGACAGCGGGATGGTTCAGACATTCGAGTAGGACACCTTCCCCGACCATGCCGGTAGTTCCGGTAATGATTGTTTTGAATCTCATGAATTGCGTGCCCGCGCTCTCGATGAATGCACCGGGAGTGTTAATTGAGCCGGGCAAATAAGCAATAGGAGTCGGCGGCTGACCGCGCGGCCAGGGTGAAAGCTTGCGATCGTCTTTTTGCGAGCGGATTTCGAAAAGCCGCGAGAATCATCCCCGTTGCGTAACGCGTCAGCGTTTCGATGTCTTCATACCTTCCACGTAGTCTTGCAGCTGATCGAGGCGCTGGTTCCAAACCGCCCGCTGTCCAACCATCCAGTCTTCGGCGGTTGCGAGCGGCTTCGGAACAAGATGAAAGCGGCGAACGCGCCCTTCCTTGCGCGATCGCACGACGCCGCATTGCTCGAGCATCTGAAGGTGTTGCGCAAAGGAAGGCAGGGCCATGCTAAACGGACGCGCAAGCTCCGTCGTCGAGGCAGGTCCCAGAGCCAGCCGCTCGACAACAGCGCGCCGGGTAGGGTCCGCCAGCGCCTGAAAAACGCGACTGATCTGGTGACTGCGCGCCGCCATTCCTCGGCCCGCAGTTGCCCGAGTGCCGACGTCAGTGCCCATGGAGGTACTCATCCATTTTGTCGAGGGTTTGATAGCCGAGTTCGACGGCACCGAAGCCGATAGTGCCGTCGCGTTGCGCTTTGCTCGGGTGAAGCTGCCGGAGCGTAAGCACTGTCTTGCCATCGCTTTGCTGATCGAAGGTAATTGTCACCCTGAATCGATTGGGGTCGTCGTCTTTGTCCGACCCGTGATCGAGAACCAGCCGTTCGTTGGGCATCACCTCTAGAAACACCATTCGATTGGTGAATCGCTGACCATCGGGCGCAATCATGTCGAACCGCCACACCGCGCCGGCCTTGGCTTCGCTGTCTTGGTGCACCTCGCAGCGAAACCCGCGCGGGCCAAACCATCGGAACATGCGTTTGGGCTCGACCCAGGCACGGAACACCTGATCCCTAGGAGCGTCAATGACGCGCGATAGGACGATCTCCCGATCGAGCTCTCCGTTGGCGTATGCGGCTTTGGCAACCATGATTCTCAGTCTCCGTGCGCTGGTTAATAAGGCATATGCCTTAGTATCTAGAATGGCATTACTTAGGTCAATACCTATCTATAACTCGGGCCGGTGGACGTCCGCTCTGCCCGGTTCCGACCGGCAGGTATTGGGCCGAACGCTATGTCAATTCAGGGTCGTGACCGGTCTTTCGATCGGTAGGCCCGCGCACTTCGATCCGCGCTCGGCACTGCTGGTCGGGGATGCGAACGGTTGGGGCGAGGGGAGTGGTCAGATCGTTGAGGGGCATTTTGTCTGGGCGCCCTCAGCGCAGATGTACATCGGTTCGTCCCCGGAGTACTCCGTACGTCAAGATGCCGAACAATACGGGACCCCATAGAGAGATCGGGGAGAATAGGACAGCCCACAGGGTCAACATCATGACTCGATTTTCCGGTGGGGAATCCGAAGGCGGTTTGTTGAGTGCCGGGCTATTGACATACACCTCAGTCAACTTGAGGAAATGAACGTGTTTCGGGGTCATTGTTTCGTCAAGTCCCTCAAGCGAGCATACCGGGTCCCGCGCTCATGCACCCGTTGTGGAGGCAGTGTGCGCGCCCAACGTTGCGCTACCCACACGGCCTCGGTCGCAACCAGACATAGGGGAGCGTAGGATATGGCCATGAGTTCGGCGCGCGTTTCGACCTCTTGCACGATCGCACCTTGGCTGACCGTTCGAAACGGTGAGCAAGCTCTTCGCTTTTACCATGAGGCATTCGGAGCGACGGTGGTCTATCGGTTGGAGGATCCCGGTGCAGGGGTAGTGGCGCGACTCTCCGTGGATGGCGCGGAGTTTTGGCTGAGTGACGGACAACCTCATGAGTCAGCCCCCGAGTCTCTCGGGGGCGGGTCGGTTCGAATGATTTTGACCGTCGGGGACCCCGATACGGTTTTCGCGCGAGCGCTGGCGGCCGGCGCGTCACAGGTGTTCCCGGTAGGCGATTCGCACGGCTGGCGATTGGGACGCTTGGTTGACCCGTTCGGGCTTCACTGGGAGATTGGCCATGCCCTCCTCGCCTAGGTGAGATTCGCGCCTCTTGAGCTGCCTGGTCGGCCTGGTAACGCTCGCGGTGTCCCTACGATGCTCATCACCTTCGACAACGACAGGGCTTCCGACTCGCCTTTCATCGAGCGGGTCTGGCGTTGCCATAGCGAGCGCGCCGGCATATTCCTGTCAGTCGCGTCCAGCCATTGGGAAATGGTCATCACCTGTGTCAGGGGTAAATCAATCGTAACTTTGCGGGGTCCCGAAACGAAGCCAACCGAAGTGCTGTGTCCGGAGAATGGCGAGTGGCTCGCAATTCGATTCAAGGCGGGTACCTTCATGCCGCAGTTACCTGCGCATCGGCTCATGAACACCCTCGGTGTGAATTTACCGCAGCTGTCGCAGCGATCCTTTCTGCTGAATGGCCGGAAATGGGAGTTCCCGACCTTTGACAACGCGGAATCGTTTGTCAACCAACTTGTCAACAAGGGTCTCGTGGCTCGCGACCCAGAAGTTACTGCAGCTTTGAGGAGCGAGCCTACAGCGATTTCCACCCGTTCGGCGCAACGGCGCTTTCTGCAAGTTATCGGAATGACACATAACACCTTGCGACAAATCGAGCGCGCGCGTTTCGCGCTCAACTTGCTGAGGGAAGGCGTGGCGATCGCCGACGTAGTTTGGCAATGTGGGTTTTATGATCACGCACATCTGACGCGTTCGCTCCGGCGCTGGATCGGTATAACTCCCACCGAGGTCAATCGCCCGGATACCCAGCTGTCGTTTTTGTACAAGACCGAGGGATTCCCGCTCCGTTAGATTTTCCCCGCGAGCAAACACACCAGATGGCGGGAGAAACATATGGTCGATGGAGTCGAATCAATCCAATCGACTGTGCGGGACTGGAGGTATCGAATTGGGTGGATACTCTCCTCATTGGCGATACTCTTTCTCGTCATGGATTCGACCATGAAGCTATTGGCGTTGAATGTCGTTCTCGAATCTGGGGCGGCACTTGGTTTCACTGGCGTAGATACCGCGCGGGGGCTTGGCATCGTATTGATACTCTGCACGATCCTCTATGCCGTTCCCCGCACGACAGTACTGGGAGCAATCCTGCTCACGGGATACCTTGGGGGCGCCGTTGCCACGCACGTGCGTGTTGGCAATCCACTGTTCTCCCACGTGTTGTTTGGCATCTATTTGGGCGTAATCGTTTGGGCAGGGATCTATCTACGTGACGCCAGGCTACGATCGCTAATTCCCATACGCAAGACCTGAAGTCAGTCCTTGGTTACCGCGATGGCACTCATCGCTACGAGTGCGCCCTCCGGCCAACGCTCGCCGCGGATAGTGGATCTCGCCGGCGGTTTCTGACCGAAAAACTCCGCAAAGACCCCGTTCATTCCCTCAAAGTATTTCCAGTCGTGGAGCAACACGGTGACCATGACCACATGCGAGAGATCACTTCCTGCTGCTTCCAGGATCGTTTGGAGATTGCGGATTGCTTGATGGCTTTGCTCGCGAATGCCGCCTGCCACCAGCTTGCCCGTTGCCGGGTCTGCGCCACCTTGTCCGGCACAGAAAATAAACTGCCCGGCGCGGGTGGCTTGACAATACGGTCCCATGGTTTGAGGAAAGTCTGGACTGGATATGCATTCGACGTTCATGCGTACCTCCTTTCTTGCCCCAACGAAGCTGACACAATACTCTGGCAGATCTGCACGGCGCGGCAGATCATGGTCCGGCCCGGCCCGCGCGCCCACCCGATTCTTGCGGTTCTGGCGAAGAGGGGACCAGGGGTACAGCAAAGATCTTCCTGCCTGTAGCAAACGGTCTAATTTGGTCCAGCTCGGATCCGGCCAGTTCGCACACTCGATCACCCAGCCAGTCGGATGCCGCAAACGGCACACAACAGCCGGCACCGGGTCCGCTACACCCACTGCTATGAACTTCCCTGGCTTCCTCCTCACCTGACGCCGTTTGGCCGGTCCTGGCAGCACTCCCTTCGCCTTCAGCTGCCATCCCGCGCTGTACAGCGCGTGCACACTGACCCCGCTCTGCCAGCAGTACTCCGCCAGAGTTTGCCCTTGGCTCTGGGCTCGTTCGGCACGCGGAGTGCTTACGATACCTGTAACATCCACCCGCTCACTTTCGGCATGTGGAGTTCGGTTATGCAACGAGGTGTCGGTCGCCGCGACTTTCTGACAGCCATTGCCGGCGTTGGAGCGTCAACTGCGTTCCCTGTATTGTCTTGGGCCACCGAGCGACAATCCGGACCCGCCTTGCGCATTGACGCGCAGCGCCTCAGGCGCAATTTGGAAGAACTCAGCATCTACGGCCGCCCCGCCGGCGGCACCTTCTCGGACGGAGTTAGTCGCGTTGCGTATTCGGGCTCGGATGTTGCGGGTCGTTCGTACGTAATGGGCTTGATTCAGTCAGCGGGACTGACTCCCCACATCGACGCAGTAGGCAATATTCTAGCTCGTCGCGCCGGCCGCGACCCCAAGCTGAAGCCAATTCTGTTTGGTTCGCACATTGATTCCGTGCCTGGCGGTGGAAACTTCGACGGAGAATTGGGCTCGCTCGCCGCGATCGAGATCGTGCACACGCTGCAGGAGCATCGGGTTGTGACCCGACACCCCCTCGAGGTGACCATCTGGTCGAACGAGGAAGGTGGCACCGTCGGGAGCAGCGGAACTCTGGGCGAAGTGACGACGGAGATGCTCGAGCGACAGTTCAATGGAATTCGACTGGTCGACGGCCTGCGCGCGATCGGCGGTGATCCCACTCGACTCGAGAGCGCGCGTCGCATGCCCGGTTCGTTCCAATGCTACTTGGAATTGCACATCGAGCAGGGTGGCACACTGGATAAAGCCGGTATTCCGATCGGCGTTGTCGACGGGATCGTCTGCATCGAGCAGTACGCGGTCGAGATCCGAGGCGTAGCGAACCACGCGGGGACCACGCCGATGCCGGAGCGCCGCAATGCGTTGCTTGCGGCCGCCAAGCTGATTGAAGCCGTCCAGGAAGAGGTGACGCGTACTCCCGGTCGGCAGGTTGGAACAGTGGGGCAGCTCCAAGTGTTCCCGAACGCTCCGAACGTGGTTCCAGGCCTGGTAAAACATTCCATCGAATTGCGGGACTTGTCCGAGGAAAATGTCGCGCGCCTGGGTGCGGCAGTACGCACGCGGGCCGAAGACATCGCGCGCATGACCGGCACGGAAATCACGATGACAAAGATCGAGCACCTTGCGCCCGCCCTGGCGACCCCACAGATTCAGGGGCAGATCGAGGCGGCCTCTAAAATGCTCGGCCTGAAGTCGATGCATCTGCCGAGCGGCGCCGGCCACGATGCCCAAGTGCTCTCCAGGTTGGGCCCAATGGGCATGATCTTCATACCCAGCGTAGGCGGTATCAGCCACTCACCGAAAGAATTTTCGCAATGGGCAGATTGCGCTAACGGCGCCAACGTCCTGTTGCAGACGATCCTGCAGATTGATAAGACCTGAATCGTCACTGGTCAGCATAGAGCTTCACCAGCTGGTATAGAAACGCCCGCCCTTCATAGACGGATTGGATCCGTATGCGCTCGTTCAAGCCGTGTATGTGCCCGCCGTCAGGATCCGTAAAGAGGCCCGTAACCCCATAGGTCGGAATACCCGCGGGATTCAAGAACTGCGCATCTGAAGCGCCGGGCTCGAGAGCGGGCACGACAGGCACACCTGGCCACATCTGATGGGCCACTGTCTCGATGGGCCCCAGCACTTGCCGAGTCAACGGTGCAGGCGGCGCCACCGGCCCGCGAACTTCGGGAATACTCACCACGACTGCAGGGTCGTCAGCGACCCTGACCAGTTGCGCTTGGATCTCTTCGCGAGAAACCCCGGGGAAAATTCGACAATTTATGTTAGCCCGCGCACGTTGCGGCAACGCGTTAGTGGCATGACCCGCCGACAACATGGTCGCGACGCAAGTCGTGCGCAGCATGGCGTGCCAGTTCGGCTCCTTGTCGAGAACAGCGACGGCGGCGGCGTCATTCGGGTTCTTGACTGCAGCCGTCATTGCCGCACCATCCTCGCCGCCGACCAGTGGCGCCATTCCCGAGAAAAAACCGCGGCTTGCATCATCCAGCTGCACGGGAAACTCAAAGCGGCTCACCCGATCGACAGCGCGGACGAGGTGATAGATTGCGTTGTCCGGTATCGGCCGGGAGCTATGACCGCCCGGGTTGGTTGCTTCAAACACATAGTTTTGCGATGTTTTCTCGGCAGCCAGGATTCCGAGCGCAACCCTATGGCCTTCGGGATCCAGCGTACCGTCAACGCCTTCGGTCAACGCAAACTCCGCGTCTATGGCATCGCGCGCATGTTGGGTCAACCACTCGGCGCCGTTCAATGCGCCGTTGGTTTCTTCGCCACAGGTGAGCGCCAGCTTGATCGCGCGCTTAGGCTTGTAACCGGCCTCTCGGTAACGGATGAGATTGTCGACCCAGATGGCGGCCTGTGCCTTCATGTCGCTCGTTCCCCGCGCGTAGAAGTATCCGTCCTCCTCAACCAATGTGAACGGATCGCGAGTCCAGTCCTCGCGTTTGGCCTCGACCACATCGACATGCGCCAGCATCAGGATCGCCTTGGCTTTAGGGTTGGAGCCGTGGAGCACCGCCACCAGGCCGCCCTCCTTTGGATGCCCATCCGGAACGAACAACCGCACATCCTCGTCGGGGTAACCGGCAGCCTTTAGACGCGCGGCCATGCGCTTCGCCGCCAGGGTGCAATCCCCTATCGACAAGGTCGTATTCGTTTCGATAAGTTCCTTGTAGATACCCCTGAAGCGCTGCAGGCCGTCGGGGTCCGTCGCCGCCGATACGGATGTTGTAGTTGTGAGGCTGGCTAGCGCGAAACCTGTTGCGAGCAGAATCCTGAATGTTGTCATTCTTACCTCCCCGGTGAGGGTCATTGTTCTGAATGTCATGTTCACGTCACCGCGGATCGCTCTTTGATTCGCGCACTGGCGATTCCGTCGGTGCGGTACCGTCCGGCCGCGTCACAGTGAACGTCGTCCGGAGGCGCAGATCCTCTGATGAGGCACCAATGCTAACCGTGAATCGTCCCGGCTCGATCGACCACTTCCCCTCGCGATCGTAAAGCATGAGGTGCTCGGGCTTCAGTTCGAACTGCACCCGCTTCGTTTCACCCGGCGCAAGGCTCACGCGCATGAAGCCGCGAAGCTGCTGATCGAAAGTCACGACGCTCGTGTAATCGTCACGCAGATACAGTTGTACCACCTCTTCACCGCCGCGTGCGCCAGTGTTCGTCACGTCGCAGCCTACGATGAAATTAGCTCCAGCGGTGGCTCGCTCCGGCGACACACCCACGTTGCTATATCTGAACGTCGTGTAGCTGAGACCATGACCGAAGGGATACAGGGCGCCCTGAACCTGCCCGCCATCGCGTCCCTGCGAACCAGGATGGGCCGGAAAGTTGTACGGAATTTGTCCGACGGATTTCGGAAACGTAATCGGAAGCCGGCCGCTCGGGTTGTAATCTCCGGACAGCACGTCAGCCAACGCGTTGCCACCCGACTCGCCCGGGAACCACATTTCCACGATTGCGCCTACGTGCTTCGCCGCCCAATTGACGCTCAAGGGGCGCCCGTTTGAAAGCACGACCACCAGCGGCTTTCCGGTCGCGTGCAGCGCCTCCAGCAAGTCCTGCTGGTTGCCGGGCAGATTCAGGCTGATCCGGCTGGCAGATTCCTGTGAGATCTGCTCGACTTCGCCGAGAACCGCCACGATCACATCAACATCACGGGCCGCAGCAACGGCCGCACTGATGCCGGCGCGGGTTTCGTCGCTCGGCGGCTCACGATACACGTCGCTCTCCGGAAACCGTTCGTCAATCACCGGACAGCCTTCACGAAAGACCACCTCGACACCTCGCCCGAGCTTGCGGCGAATACCGGCTAACGGTGTCACTAAATCGAGCTTCTGCGGGCCGTAGCGAGACCACCAGCCGTGCGGATTGTCCGCAAGCGGCCCAGTTACGAGAACACGTCTGAGGTCCTTCTTCAGCGGCAGCATCCCGCCTTCGTTCTTGAGCAACACGATCGATTCGCGCGCGGCGCGTTCGGCTACCGCAACATGCTCAGAGGCGCGAACCACGCGATCGGCGATGGATGGATCGGCGACGTACGGTTGGTCGAACAGACCTAACCAGAACTTGACCCGCAAAATATCGCGGACGCGCGAGTCGATCGTCGCCATTGAGAGCTGACCTGATTCCACTAGTTCGCGCAGCGGACGGCCGTAGGCTTCAGGGGGAGTAAAGTTAGTGCGAATGTTCAGGCCGGCCTCCACAGCCTGTCGAATCGCATCGTCGGGTGTCGGCGCGACGCGGTGCTTCTCGTGGATAAATTCCACGGCAGCGCTGTCCGAAACGACGTAGCCTTTGAACCCGTACTCCTCGCGGAGAATGTGCGTCAGGAAAAGTGAGTTGGCCTGGATGGGAATCCCGTCATAGTCGTTGTACGACGACATCACGCCGAGCGCGCCGGCGTCGCGAATCGTTCGGCGGAACGGCTGCAGGAAAACCATCTGCACTTCGCGCCACGTCACTTGCGGATCCGTACGAGCCTCTCCGTCGCGGCCGCCCTTTGGCACGCTGTACACGGCAAAGTGCTTGAGCGTAGAGACAACCCGCTGCTCCTGAATCCCGCGAACCTGCTCCACGCCCAGCTCGCCCACGAGAAAGGGATCTTCACCGTATGTCTCCGTCGTGCGGCCCCATCGCGGATCGCGCGCCAGATCGAGGATCGGTGAGTAGACATTAGTGTAGCCAAGCGCCCGCGCTTGGCGGCCCGTGATCCGCCCGATCTCGCGCACCAATTCGCGATTGAATGCCGCTGCCACCGCAAGCTGCGCCGGGAAACTCGTCGCCTTCGAATGCAGCAGCCCGCGTATGCCTTCATTGGTGAAATCGGCCGGAATGCCAAGTCGCGTCTTCTCGACAAAAAACCGTTGCACCTCATTCAGCGCGCGCGGGTGCTGCGAATACGGCAGGTCATACTTCGGCTGCGCCAGCTCATTCTTCGGACCGGTGTTGCCGTTCATGTGCTCGTCGATATTCCCAATGCCGTCCTTCCAAAAGGAGGTGCTCCACTTGTCGGTCGGGAGCTCATCTTGCAACACGCGCGGAAATCCGTAGAGCGTCACCATCTGTGCCGTCTTTTCCGCTACGGTCATGCGCGCGAGGAGATCGTCAATGCGTTTCTCAACGGCAAGTGCGGGATCTTCGTAAGGATCCTTCGTTCCGTTCTTGTTCAGATCGATCCACCCGTTGTGGTAGATCGCGGCAGAAGGTTCGGTGTGGATGAATATCTTTGTCGCTGGCGTCACGGCGAGCGCAGGGATGGTGAGCGAACTGAGAGCCAGCCATCTCAGGAGAACAATCGGGGCGCTACTGCTCATCCACCTGCTCCAGAATCCAGTCGCGAAAGGCAGCGATCTTCGGTTCCGTCAGCCGATCGGGGCGACAGACGAACCAGAAGCCGAAGGGGCTCGAGATTTCCAATGCGAAAGGTTTGACGAGGTGGCCAGCTGCCAAGTCACTATCCACCAGTGGCGCGAGGCCTAAGGCAAATCCCTGACCGGCAATCGCCGCCGAGAGCGCCATGTGGCTGTTGCCGAATAAAGCCCCGACGCTATCCACACTACGCGGCACGCCAGCTTGAGCAAACCACGCGCTCCAGGTCGGCAGCCCGGGTGCAACCAGGGAAGATTCATCATGCAGCAACAGGGCCGGCTCGATTCTGGCCGGATCTGCACCGCAGCGCGCAGCAAGAGCCGGACTACAAACGGGGAATGCCGTCGCTTGCGCGATCAGCTCGCTGTGCAACTCGGGGTAGTCGCCATCACCATATCGCAACCCGACGTCGACGCCGTCGCGCTCGAAATCCGAGCGCCGGTCGGTCCCTACGATCCGTACGCGGATATGGGGATGCCGCAGGGTGAAGCTGGAAAGCCGAGGTGCAACCCACTTGGAAGCGAACGTCGGCATGGCACTGACCTGCAACGTCGTCGCATCGAAGTTCGCAACTTCTGACAGCAGGCGTTCCATCTCGACGAACAATGCAGTGAGGCGTGGCGCAAGGGTGCGTCCCGTAGCCGAGAGCGCTATCGACCGGTTTCCACGG
This sequence comes from Gammaproteobacteria bacterium, assembly GCA_028293745.1. Lineage (GTDB taxonomy): Bacteria > Pseudomonadota > Gammaproteobacteria > Steroidobacterales > Steroidobacteraceae > 13-2-20CM-66-19. Next base: position 15,392 of record JAQGOF010000095.1, on the reverse strand, counting down.
ATGAAGAGAGGAACACCGACCCATTCTTCCAGCCTGCGGACCTGGACGCTGATAGCCGCAGCGGTTACGCCGAGATCAGCAGCTGCGGCAGCAAAGCTCAGATGCCGTGCCGCTGCATCGAAGCTGCGCAACGCATTCAGCGGCAACGTGCGGATGGGGGTCGCCATAGCGATCTCCGGGGCGTCAGGGTTGAACAACAAAATCTTTCTGCCCCGCCGACAATTTGTCGTTTGTGAGCGCTTCGGACACGGGGGCATTCTTGCGGCATGGGCCGGGACGAATCCGCACCCGGCCTCTGTCTGGTCATTGGAGGCCCAATCTTGCTGCGAGCGATCGTCATCACGTGTTCCGCCACCTTCCTGGCTATGTTCTGGGCGCCACTTCAGGCGGTGACGGCGCCATCCAACCCGGACCTCATTGCAAAGGCAGTGGGAGACCCAAGCCGCCCGCCCGAAGACGTCGCGCGCGATGTCAATCGAAAGCCTGCGGACACGTTGATGTTCGCCGGCCTGAAGCCAGGGGACCAGGTCGCGGACTACATCGCCAACAGCGGCTATTTTACGCGGATATTTGCCGATGTGGTCGGTCGCACCGGGCATGTCCACGCAGTTGAGCTGAACGAGATCGTCACTTATCCGAACGTGGCCGCCGGTTATGCCAGGCTGAAGGGGTGGGCCGAGGCCCACCCCAACGTGACGGTGGAAACGGTTCCGGCCAGTCGCGGGCCCCTGTTTCCTCAGAAGCTCGATGTGTTCTGGATCTCGCAGAACTATCACGATCTGCACGACAAGTTCCTGGGTCCGGTCGACATCGCGGCTTTCAACAGAAAGGTGTACGCGGCGTTGAAGCCCGGCGGGACCTACATCGTCCTCGACCATGCCGCCGCTAAAGACTCGCCGGCGGAGGTGACCGAAACCCTGCACCGGATCGAGGCGCAGACTGTCAAGCGAGAGGTCATGGCCGCAGGCTTCGAGCTCGTTGCGCAGAGCTCTATCCTGGCGAACCCCGCGGATCCGCATACGGCCGGCGTCTTCGACAAGTCGATTGCAGGTCGCACCGACCAGTTCATTTTGAAGTTCAGGCGACCGCTCGCGGACCCGGCGGCTTCGACCGACCGCCGTGACGGCCAGCATGACTTTGACTTCAACTTCGGGGTCTGGCAAACCCACATCCGGCGCATCCTGGATCCGCTGTCAGGCTCAACCCGATCGATGGAGCTGACGGGTACGGTTGCCGTTCGCAACTTATGGGACGGCCGCGGCCAACTGGAGGAGATCGAGGCGGACGGCCCGAACGGGCATTGGGAAGGCCTGACACTCTTCCTCTACAACCCCGCCGCGCATCAGTGGAGCCAGACATTTATCAACAGTAAAATGGGCGAGCTCACAACACCCCTCACCGGGGAGTTCAAAAGCGGCCGTGGCGAGCTCTTCTCCCAGGATACTTACGAGGGCCGATCGATCCTGGTTCGGGCTACCTGGTCCGACATCCAGCCGAATTCCCATCATTTCGAGGAAGCCTACTCTGCAGATGGCGGCAAGACCTGGTCGCCCGCATTCATTGCAGACCTGACGCGAGCACCAGAATCGGCCGCAACGGTGGCCGCACGTGCGCAGCGCATGCGTGATGAGGACACTGCTCAGGAGGGGCACGAGTTCGATTTCCACCTCGGAACCTGGAAAGAGCACTCGAGGCGTCTTCTGCACCCGCTGACCGGATCTACCCATTGGATCGAGATGAACGGACGGAGCGTAGTCACAAAAGTATGGGGAGGGCGTGCCAGCCTGGTGGAATTCAAGGGTGACGGCCCGGCGGGGCCGCTCGAGCTGATGTCTTTACGTTGGTATAACCCATCCAGGCACGAATGGAACCTGGAGTTCGCCACCCCGAGCGTCGGCACCTTGGGAATTCCCAACGTTGGTGTGTTCAAGAATGGTCGGGGCGACTTCTTTGATCAGGAAGTGATCAACGGCAGGACCGTGCTGGTGCGCTTCTCAGCATAGGGACTCGGTCACGATGCGGCCCGGACCGAGCAGGCGTTCTCGACGGATGGCGGTCAGAGCTGGGAGACGAATTGGATCAACGAATATACCCGGGCCGGGGAATAACAGCTCCGCGGTCAGGGGACCTGAGCCAACGGATCAAAATCGGAACGCGATGTCCGCGCCCACCGTCCACCCCGTAATGTTCGGGCCCCACAGATAGGAAGCACCGACTCCGATCCACTGAAACTTCCAGTACTGGTTGAGGAAATCCAGCACGACGCGGCCGTGGATCTCATTCATGTGGTGCACGCCGAGTCCACTCCTGAGGTCACCGAACAGATCCGTGCGACTCAAATAGCCACCCGACCGCAGCTCATGGCCATAGAGCTCGACACCAAGGGGGACGTCAACGTCGATCTTGATGGCCACAGAGCCCGAGCTGCCATCGATCTGGACGTTCCGGTTGGAGCTGTTGAAGTCCTCTGTGTAGAAATATGTCGGATCGGACGACAGCGTGATGATGCTGCGATACAAGGGAACGACGTACTGAATGTTGATGGCAGGCCGTAGCGTCCACGTATCGACGCTCCAGTTGATCAGACCGAGCTGAGTGGCAAGTGCCTGGTTTGCTTTCATGAAGGCGCTGCGCGCCGTGTAGTTGCTCGATGTATGTCCGTACAGTCCCATCAGCGTCGGTGCCAGGCTGAAGTGGTCGCTGAACCAAAAGCGTGCTCCGCTACCGAACTCGATCGCCCATGTGGTGTATTCACTGCTGTCACTGACGCGCGGCCCCGAGCGCGGCAGGTTCGTCGACTCGAGATAGCCCATATTGCCCTGCAGCCGAGGTTGCCAACCGAATTGAGATGACCCAGCGGTCGAGGATCGCCGATGTCGCCGTCGCCCCCAGCCTTGGTCACGTTCGACACCACGTTCTCACTGGCTTGTCCGGGCTGAAGCTTGGAGCGGGACCTGAAGCTACCGTCCGAAAGTCCGAAATCGCCACCGAGAATCGTTAGGGCTTCAACGCGGTTCTCGAGTCCCGTGCGGATCTCATTCGCTTGATTGGGCGTGATCTGGCATCGGGCGGCACACGGGAACAGAGCGATGAGAGCCAATGCAGCCGCCGCCCGACGGTGTGGACGCCAGCGCGCCAAGAAGGCACGAGCGTTCAGAGGTCCGGTCCTCATGATCCGCCCTGCTCTACTTCTTTAGTCGTAACGCGAGCGCCTCGACGGGCCGGATGGTGACCTCATCGCCCGTTTCCATTTTATCGAGCTTCATCCGCAGACTCGCCTTGAACATTTCAGTGTGCCCATCCGGAAAGTGCAATGTAAGCAAGCGGTAGCTCGGATCGACGGACAGGACCTGCGCGTCCGTCACGACGGTGTGGGGCGAGCTACCGGCGCTCGGCAGGTCGCCGTCTCGGCTGACATACACCGTGAGCTCTTCGGCTACCGTGGCTCGAACTTTGTCGCCGGCTTTCAGACGCTCCAAATTCGAAACGTTCAAGCCGACTTTGTAGGAAATTAGCCCCGCCCCCGGACGCAGCACGGTGATCGCGCGCGCAGCGAGATCGACGGACTGGACAACCGCAGGAGCTTGACCGACTCCACGGCAACGGCGATCGCACCCTGGTTCCGGTGAGGCTTACTCTTCGATTGCAGGGTGGCTATCGGGGCCGACCAGCACCCAGGCAGCGCCAATGCAGCGACGAGGAGCAGCGGACCGGGCATCGCGCAGCTTGGTCTCATGAAGGGTGAAGCTGTCTTTTGATCATGGATGCCCTGTAACTCAAACCGAAGGCCGATGATCCCCGTGTCGATGTCACGCATCCTGCGACCAGTGTTCATCCGTCGCGCGGGATCGCGCTGCGCAATAGATCACATTTGCATGTCATAACGAAGCCACATCTGCGGGTTGCCCATCGCCCGCTCACGGGGCAAACCGCTACGGCCACGCGACAGCTATCGTCGACCTGCTGAAGGGGAGACGGCAAATTGACCCTCCTCATGGACGCGGCGACCAAGCCGCTTAGCATTTGCCCTACGTCGCGAACACGAGGGGTATCATGGTCACATCCGATCCCGTGAAAGCACATCAGAATCAGCCGGATGCCAAGCCCGTCCAGCTTCGGTCCGTCAACCCGTTCAACGGACAAACGCTCAAGACCTACCCTGAGATGGCCGCCGAGGAAGTCGACGCGGCTATTGCGACGGCGCATGAACGGTTCGCGACTTGGCGTCGTGTCCCCTTCTCGCAGCGTGCGGCCGTGCTACGTAGAGCCGCAGTGTTGTGCCGCGAACGCATCGAAGAGCTGGCCAGATTCATGACCCTCGAGATGGGCAAGCGACTCGCCGAGGGTCGCAAGGAAGTCGAGCTTTGCGCGCGCATTTTTGAATATTATGCGCAGAGGGGTGAAGAGCTTCTGCGCCCCGAGAGCATTCCATCGCCGCTCGGCGCGGGCACGCTGGTGAACGAGCCACTGGGCGTCATCTTCGGCATCCAACCGTGGAATTATCCCTGCTACCAGGTCGTGCGCTTCGCTGCGCCAAATTTGATGGCGGGGAACGTCGTTCTCCTCAAGCACTCGACCCGCGTTCCGCAATGTGCCGAAGCGCTCGACAGACTGTTTCAGGGTGCGGGTTTTCCCGCGGGGGTTTACACCAATCTCATGGTGACTAACCGTGGAACGAACCGAGTGGTCGACGATGACCGAGTACAAGGCGTGTCATTCACCGGCAGCGATTCGAGCGGCGCCAAAGTTGCTGAGCGAGCGGGCCGAAGCATCAAGAAAACCATCCTCGAATTGGGCGGCAGCGACCCCTTCGTGGTTCTGGAGGACGCTGACCTGAACCTCACGATCGATCGCGCAGTGCAGGGCAAAATGACCAACATGGGACAGTCGTGCGTTGCCGCCAAGCGATTCATCCTCGTCCAATCGCTAAGCAGCGAATTCGTGGACCGTTTCAGGGCGCGGCTCGGTGCGCTGAAGATGGGAGACCCGCTCGACGAGTCGACTGGCGTCGCGCCGTTATCTTCAGTTGAGGCTGCGGCACGGCTCGAAGAGCAGGTTAACCGCTCGGTTTCCGGCGGGGCTCAGGTGATCCTCGGCGGAAAGCGCCCGAGTCCCCAAAGCGCCTTCTTTGAGCCCACAATTCTAACCAACGTCAAAAAGGGCACGCCCGCCTATGATGAGGAGCTCTTCGGCCCGGTAGCGGCCGTAATGGTGGTTCCGGATGAGCAAGCCGCCATCGCCGTTGCCAATGACACCCGGTACGGCCTCGGCGGTTCAGTCTATACGCGCGACATCGAGCGCGGGCGACGCGTCGCAAATCAGATTGAGGCCGGCATGGTCTACATCAACCATCCGGCGTGGATTTATGAAGACATGCCTTTCGGCGGAATCAAAAAATCGGGCTATGGCCGGGAATGTGGCCCGCTCGGTATTCACGAGTTTGCCAATGAGAAGCTCATTCGCAACATCCACCCAGCCGGGTAAAACACAACAATAAACGCGCAGCGCGCCGGCCCGGTGCCATGCGCCTGATGTGCGGCGCACACGCGCCGCGGTATCGGCCGTGGCGCCGGCCCCTTCGCGCCGGTGCTCCTCGGTCCAGCGCAGCGGGAGCGTCGCCGGCGGCGGGGCGGCTGTCATGGCTTCCCCGTCATGCTATAAGCGCCGGATGAAAGACAAAACACCACCCACAGTTGCGCGCCAACCTCGGAAAACGCGCGGCGGTGGCGACGCTTCGAGAAGGGCCGCCGTGACGGGTTCACGAGCGCGGAAAGCTGAGGCGATCACGGTCGAAGCGAAGACGAAATGGGCGGCTCCCTCGCTCGTTCAGAAGAGGCGACAGAAGCGCTCGGAGCTCATGCTCTGGGAGTTGGAGGCCATCGCTCTCGCCATGTTCGAAGAGCGCGGGTTTGCCACCGTAAATGTGGAAGAGATCGGACGAACTGATCGACCTGGCCGAGGCTGCGAGCGTGCCGCAGGGAGCGGCGGGTAACGCTGAGATCATTCCTGACCCCTGACGGCGGATCGGCGCGTCGCCAGATAACAGATGGCGACAATCGTCGCACCAAAACCCGACGCGGCTCCCAGGCCGAGCGCCCAGCGCGGTCCGAAAGTATCGGCCACCCAACCGACGATCGGTGCACCGACGGGTGTTCCTCCCACTGCGATGGCGAGGAGGATTGCGATCACCCGGCCGCGCATGGACGGATCGGTGGAGAGTTGCACGAAGCTATTGGTGGAGGTCGTGAAGGTCTGCGCGGCAACGCCAGTCATGACCAAGGCGGCGTCAAACAGCTCATACACGGGCATAATCGCCGCCAGCGCGCAGCCGATTCCGAACAATGCCGCGCTCGTGAGCAGGAGGGTGACGTCAGGGTTTGCGCGTCGGGCGGCAAGGAGCGCCCCGGTAACCGATCCGATCGCCATCATCGATGTCGCAAGCCCGTATTGGCCCGCACCGGCATGGAAGACTGTGACCGACATGGTTGAAATGAAGATGGCGAAGTTGAGTCCGAACGTGCCGATCAGAAAGAGCATGAATAGTACGGCCCTGAGATCGGGGTGTCGCCATACGTAGCGCAACCCTTCGAGCAGACTGCCTCGAGTCCGGTGGGCTCTGTTACCGCGGTGAAGCTCGTGGACGCGGAGCAGCCCCAGCGAGCTGAGGACCGCCACGAATGATGCCGAGTTGATCAGGAATACCCATCCGGTGCCCACGGCCGCAATGAGAGCTCCGGCCACCGCCGGTCCGATGGTTCGCGCGATGTTGAAAGAAGTGGAGTTCAGCGCCACGGCGTTGGAGATGTTGTCTTCCCCGACCAGCTCCGAGACGAATGTCTGTCGCGCCGGCGAATCGAACGCAGCGACACATCCGAGCAGCAACGCAAACAGATAGACGTGCCACAACTGCACGACACCTGTCACTGTGAGGATGCCGAGCCCCAAGGCGAGCGAGCCCATGATAGCCTGCGTAGCAATCACGAGCTTGCGCCGGTCCAGGTAATCGGCGGCGAATCCCGTCAGTGGCAACAGCAAAAGCTGCGGTCCGAACTGCAGCGCCATGACCACACCAACGGCGGTCGCGTTGTTATGAGTGAGCTGCGTGAGGACGAGCCAGTCCTGCGCGGTGCGCTGCATCCATGTCCCCACATTGGATACCAGCGCACCGACAGCCCAGACCCGGTAATTGAAGGTCCCGAGCGAGCGGAACGCGCCTGTTGCCGAGCCGCTCACGACTCAAAGAAGATCGATGATTTCCCGAGTGGTCCCCGTCTCGCCGAGACGCGGGAAGATCCGGCTGATGCTGTTGGTGTGAGTATCCGGGCTAGTGTCGGTCATAGCGTCGACGGCCAGGGTGACATGGAATCCATTCTCATGGGCGTGGCGTGCGGTGGACTCAACACCAACGCTGGTGGCGACACCAGCGATCACGACCTGCGTGACACCGAGTTTTCTCAGATGCTGGTCGAGCCCCGTGTTGGTGAACGCTCCCCACGTCCTCTTCGTCACCGCATGGTCTTGCGGATGCTGGTTGAGCTCGGGAAGGAAATCGGCGAAATCCGGTGGGAGCGTGCCGAGGTTGCGAGTGTGCTCGGTGCGGCCAGGCACTCCGCCCGTGACGTTGACCAGCACGACCGGCAGTTGTTGACGGCGAAATGCCTCAGCCAACGCTGCGGCGTGCTTCACCACCTCGCCGATTGGATGCACTGTGGGATACGACAGGATGCCTTTTTGCAGATCGATGACGATCAGAGCGGTCTTCGGGTCGAGCGTGGTCACTGGCATGCTGTTCTTCCTTTCGTGAAATCAGAGCGCGATCTCGTCCTCGGTGGCCGCACTACAATCCCGCGAGACGTTTGAGCAATTCCACTGCGCGCGCCAGCTCTTCTTGCTCCGCGGGTGCCAGGTTGGTTTGGATGGCACGGAACAGCCAATCCTCGCGCGCCGCGCGGCCTGCCTTGACCTTTTGCCTGCAGGCGGCCGTGAGCGACCAGATGGTCTGTCGCCCATCGTTCGGGTCGGGCGTGCCGCTTATCAGCCCGGCAGCGTCCAGGGCGGCAACATTCGCACCCATCGATTGGGGACGCATACCCTCGGCTCGGGCCAAAGCGGTCACCGTCGCGGGGCCATCACTGTCCAGGCGGCGGAGCACTGCTATCTGCGAGTCCGTGAGGTCGCCCAGGCTGGCCTGCTCGCGAAGTCTGCGTCTCAACTGGCTGATCAGAACGCGAAGCTCCGCCGCCAGGGCAGTTGCGCGCGCGGTGTCGGCGGGTGACTCCTTCATGGCGTGTACCTTTAACATATATGAAGCCAAACTACAAAGGTTGTCTTCATACATACACCCGCGCAGTCCACATTCGACCCAACGTGGATCGGGACAAAGCGCGATCTTCTCGATGACGCGGCCGTTCCACTCAACGCCGATCTGGATCAGAATAGCGATCCAGAAGTGACGGGGTACGGCGGGCATCTCGATGCATGGCAAACGGCTTGAACCACACGAGCTCGACAAGATCTCCACTGCGACGCTCTCGTACTATGAGCAGCGCGCTGAGGACTTTCGCGCTGGCACGCAAGATCACGATGTCAGCCAGAACATCGCCGCGCTATTGCGGCATGTCGGCGGCCAGCCGCCTTCGGTGATTCTCGATTTTGGCTGCGGGCCAGGACGCGACCTCAAGACTTTTTTGGAATTGGGCCACACGGTTATCGGGCTGGAGGGAGCCGCCCGCTTTGCTGCCATGGCGCGTGCCGACACCGGTTGCGAGGTATGGCAGCAGGATTTCCACAGGCTTGACCTGCCGGGTGAGCGCTTTGACGGCATCTTCGCAAACGCTTCGCTCTTTCATGTGCCGTCCCAGGAGTTGCCGCGCGTATTGGGACAATTGCACGCCACACTAAAGCCGCGGGGCGTGCTGTTCAGCTCCAATCCGCACGGCCAGAACGAGGAAGGCTGGAACCGCGGGCGCTACGGCGCTTACCACGATCTTGAAACATGGCGTCGCTACATGCTGGATGCGGGATTCATAGAGCTCGAGTATTACTATCGGCCGACGGGATTACCCCGCGAACAGCAGCCGTGGCTGGCGACTGTTTGGCGTAGGCCATAGCATCCAGCCGTGGTTGCCGGCTTTGATATCGTTCCCTATAAGCAGTCGTACGAGCCATCCGGGTTAATGCGGCCTGGCCAGAGCGCTCCGGGCCTGGACCAGGTAAAGGAGAATGCTTAGACCGATGAGCGTCGCCAACCCGATGATCTCCTGACGCGTACCCAGACCGATCAGAGCCAGCATGCTACTGATGCCGACCACGGTCGCAGCCCCGAGGAAGCGGAAGTTCAGGGGCGCACCGGACAGCGCTACACCTCGGCGAGCAAGCACCCACGCTGCTGCGCAACCGGCGATGTACAGTGCAGCGATGGCCAGTGTTGACAGCACAACCAACTCGGCAAAGGTTCCCGTCAACGCCAATACGATAGCAAGTGTGACGTAGCACAGAATTGCGATGTAGGGGGCGTGGCTACGAGGGTGAACTCGCCCGAGGACGCGCGGCAGCAGGCCATCCCGCGCAAATGCAAATAGCTGCCGGGGACTCCCGAGAATGTCGCTGCCTAGAAAGCCGAACATGGACAGTGAGGTGCCCACGAGCATCAGTGCCCGCAGCGCCGGATGTATCTGCATCATCGCGTCGGCCAACGGCGCCTTGGAAGTTGCCAGCGAAGAGCCCAGGATACCTTGTGCGATCACCTGAATCGTCACATACAGAATCGTCGTTGACAGCATTGCTATGATCAGAGCGCGGGGAATGGTGCGATTAGGCCGCGCCACCTCGCCACTTGCACACAGAGATGTCTCCATACCAACAAGTGAAAACACGGCGAGAATCAGTGCGCGACCGAGGCCCTGAGCGTCGGGCTGCACCGTCACTGAGAAGTTCGAACCATGGATTGCGCCCGCGCCGGCGACGACAAAGATCGCCAACGGAGCTAGTTTCAGCGTAGTGGTGGCGGTAACCAGTCGCGCGCCACGTACAACCCCGCCGATGTTGACTAGTGCTATACCGCCAATGACGCCAACGATGACCGCAACACGTACTGGCCCTATGAAGGACGGCGGGAACAAGCTCCCTACTACGTCGGCCAGAGCGGCGGCTACGGCGCCGCAAGCGAGCACGCAGCAGACCCAGAGCAGGGTCCCGGAGACATAGCCTGCGAGAGGCCCAAAAGCGGCCTCCACTACACCGTACACTCCGCCGCTGGTCGGGACCCGGCTGCCGCCCTCGGCAAAGCACATAGCCACCGCCCCGACGGCAACCCCGCAAGCCAGGAAGGCAAGAGGCGCATACGGACCAACACACGCGGCGAGAGTTGCCGGCACCGCAAAGATGCCGGCGCCAACGATCATACTAACAATACTGGCTGCAAACGCCCAAGGCCCTACTGCGCGGACCAGTCCGATGTCACGTTGGTTTTCTCGCACGATAACTACGATAGCATGCGCATGCCGATCCTCCTAGCAGACCTATCTGGCCCGACGATGCTCTCGAAATGGCGAAACAGACGGAGGCGTGGATCCCGGACGGCTTGGGCACCCGACGCCGGTCTCGTTTGCTTTAGGCAGTTGTGCAAGAATCCCCCCTGCCCTTTCCGCGATGGAAGAACTACAGGTCCACGCCATGAATGCGACGAACACAGCTCTAAGGCGGCAGATGCTGGAATGGATCGCTCTGCGCCCGCGCGACTATGCCGAGGTAATGGAGTCGTGGCGCACGTCTTGCCCCCGTTTATCGATCTGGGAAGACGCTTGCCTCGATGGGCTGATTGACTACCAACCCGGCACTGGGAAAGTGATCTTGAGCGACGCGGGCAAGGCATCCCTGTCGGCGAAAGAGCTTGCGACTGCGAAGCCGGCTCAGGGCGCGCGATGAAAGTTTCAATTCTGGACGACTACTTCGATACGCTCAGAACCCTGCCGTGTTTTGGCAAGCTGGCCGGGCACAAAGTTACAATCTGGAACGACCACGTTGAGAATATCGAGCGACTTGCGCAGAGACTGCACGACACCGAGGCCCTGGTGGAACCTGTGAGTTGGCCATGAAAGCGGCCTTATCAGGGGCACGTCAGCCGCAAATGAAGCGGGAAATTTATCTACGTCCAGCAACAGGTACCCATCCTGGGGTGGAAGTATCGGCGGGACGGGAGCGCCGGCGGGTGGGTCCTTGATAAGGCTGGCGACAGACTCACCCTTGTCGGGAGCGAAGGCCGCGATGTAAACCAGGCCCGCAACCCTGGGATCATTACCGGCCTCTGTGATTACAGCCCCGCCGTAGGAATGCCCAACGAGAATGACGGGCATTTCTTGCTTTGCGAGAATGCGCTGCTCGGCCTCTCGCACAATGCGCGGTGCGGCGGCACCGGATGCCCTGTGCAGGTCATTGGAATAGTTGTGTTGGTGCTTTGCAAGCACCAACGACAGCATGAGGTGATCCCCATCGGGGCTTCCTGCAAGGTCCAGCTATTTATTCTATAACTCGCGTCGCCTCGGCGAGCAGCGCCGGCGGCAGTGGGAGGCCTATTTCTTTTGCAGCGCCGGCGTTGATCGTCAAGTAGTACTTAGCGGGTCGCTTTACCGCCAGGTCGCCGGGCTTCGCGCCCTGCAAGATCAGGGCGGTCAGGCGCGCGGCCTCCCGATACTGCTCCACCAGATCCGGTGCCCACGCCATGAGGCCGCCGGCCTCCGCGAACATCGTCGCCTGGTAGATGGCCGGCAGACGATGTTGGGTTGCGAAGTCGACAATCGCCTGGCGCCTGGCCAGCGATAACCCGCCCTGGAAATTGAGCATGCCCTCCATGCGATCACCGACGATCCCGGTGAGTGCGCGGTCCAGCTCATCTGGCGTCGCAGCGCGATAGGGCTTGACGGTCACGCCGAGCTGTTTGGCGGCGCGTTCTGCATCCTCGACCTGTGTTTCGTAGCCGCCGACTCCGGGAGTGGTCGACAGCAGGGCAATGCGCTTCGCCGCCGGCACCGCGGTCTTTAGCAGCGTCAGTCGTTTGGCGGTCACGCCCGGTGGCAGCTCATCCATGCCGGTGTATATGCCGCCGGGATGCTCGAGACTGCGCGCGAATCCATTGCTGACCATGCCCGGACAGGTTGCGATCACCATGGGCATGTTCGGATTCGCATTGCGCACTTCGATGGCATACGTAAGCGCACCGGCGACGATGAAGTCCAGGTTCATGCGAGCGAGAGATCTCGCCATCTCGCCCGTATCGCCCTTTTCGACGGAGACATTCTGTCCATCGACGAAACCTTTCGCACGCAGTTCATCGAGGAAGGCACTCGTCAACGTATAAAATTCGGAACCGACGAGGAATCCGATGTGGGGTACTCGTGTGGCCGCATCCACATTCATGCCGCCAGCTAGCAGTGTGGCGGCGCTGGCGATGAAGGTTAGCTCACCGACGAAAGCGCGTCGTGTGTAGGAACGCTTTGCGATGGTGGAGTCCATGAGCAGACCTCTGTGACTTGCAGTGCTGGGAGTGCGGCGTATGGCAATGCCGGTCTGTTGATCTTATGCGGACACCTGCAAGAATATCTCACTCAAGTGCGGGCAGTGCTATTGGAGGGATTCGCGCTGCCGGCCGGAAGCGGACCTGCATGTGCCTTGACGGATATATACTCCGTAAGGTATATACTCAGCATGGAATCCGCATTCTCGATCATTGCCGAGCCGAACCGCCGCGCCATCCTGAGTCTGCTCGCGGCCTCCGAGCGGTCCGTAGGTGATATCGAAGAGGAGCTGCAATTGCCGCAGCCCTCGGTTTCCAAGCATCTGCGAGTGCTACGAGAGGCCGGTTTCGTAGAGTCGCGCGTCGATACGCAGAGGCGTCTATACCGCATCAAGCCCGAGCCACTCATAGAGGTGGACGCCTGGCTCGCGCAGTTCCGTCGGTTCTGGACCACTCACGTAGATGCGCTCGAACGCCACCTCGACCACATGGATCAATCGAGACCGACGAAAAGGAAGACGAGGAGAAAGAAATGACCGATCGCGAGCACTACACACCGGGTCCGGCGAGCGGGGCGCAGGTACGAAAGGACGGGGACGACTGGACGCTCATCCTCGTCAGAGAGCTGCGCCACCCGCCAGAAAAAGTCTGGCAGGCGCTCACCGACCCGGCGCATCTGCGCGAGTGGGCTCCCTTCGACGCCGATGGGAACCTGGGTATGGTTGGAACCACGGTGAAGCTCACCACGGTGGGAGCGCCCACGCCGCACATTACTGAAACCAAAGTGACGCGAGCCGACGCTCCCAAGGTGCTCGAGTACCAATGGGGTGGCAACGATATGCGGTGGGAACTCGAGGCCTTTGGTGGCCGCACGCGCCTGACGTTGTGGACCAGCATCGATCGCCGCTTCATCTCGATGGGTGCTGCCGGGTGGCACGTTTGCCTCGATGTTCTGGATCACCTTCTCAGCGGAACTCACCTCGGCCGCATCGTGGGTCCCGAGGCGATGAAGTTCGGCGGCTGGCAGCGGCTGAACGCGGAGTACTCCAAGCAGTTCGGTGTTGAAACGCCCAAGTGGTCGTGAACCGCGAGGCTCGCAAAACAATGCAGCAACGTAATGTCTGGAAAGGGTGGATTCGGCAGACCCACCGCTGGCTGTCCATCGCCTTCACGGTGACCGTCATCGCCAACTTCGTCGCCCGGGCACCGAAGGGCGGGATGCCTCCGACTTGGGTGACCTACTCGCCGCTACTCCCACTCGCCTTGCTCCTGTTCACCGGTCTGTACTTGTTCGCGCTGCCGTATGCCACCAAGTGGCGCAGCAGGCGACGCACCGACTGAACGGGATTAACTTCGATCCGCCGTCCGTGAGAAGCCACCCAAGGGCGACGGAGTTCATGACGACGGTTCCCCAGACTTGCCGACGCTCGCCCAGATGGTGACCTGGAGGCCATGGCCCTTGAATGCGGCTTTCCACACGAGGGCTAGGATACAGCCACGATAGAAGACACGGCCAAGTGCGCTTGTGAGCCACAGCTTCGCGCGAACGAAACCGACAGGTGTGCTCGCGAGTATCAGTCCTGCCGAAGAGGACTCGGCAACCTGCGGCTCTCCTCGAGCGTCCTGATGAGTGTCTGGATCTCCTGCGCTTGCTTCAGAAGCTCCCTGGCTTCCCGGATCTTCCCCGCCCTATGAAGTGAGTTGGCCTCATCAATGATCGCGTCCCGACGCCGACTGGCCTGAAAGTGAAACGAGAGCACCTCTCGAATATCAGCCTGGTCGGCGGGTTTAGGCGCGGATCGGCCTGATTGCTTGTTATTCGTGTCCATAGCGAGAGCATAGCTGCATGCAAAAGCCACGATCATTGACGGAAATCAATTTCCACAGAACAATTCTCGGGAGGCAAGGCAATCGGATACGTTCACAGTTCGCGCCTGAGGGTTAGTCCGTCCGAAGAGATCTCGGCGACCCGCAGTCGTCCTCCAGTGTCTGGATGAGTGCGTCGATCTCCTCGGCTTGCTTCAGGCGCTGCCGGGCTTCCGGGATCTTCCCTGCCGCTTCGAGTGAGTTGGCCTCATCCAGGATGACATCTCGACGCCGACTTGCCAGGCAGTGAAACGAGAGCACCTCTCGAATGTCAGTCCTGTCACGCAGTGGAGGTATGGGATGGTTTGTTCGCTTGGTGTTTGTGGCCATACACAGAGCATAGTCGCGCGTGGAAACTGCCATCCTTGACAAAGATCAATATCTGGTTAGCTTTGCAAACCCCCACAAACAACACTCGGCTGGAATCCGCGAAGCCGACCGTTGCCCCGATCGTCCATTTTGCGCTCGCCCGCACAAATTCGGACCCCTAAATGAGTCGCCGAGTCGTTTGACGTGATTCGAATTTAACGCCGTCGCGAGTACACAGGAAATTGCTGCCTTACCGCCAAGGCACCGATTGGCCAGAATTCACGGCGCATTGCCGGCTGAGAAGAGCGCCAGGATGCTCCGCGAGCAAGGCGCATACGACCGCCTGAAGGCGTTCGATCTCTGGCCCTTCGGGACGTCAGGTACCGAGCCGGATCCTCGATGAAACCAAACGCATCTCGATGAACAGTCGCGCTGCAGGTTTGCTCCGTCGCATCCGGCCGGAATTCAGCCAACAGTGCCGCCGTCAGGTGCGACATGTTTAGTGGCTTCCGCGCGCAACCACCTATGAAACGTAGCAACTTTCGGTATGTCGCGATGCTTTGGCGGACAGACAAAGTAGTATGTAAGCCTATGCGGTATGAATTTCTTGCTTGCCACCGCGAGTCTCCCGCTGCGAACTTCGTCGGCGGCGAGACTCCATCGCACCAGGGCTAGCCCACCGCCGGCCTCTGCAGCGCGTACGATG
>JAQGOF010000071.1 GCA_028293745.1 Gammaproteobacteria bacterium | reverse complement strand
CTGAACCAGCGGCGCACGAGTGAAGAGTCGGCCTCGCGGGCGGTGATCAGGCGCTGTTGCAAGTCGCTGAGGCGATCGACCACCGCGGACTGCACGGGGTCAGCGCGAAAGCCGCGCTCGGCTACCTGTTGAGCGTAGAGCGCGCGTAGGTCCGTCACGGGCGCACAGCCGTTGTCCATCGCCGCGACTTGCAAGCAGGGGCGCCGCGATGCGGAGCGCCGGGCGCGGCTGTCCACGCAGGAGCGCAGCGATGCGGAGCACCGGTGCGGGGCTTCACAACCACCAGGATGCCGTGCGCGGCGATGGGCGCGCCAGGCTTTGCCCCGTCAGATCGCAAGCTCATCCAAATTACGAAAGTGCTCCAGCGCGTTCGGATTCGCCAGGGCATCAATATTCTTCACCGGCAAACCATGCACCACATTGCGCACGGCCAGTTCGGTCAGCTTGCCGGACTGCGTCCGGGGAATGTCCGGCACCGCGATAATCTTCGCCGGAACGTGGCGTGGAGTCGTATGAGCTCGGATCGTGTCCCGTATCTTCTTCTTCAGAGGCTCGTCCAATACGGCTGCGGGCTTGAGCCGGACGAACAGCACCACGCGCACGTCGCCCTGCCAGTCCTGGCCGATTGCAAGCCCCTCGATGATCTCGTCGAGGCTTTCGACCGCTGCATAGATCTCGGCAGTGCCGATGCGTACTCCGCCTGGATTCAACACGGCATCGGAGCGTCCATAGATCACGATGCCGTCGTGTTCTGTCAGAGCCGCGTAGTCACCGTGGTGCCACACGCCCGGGAACCGTTCAAAGTAGGCTGCCCCGTACTTGACGCCTTCGGGGTCGTTCCAGAATCCAACAGGCATGGAGGGGAAGGGCGCGGTGCAAACCAGCTCTCCGCGGTCACCGCGCACGGGTTTTCCCGCGTCATCGAAAATATCGACGCTCATTCCGAGGCCACGGCCTTGAATCTCGCCGCGGTGAACGGGGCGAATCGGGCATCCCAGTGCGAAACATGACACGATGTCGGTGCCACCGGAAATCGACGCCAGCAGCACGTCGGCCTTTATGGACTGGTAGACATAATCGAACCCATCGGGAAGCAACGGCGAGCCGGTGGACAAAACAGTCCGCAGCGAGCTGAGGTCCACTTCTTTGGCGGGCATGAACGAGCTCTTCTCTAGTGCCGAAAGGTATTTGGCACTTGTACCAAATATCGTAACGCGCTCCTCCTGAGCCATGCGCCACAGCGCACCTGCGTCCGGATGGAAGGGGCTGCCGTCATACAAGACCAGCGTCGCACCGGTGGCGAGTCCGCTGACGAGCCAGTTCCACATCATCCACCCGCAGGTGGTGAAGTAGAACAAGCGGTCGGTGCGCTTTACGTCGGTGTGTAGCAGATGCTCCTTTAGATGTTGTAGCAGCGTTCCGCCAGCGCCGTGCACGATGCACTTTGGAACGCCCGTTGTGCCAGACGAATACAAGATGTACAGCGGATGGTTGAAAGGCAAATGCGCAAACTGCAGCGCCGGGCCGCTGGTGCCGAACTCGTCAAAGGACGTGGCTTTAGAGCTTGCATCGCCGAGGCGGCTAAATTCCGGCTCTGCGTTTACATAGGGGATAACTACTACACGCTGGATGCTGGGAATCTTTGCCAGCAACTCGGCGACCGGCGCCAGGGAGTCAATACTCTTGCCCGCGTAGAAGTAGCCGTCAGCAGTAAACAGTACCTTCGGGGCTATTTGTCCGAAGCGGTCCAGCACACCATGCACGCCGAAGTCCGGCGAACATGAAGACCACACCGCGCCAAGGCTCGTGGTCGCCAACATGGCGATGGCTGCTTCGGGAATGTTCGGAAGAAAGCCTGCTACGCGGTCGCCCGCAACGACGCCTGCCGCCTTGAGCGCGTTGGCGATGCGCGCGACTTCGTCGTGCAGTTGCCGGTGGAAGATTTCGCGGCGCGTGCCGCGCTCGTTCCGGAATATGAGCGCGGGCTGATCATCGCGGAAGCGCAGCAGATTCTCGGCGAAATTCAGACGAGCGTTGGGGAAGAACCGTGCCCCTGGCATCCGGTCGGGCTGATTAATCACCGGGCCGGTACCCCAATCGGCTCGCACGTCCGCGAAAAGCGCGAGCTCTTCCCAGAAGTCGCCCGGGCGTGTGATCGACCAGGCGTAGAGGTCGTCGTAGTTGCGGAGCTTTAATCTCTTGCGGGCACTGACGCGTTCGATGAAGCGAGTCAGGTTAGCGTCGGCTACGCGTGCCGGGGAGGGGCGCCATATCTCGGACATACACCCAGTTTACCGCCTACAGGTACTACCTAGAGAGATTGCCTAAAGAGACTGATAGTTGGGCCCGGACCCACCCTCGGGCGTCGTCCAATTGATGATCTCGTAGGGATCCTTGATATCGCATGCCTTGCAATGCACGCAGTTGGCGGCGTTGATCTGAAGTCGTTTGCCCCCCTGACCGTCGTCCACCATTTCATAGACGCTGGCCGGACAGAAGCGCTCGCAAGGATTCCCAAACTCCTTGGCGCATTTCGTGGCGCAGATCGAAGGATCCAGCACCTTCAGGTGGGCAGGCTGATTTTCATCATGTGTGGTCGACGCAAAGAACACTGACGCCAGGCGATCTCGGGGTGGCAGAGTTCGCTCCACCCACTCGCGCTCGGGTGGCTGATATTCCGAAACTTGTTTCAGCCGCTGGTGGTCCGGGACGCGATTATTCAGGGTCCACGGCGTGCGACCACCCGTGATTACCTCGAGGGCCGAGTTCGCCAGGCCGATCCACATGCCCTTCTTGAATGCGGGCTTGAAGTTCCGAACAGACTTCAGCTCCTGCCCACCCGGTGAGGCACGCCAGCGCGCGTCGAATCCTGCCGGTGAGCCGGTCTCGGCCAGGTGTTCCGCGGCCAGCATGCCGGAGCGGATCGCCTGGTGGATGCCTTTGATCTTCGGAAGGTTCAATCCGCTGCCCGAGTCGCCAATCAACATGGCGCCCGGCATCTCCAGCCGCGGAATCGACTGCCAGCCGCCCGAGGCGATGGTTCGAGCGCCCGATGCCAGGATCTCGCCGCCTTCGAGCAGCGGCTTGATCTTCGGGTGATGTTTGAACTGCTGAAACGCCTCGAACGGCATCAGGCGGGGATCCTCGTAGTCGAGTCCGACGACAAACCCGACATAGACGCGATTGTTGTCGAGGTGATAGATGAAGCTGCCACCGTAGGTGCGGGAGTCCAGCGGCCAACCCAGGCTGTGTTGAATGAGGCCGGGCTCGACCCGTCCCTCGGGCAACTGCCACAGCTCCTTCATCCCGAGTCCATAGGTCTGCGGGCAGGAACGTGCATCCAACTCGAAGCGTTTGATCAGCTGTTTCGCGAGGCTGCCGCGCGCTCCCTCGGCGATGATCGTCGTGCGCGCGCGGATCTCGGC
Organism: Gammaproteobacteria bacterium; assembly: GCA_028293745.1. GTDB lineage: Bacteria > Pseudomonadota > Gammaproteobacteria > Steroidobacterales > Steroidobacteraceae > 13-2-20CM-66-19. The sequence continues at coordinate 6,918 of JAQGOF010000071.1, read as the reverse complement.
GCCCGGCGTGTAGTTGGGCCCTGGCTCGCCGTTCTTCTCGATGCCCATGTCGCCGAGGCGTACGCCCGCGACCGAGCCGTCCGCGCTGAAGATATTTTCCGCGCCGGCGAAGCCGGGAAACACGTCAACACCGAGTCCCTCGGCTTTCTGTGCCAGCCACGGAGTGAGCAGGCCCAGCGAGATGATGAAGTTACCGTGGTTGTGCAGCTGCGGCGGCAGGGGCAGTGAAAATCCGCCTGTCCTGGTCAACAGCCGGAATTCGTCACGCTTGGCCGGCACGCAGATGCCGGGAGGCGATTGCCGCCACTCGGGCAGTAGTGCGTCCAGTGGCCCCGGTTCCATGACGGCGCCTGACAGTGAGTGCGCCCCGACAGCCGAAGCTTTCTCGAGTATGCAGATGTTGAGATCGGGCTTGAGCTGCTTGAGGCGAATGGCGCACGACAATCCCGAGGGTCCGGCCCCGACGATGCAGATGTCATACTCCATGACATCCCGTTCGACCGCGGGAGTGCTCATTTAGGCTGCATTCGGATCGCGCCATCGAGGCGGATCGTTTCGCCGTTCAACATGGGAATCTCGAAAATCGCGGCCACCAGTTGCGCAAATTCCCCGGGCTTGCCCAGGCGGTTCGGGAACGGAATCTGGCTTGCAAGTGAGGCCTGCAGTTCCGGTGTCATCGCGTCCATCATGGGGGTGTGGAAAATACCGGGCGCGATCGCCATGCAGCGAACTCCGATCCTTGCGAACTCACGCGCTATGGGTAACACCATGCCGGCCAGCCCCGCTTTCGTCGCAGAGTAGGCGGCTTGGCCAATCTGACCCTCGAATGCGGCAACCGAGGCTGTGTGGATCAGCAACCCGCGCTCACCGTCCGCATTGGGGGTGTTTTTCTGCATGAGGTTGGCTGCAGCCTTATCGCACAAGAAGGTGCCAATAAGATTGATGTGCACGACTTTGGCGAAGAAGTCGCCAGCCATGGGGCCGTTCTTGCCGAGCACGCGGCCGGCGCCGACGACGCCAGCGCAGTTCACGAGCAGGTTGATCCCGCCCATGCGCGACGCCGCGGTCTCCATCGTGGAGTTGACTTCAGCCTCAGAGGTGACGTCGCAGCGAAGGAAGCTGGCGTTGGCGCCTAACTTTGCAGCAGTCGCCTGGCCCGGACCTTCCTGGACGTCGACGATGACGACCTTGCCGCCCTTTGAGACGACGTGGCTGGCTACCGCCGCACCCAAACCGGATGCGCCGCCGGTGACAACGGCGCGAGCTTCTTCAATCTTCATTTTGGGCTCCCCAACAGGACGAGTAGTGCTACGTATTTCGGCCCGCAAGTAGATCATACCCGGCGCGCCGTGTGGAACGGGGTGCGCGCGGGCGACATACCCTTTGATCTGGCGCGACAAGGCGCGACCGTGCGCCCGTTTGAACGGCGGCGGCCGAGACCGTGCGCGCTCGAGTCCGGTGCGCTTAGGCGACCACCTCAACTGCCAGCGCCACTGCCTCACCGCCCCCAATACACAGGGACGCGATACCGCGCTTGCCGCCACGGCGATGCAACCCGTGAATCAGCGTGGTGAGAATGCGAGCGCCCGTGGCTCCGATCGGGTGACCAAGTGCGCAAGCACCACCGTCTACGTTGATGCGCCCATGGTCGATATCCACGTCCCGCATCGCGGCCATGGTGACCACGGCGAACGCCTCGTTGATCTCGTACAGGTCGGCGTCATTTGGGCGCCACCCGAGCTTCGCCAGCGTCTTCTTAATCGCTCCGATGGGGGCCAAGGTGAACCACTCCGGCTCCTGCGAATGGCTGGCGTACGCAAGCACGCGCGCGAGTGGCTTGAGACCGCGTGCCTTAGCCGCGGCGGCACTCATGAGCACCAGCGCTGCAGCGCCGTCCGAAATCGACGAAGAGCTCGCTGCCGTCACTGTTCCGTCCTTACCGAAGGCGGGTTTGAGCGACGGGATCTTTTCGATGTTGCAGGTTGCAGGGGTCTCGTCACGAGAGACGACGACATCTCCCTTGCGGGTCTTCACTGTCACCGGGGTCACCTCGCGATCAAAGTCACCCGCTTCGACCGCGCGCATTGCGCGTCGAACGGACTCCGCCGCGAAGGCATCCTGCTGAGCGCGCGTAAAGTTGTATTTGGCGGCCGTTGCGTCGGCGAAGCAACCCATCGCCTTGCCATCGAACGGGCTCTGCAGGCCGTCGTAGAACATGTGGTCGAGGATTTCGCCGTGGCCCATGCGATAGCCACCGCGCGCCTTTGGCAACAGGTAGGGCGCGTTGGTCATGGACTCGATGCCTCCGGCCAACACGATCTCGGCATCGCCGGTGCGGATCTGGTCAGCCGCCATCATCACGGCCTTGAGGCCCGAGCCACACATTTTGTTGATGGTGACCGCGGGGGTACCGATGGGCACCCCGGCTCCGAGGGCCGCCTGGCGCGCCGGGGCCTGCCCGATGCCGGCGGACAGGACGTTGCCCATGATCACTTCCTGGATGTCGGCTGCCTTCACTCCGGCCTCTTCGATGGCCGCCCTGATCGCTGCACTTCCCAACTGAGGAGCTGTGAGGGGGGCCAGGGCGCCTTGGAACGCGCCGATGGGTGTCCGCTTTGCAGAAACGATGACGACATCTGACATGGGAGAAACCTCTGAGAGTTAGGAGCGGGCAGCCCGTCGCGGCTGCAACCCGTTGTCGAATACCGTTATGAACGCGTCCGCAATCTCGGCACCGGTCATCGATTGATTTTCCCGGTACCAATGCGCGATCCAGTTGAGCGATCCGGCGAGCGCGAACGCAGTCATCTTCGGATCGCACGGATGTATGGAGCCATCCTGAACACCTTCACGGATCAAGCGGCGGATGCCCTGGTCGATTTCAGACTTCATCGCCTTGATCTGGCTGCTCATGGCCGGCGACAGGTCCTGATCTTCCACGCGCACCATGCACCAACCAAACTCCGACGCCATCGCCTTCGCATAGTTGCGCAACACCGCGTTGAGCTGCTCGCGCGCAGGCACGTCCAGGCTCCTGGCCTCACGAAACCCCCCGCGGATCTGCTCGACACCCGCGAGGAAGCATTCGAACAGCAACTGTTCCTTGTTGCTCACGTAGTAGTAGACAGTCGGCTTGGTCACTTCCAGCGCTGCGGCGATGTCGTCGAGCGAGGTGTTGTGATAGCCCTTGTGGTTGAACGCATGAGCCGCGGCCCGTATCACGGCCTCGCGCTTTACCTCGCGGTCGTGCTGGCGTTCACGGCTCGCCCGCCAGGGGGAAGGCGGGCGGTCGCCCGCATATCCATTCAGCTGGATTTTGGCATTCACCTGGGTCTTGCCGTCCAACTGGGGCTTGGTTTTGCCCGCGGCGGGCGCACGTACTCTTCGGCTGCTCATGTATCGTTCAATTGGCGCATCTTGAATGCTGCACGAGTATAGGATCATACTCGCCAGTAGTCATCCTACCGGCGCGTAAAATACATGAGTGCCAGAACCCAAGGCGGCGCGGCCCTGAACCGGCCGGAACAGGCCTCCCCCAAGCCGCCTCTGCGCTTCGTTTCCGCAGCTTCGCTGTTCGACGGCCACGATGCCGCCATCAACATGATCCGCCGCCTTCTGCAGGCTCACGGGGCGGAAGTGGTCCATCTGGGGCACAACCGCAGCGTAGCCGACATCGTGCGCGCCGCAATCCAGGAGGACGCCGACGCAATCGCGGTCAGCTCCTATCAGGGCGGCCACAACGAGTATTTCGAGTATATGGTGGACATGCTCCGGGAGCGTGGCCGGCCTGATATACGGGTGATCGTGGGTGGTGGCGGGACAATCGCGCCGCACGAAATCGAGGCGCTGGAGCGCCATGGAGTCGAGAAGATCTATACCCCCGAGGACGGCCGGAGGATGGGCCTGAACGGGATGATCGACGATGTGTTCACGCGCTTGGGTGGAGTGACGAAGCCGCCGTACGAATTCGGCCCCCTGAACCCCCGTGACCATGGGCATATCGCGCGAACGCTCTCGGCTCTTGAGGGAGCCACGCTCGACGGCCTCGACGCCCAGTCTGACCAGATCCGCCGGACCCTGGCCAAGTCCAAGAATAAGGTGCCCGTCATTGGCATCACCGGTACCGGCGGGGCGGGAAAGTCGAGCCTGAGTGATGAGCTGCTGGCCCGATTCGTCCGCCATTTCCCGGGCAGGCAGATCGCGATGGTGGCGATGGACCCGACCCGGCGCCGCAGCGGCGGAGCGCTTCTCGGTGACCGGATCCGGATGAACAGCCTGGCCTCCGAGGCCATCTTCATGCGGTCGCTGGCGACCCGCCGACAGAACCTGGCCACTTCGGCCGTGCTGAAAGACGTGATCGACCTGTACAAGGCTGCGGGTTTCGACCTGATCGTCGTCGAGACCGCCGGCATCGGACAGTCGGATACCGAGATCGTGGATCTCGTAGACCTGTCGTTATACGTAATGACCAGCGAATACGGTGCGGCGAGTCAGCTCGAGAAGATCGACATGCTCGATTTCGCCGACATGGTGGTGCTCAACAAGAGTGAGAAACGCGGAGCTGCGGACAGCCTGCGTGACGTGCGCAAACAATGGCGCCGCAACCATCCTGACAAGGCAGCCCTGCCTGACACGAGTATCCCGGTTTATCCAACCATCGCGAGCCGGTTCAACGATCCAGGCGTGAACAGGCTGTTTGCCGCCATGTGCCAGGCGTTGAGCGACAAGCAGATCGGCTCGGAGTCCTGGGCGGTTTCGGATGTGGGTCCAACGCAGATGACCGTTCGCGAGCCGCTGATTCCAGGTCAGCGGACCCGATATCTCGCGGAAATCGCCCTCCAGGGCCGCGGCGTCCGCGAGCGCCTGCAGCAGCAGGTCGAGGCGGCCCGCAGGGCCTTTGGCCTCTACGGGTCACTGAAGGCGCTGCACGACGCCCACTTGCCGGGACCGCTGGATCGATACTCCGAAGCGGCGCTGACCGAGGAAGCAGCGGATGCCACGAGGCGCGAGTTGCGGCGCACCTACAACCAGTCGCTCGATGAGATTGGTACCGAAGGTGTTGGTGAGCTCAAGGCGTGGCCCGCGAGAGCGGCTGCGGCAACGGCGAAACAATACTCGTACAAGGTGCGCGATCGCCTCGTCACCGGCGACAACTACACCGAGAGCCTCGCCCGGCAACCCATCCCGAAGTTGGCGGTTCCGAAGCTCAGGGACTGGGGCGAGATCCTGCACTTCCTGGCGACCGAGAATCTCCCGGGTTTCTTTCCCTACACCGGTGGTGTCTATCCCTACCGCCGCGAGGAAGAGGATCCAACTCGCATGTTCGCGGGAGAAGGCCCGCCTGAGCGGACCAACCGGCGCTTCCACTATCTTGCCGGCGACCATGGCGCGGCAAGACTGTCGACGGCGTTCGACTCGACGACGCTGTACGGAGAGGATCCGGACACGCGTCCCGATGTCTACGGCCGTACCGGCAACTCCGGTGTGTCGATCGCAACTCTGGATGACATGAAGAAGCTCTATTCGGGCTTCGACCTGTGTCTGCCAACGACCTCCGTTTCGATGACCATCAACGGCCCGGCGCCGATGATCCTGGCGATGTTCATGAACACGGCCATCGATCAGCGGATCGAGCGTCATCTGAAAAAGGAAGGTCGCTGGGCTGAGGCTGAGAAGAAAATCGCAGCCCTCATTGGCGAGTCGACTGCGCGCGGGGTTGCGCCTCCATCCTACAAGGGCGAGTTGCCGAAAGGGCACGACGGAATGGGTCTGGCGTTGCTGGGCGTGACCGGCGATCAACTCGTCGAGCGCGAGGTTTACGAGCGGATCAAGGCTGAGGCGCTGCAGGCCGTGCGCGGCACTGTGCAAGCCGACATCCTGAAAGAGGACCAGGCGCAAAATACCTGCATCTTCTCGACGGAATTCGCACTTCGCATGATGGGCGACGTGCAGCAGTACTTCATCGAGCAGAAGGTCAGAAACTTCTACTCGGTGTCCATCTCCGGCTATCACATCGCTGAAGCCGGGGCGAATCCCGTGTCGCAGCTGGCATTCACGCTCGCCAACGGGTTCACGATCGTGGAGTACTACCTGGCGCGCGGCATGAAGATTGATGACTTCGCGCCCAACCTGTCGTTCTTTTTCTCCAACGGGATGGATCCCGAATACGCGGTTATCGGGCGGGTCGCACGGAGAATCTGGGCGCGCGCAATGCGGGATCTGTACGAGGCGGGGCCGCGCAGTCAGATGCTGAAGTACCACGTGCAAACGTCGGGGCGCAGCCTGCACGCGCGGGAGATTTCGTTCAATGACATCCGGACGACGCTGCAGGCGCTCTATGCCCTGTTCGACAATTGCAACAGTCTGCACACGAACGCGTACGACGAGGCTCTGACTACGCCCACCGAGGAGAGTGTGCGTCGTGCGGTGGCGATTCAGCTGATCATCAACCGGGAGCTCGGGCTCAATAAGAATCAGAACCCGCTGCAGGGGTCATTCGCAATCGAGTATCTGACTGATCTGCTCGAGGAGGCCGTCTACAAGGAGTTTGATTCGATCTCGGAGCGCGGTGGCGTGCTGGGGGCGATGGAGACCATGTATCAGCGCGGCAAGATCCAGGAGGAGTCGCTCTACTACGAAACGAAGAAACACGATGGCAGTCTGCCCATCGTGGGTGTCAACACGTTCCTGGCGAGGACTGACGGACTGGAGGAGCACAAGGGGACGGAGCTGATCCGCTCGACCGACGAGGAAAAGCAGCATCAGGTCCAGGCGGTGCGTGCCTTCCAGGCGCGCAATGTGGCAGCGGCGCCTGAGGCCTTGAAGCGGCTTCAGGCCACGGCAGCGCGGGGCGGCAATGTGTTTGAGGAGCTGATGGAGTCTGTAAAGGTCTGCTCGCTGGGGCAGATCTCGCATGCG
>JAQGOF010000053.1 GCA_028293745.1 Gammaproteobacteria bacterium | reverse complement strand
TGAACCACACTTGTGATATCGACGGTGACGTTGCCCACACCGAGACCTATTACCTGTTCGTCGGACGCAATCGTGACGAAACCAACTGGATTGCCGGCGGACGTTATATAGACCGGCTCGAGCGGCGCGTCGGGGAATGGAAGATCGCGTTGCGCACCAACGCCATAGAATGGTCGGGCATGGTCCCGACCATGCCCATTCCATTCGCAGGGGTGCCGGACATCAACCTCAACGGCGCTCCGTCGCGCAACAAGGCGGATCCCTCCTATCGGCGACCGCTGACCAACAGCAGGAAGTTGCACATCCCCCTTTAGGTGCCGAAGCGCAGGCGAATCCTCGCACCCCACATGCGCGGCTGACCGAGCTGCGCCGTCTCGAAACCCGTGCCTATCCCGATACCGGGAACGAAGGTGTAGTACTGCTTGTCCGTCACGTTTGTCGCGAAGAACACCAGGTCCACAGGCTTACCCAAAACCGAATTCCAGCCGAGATTCAGGTTGAGCAGATCAGTCGCCGGCAGGGTATCCAGACCCCGTAACGCGGCAAACAGCGAGTTCCTGTCCGAGTAATTTGTGAGCTGACTGTCCGTATGGGTGAAAGTCGCGCCGATGGAGATTTTCCCGATGCTCTCCCGCAGCGGCAAGTTATAAGTGGCGGTCAGCGTATATTTGTTCTTCGGCGATAAGGCCAGTGGGTCTCCCACGCGCTGGGCGCCGTCAACGACATAGAGGGCGCCGGTCGGGGTCGGGAAGCTTTGGAGCGCGCGGATCTGGGTGTTGAGGTACGTATAGCTCCCATCCAGCGTGAAGCCCTTGAACGGCGTGATCGAGCTTTCGAGCTCCACACCCCAGATACGCGATTTGCCCGCATTGATGGGCGCCGCGGTCGGGGAGACAGGCGCTCCCGGAGCGGCATCGAACCCCAGCTGCAGTTGCTGATCGGTGAAATTGTTGTAAAAGACGGCGGTGTTGAAGATCCCATGCACGGGCTGCGCAAAGGAGGTCTTCGCGCCCAGCTCATAAGTGTCCACCTTCTCCGGACGAACAATGTTATAGGGGGCTGTCACATTCGGAGCGATGGTACCGGCACGATAGCCGCGCGAATATTTGATGTAGGCCAGGATATCCGATGTGGGCGTGTAATCCAGGTCTATGAGCCAGGTCGGCGCGTGGGAACGCATCTCATAATGGGAGCTACAACCGGCTGCCACGGCATCCGGATGGGTGCACAGAGCGAATGGGATGGTCCCGGGGGCAAAAGGACTCGCCTGGTTGAATATGACGGTCTGCTGGAAGCTGTCGTTGAGCTCGCGATCCCAGGTATAGCGGTTGCCGAGAGTCAACTTCAGCTGCTCGGTCAGCCTGAAAGTCCCTTGGGCATACAGGCCGACGTCCCGATAGCTCGTCCTGCCTGTCGTAATGTTCACAGCTCCAGCGTGCGATGGCCCCCCACCGAGCGCCGAAAGGAAGCCCAGGATGTCCGTGCATTGCAACGTATCCGAGTTGGCGCAGGAAATGACAACGGGCGACTGGGAGCCAACGAGGTCCAGCGGCTTGCTGTACTCCAGATAGGCCCCCGCCTGCCACACTAAAGAATCGTTCGTGGTTCGACCTTGAAGCTGCAGCTCCTCGGTAGTCGTAGATTCCTTGGCGGTCGAGTGTCCCGGATACGGCGTGCTGTCCGAAAAGCCGAACCGGTAACTGGGTAAACCCAGTGGTGGGATGGGCGGCGAGGCGAAAGCGGTTCCGAAAAGGGCCGTTTTCAGTTTGTCGTCCAGCTGCGCATAGCTCGCGATGTTCCTGACGGTCAGTGCGTCGGTCGCATGCCAGGCCGTGGTGTTGATGACCTGCCATTGAGTCAGCTTGGAATAGGGCTCGGCGACATCCTGACGCATGTCATAAAATCCTTCATGGTGCGCTGCCTGGTCGGCAAGTTGTCCGAGCGCAAAGCTTCCGAGCCCACTGGGCGCAGCTGCGATCAGTTTTTGCACGTCGCCGTGGCTGTTGGACCTGCTGTACGACGCGATTGTGTAATTTTCCAGATCCGGCATCAAATCGGCCACGATGCTGGCACGCATGGCGGTGTAGTAGAGGTCCCCGAAGTCACGGGGGCCAATCCCGCTGGTGTTGTTCAGGTAACCGTCACGGCCCTGATGGTCAATACCGAAACGAACCCGTAAGTTGTCGTTGATTGGGATGTTCAAGACGCCTTGGCCGCGTCTCATGTCGAAGTCGCCGATCGAGCCTTCGACATAACCGCCGAACTCGCTGGTCGGCTTCTGCGGGACCAGCAACACCGCGCCGCCGGTCGTATTGCGGCCGAACAACGTACCCTGCGGACCTTTCAGCACCTGCACGTTCTGCAGATCGAAAAAGGATCCCGGGCCGGCGCCATCTCCGGAAGGAATTCCATTGGAAGCGCCCCGCGGCGCGACGACGTCCCCGAAGTAGACACCGACCGATGGTGCAGTGCCGATGTCCTGCACGAAACCACGGATCGCGAAGCTGGAATTCGCGCTGCCGAAGTTGGTGTTGGCCGACAAGGACGGGACATAGGCTGCCAGATCCTGGGGATTGACGATGTTCCGGTCTTCAATTTGCTGCTGATTGAAGACGGTGATGGAGATCGGAACGTCCTGAAGGCGCTCTTCCATACGGCGCGCCGTGACGATGATTTCGTTTATGTCTTCATCCGCGAAGGCCGGGACGATCACACCGAAGCTCAGCGTCGTTGCAGCCAGGAGCACCGAGCAGCCAGTGAACTTGTTCATTCAGCGTTCCCCCCTTTGTAATATCGGTTGCAAGCCTATAACTGAGTTCTGACAGGCCTCATGATCAACCCAAGTTGTTTTGGTGAAAGCGGACGATCGTCCGATAGCCAGGCGCGTTTGTGCTCATCCGACCCCCCCGAGTCAACGAGTACTCCAAAGCGCCTCCACACTGGACTTGTTGACGGCGGCAGTCAAATGCCTTAATTGTCATGTGAGTCTCAATTGTGCAGAAATACTGATGAGTAGCCTGGAGGAGATCTGTAGGCAGCGAGCCAAACAGTCGTGAAGCAGGCACATGACTGCCGGCGGGAAGGCAGATCCCCGCCGGCTTCTTGATAAGATCACGCGACAACAGCGCACGGCGCCATCAGCCAAGAGACATCGGGCCCATCGCATGCCACATAACCCACAAGTTCGAGCCGATACACCTGTTGCCGACAGGTTGATAGACGCGGCCGAAGCGCTCTACGGGCGGCACGGCCTCGAGGGTGTCTCTTTGCGGCAGATCAGCATCGCCGCCGGAACTGGAAACAACTACGCGGTCCAGTACCATTTTGGTGATATCGCCGGGCTGATCCGCGCGATATTGATGAAGCGGATACCTGAGATCGAATTGAAGATGGCGCGAATTCTCGCAAAGACCAAGGCGCAGGGGCGCCTTGCCGAGACGCGGGCTCTGGTGGAGGTACTTTTCAGGCCGCTATTCGAGCAGGTTAACAGCCGGGGGGAGCGGGCTCACGCGCGGTTCGTTCTCGCCCTCCTCAGCTCGACGGAGGGCGCGCAGCATTTCATCGGTCTTCTCGATCAGATGCCGATTGCAGATCACGTCTTCGATCTGCTCAATGCCGCCAACCCTGACATTCCACCGCGGTTTCTTCGGGAACGGCAACGGCTCATGACCATCATGGTTCTGACCAGCGTCTTCAACAGGCACGCCCCGTACAATGAGGACGAATTCGACGCGGCCCTGATCGACAATGCGCTCGATATGGCGAACGCCGCGCTGACCGCGCCAATAGGGGATGGTGTGCGGGACATGCTGCGACGCACCAGCTCCAAACGGCGTTGACGGCGGCCTTGGCAGCAACATAGGGGATGCGATTGGCGGCGTAAGGATAAAGACCGGCAAAGGAGGCAGTGTTGAGCCGAAGATCAGCGTCGATTTATCCCGGAAGAGAGGCATGGGTACACCGTTTGGTAGTGGGTTCACGCTCGTAGATTCCTCTGCTCCGACGCCACTTTAGAGACCCAACTCGGCAAGCAAGCTCGACGCTCGATCGACTCCCCGCCGCAGCGCAGGCGCGTAACCCTCAGCCTCGATGGCAGGGCCCAGCACCTCGAGGTCGAAGAGACCCTCGTATCCAGCATCGAGAACATCCCGCATGAGCCTGCGGATTGGCAGTTCGCCTTCGCCGAGATGCACGCGGCCGCCGGGACTCGGTTTGCCGGATGATCCGATGACCACATCGCAGATCTGCACGAGACAGATATGTGGCGCGGCTCTTTGCAGCACCTCGCGCAGATCGCGTTCCATCCAGCAATTCCCGAAATCCGCAACGAGTGCAACGCCGGTACGTTCGCAGACATCTATGGCGTCGCGCAGCGTGTTGATGAAGGAAACATCGGTTCGCACCGTGGGCTCTAACCCAAGAGACACACCGCACTGCCTGGCGTGCGCAACACAGGGAGCGACGGCCTCCGCGAATACATCAAATACTTCCCGCCAGGGCCGCCCGGTTGTGCGACCCGGCGTGCAATACACGGAACCGCCGCCCATGGAAGCAACAACATCGAGTGCGCTGTTTAACACCGTGCGCGTTGTATCCCAGGTCTCGGGCGAAGACAGTGCGAATGCGCCACAGACGAGCGTGGAGGGCCGAATGCCGGCTGCTCTGAGTCGTGCAATCTTGGTATCGCGGTTGGGCTCGATCTTGGAGATCAGCAGCCCCGCGTGATGGACACCGAGCTCCTGCCAGAGCGCGAGGTCCTGATCGAAGGACCAGCTCAGCGAGCTGAGTGCGTTGACGGAGAGGCGAGGGTGTGTCATGCCGACACCTGTGCGAGTGCTCCGCGAAGCGTGCAGACCTCTCCTTCCAACCAGCGGACCTCGCTGAAATTCTCGCGGTTGTTGTGCTTCAGAAGATATTCTGTCGCCTCGACTTTCATCCGCAAGGCGCCGGTGCAGTTTGGATCTGCTGCGAGAGCCGCTTCCGCGAGATGAAGTGTCTGCAGCGGCCGGCCTGCCGCAAGATGTCGCTCGGCCTGCTCGATGCCGTCGCCGGCATGAATCATCTGGGCGTTCAGCGGCTGCTTTGTCTCGGCCATGCCGCTACACCTCGTGCCGAACTGGGAAGAGATCGGTGTAGAAGCGGAAGCGCTCGCGCAACGCCTTCGGATCGAGCTGGAAGTCTCCGGCCAGATCGTAGACGACCCGGCCGGCTTTGCCGCGCGGGTGATGTTCCATGTAGTGCCGAAGGTCCTCTGCGCTTTCGTGTGTCGGATGCAGGTCCGCCGCCTTCAGCACCCGTTGTGCCGCACCTACGTCATCCGCCATGGCTTCCTGGAATAACAGGTCCACGCGACGCGCCGCGGGCACGACATCCATGTCGCGGACGTAGGCGCGCAGCATTTTCTCGATGCGATCAACCCAGTACTCGACATGACCTTCAATGTTGGGGTTCTTCTGACTGGCCAGAACCTGCAGTCCGCGCATCGTGAGCACCGATTGCAGGATGGCCAGCGGATCTCGATGTGTCATCACGATCGTCGCGTCGGGATAGATGCGAGTCAGCACCGGAAGCTGTTCGCTGTGCTGGTTGCCCTTCAGGATCCACCGTCGCGCATTCGGCTGCTGAAAGGCGATGGCCTTGAGCATCGTGCGGCCGTATTGGTAGTGAGGGCTCTGGTCCGTGGCGAGATAGTAGTCCCGCCACTTGGGCACATCCGCCATCCATTCCCACTGATAGCTTGCGAAGTCGGGCATCTGCAGCTCGTTGTCGCCGCATGCATGGTCGGGTGAATGCTCGTGCATGGCCTCCATGATCGGGTTGGATTTGACACGCTGCCAGCGCTGGTTCGCCCGGTGCCAGCGCGGCTCGCGGCCATCGGGCCCCGGCACTTCTCCCGGGGCCGGCACAGCCTCTGCCCCGAGATACACCGGGAGATAACGCAGACGCCGATCGGAGGCGATCAGATTTTCCAGGTGCGTCGTTCCGGATCGCGGCAGGCCCACCACCAGGATCGGGCGATCGATGACAATGTCCTCGATCTGCGGATGGCGCTTGAGGAAATCGCGGTTCTTGAGCCGGTTCACGGCGGCAGTGATGCAGTGCACGACAAACTGTTTCTTAGCGGCCGTCCAGACGTTCGTATCCGAGTCAACTTCTCCCAGCAGCTGCCTGAGCCGATCCTCGAAATCGCGCCGGCCAAAATCGTCGAGGCCGGTTCTGGCCGTTGCTGCCTCGAGCACACCAGCGACGGACATATCGAGCGGCTCGCCCTCGGCGGCTTCGAGTGCGCAACGTCGCTCCTCGGAAAGAGTGGGGTTCCGGAATCCGTCGACGCGAAAGAGCTTCGCCTGTGTGACTTGCGCGGTTGTCATGCGCCGCGCCCGGCAGACAGGTTGGCCTTGCCCGCATTGGCCATCCAGCCACCATCGATCTTGACGAGATCGCCCGTGTGGTAGCGCGAGGCATCGCTCATGAAATAGACCGCGATGCCTTCGAAATCTTCTGGCGTGCCGAAGCGCGGAATGGGCGTGCGCTCCCGGACTTGCTTTCCGAGCGGCGAGTCCGGGCCAGCATCCTTGACCGTCTCCGTGGCAGTGTAGCCCGGACACACGGTGTTGCAGCGGACGGCGTAGCGCCCCATCTCGACTGCGATGCCACGCGCCATTGAGGCGAGCGCACCCTTTGCCGCGTTGTAATGCTGCATACCGACAGTTCCGGTGAGTGCCGACAGGCTGGCGCACAAGAGAATCGAACCACCTGGATCGCCGGCATCGTGGCGCGCCTTCATGTGGCGAGCGGCTTCTCGCGCAACATAGAAAGCGCCATGCTGGTTGATTGCGAGGAGTGTGTGATAAGCCTCGCTGGTCATCTGCAGGAAGGAGCCGGCATGGTTCATGATGCCGGCGTTCGCGATCACGCCGTCGATGCGACCCAACTCCTGGATGGCTTCGGACATCGCAGCGGTCACACGCGCCTCATCCGACACGTCGACCTCCTGGGTCATCATCCTTGTGCCGAAAGTGGCAAGCTGAGCGGCCGCCGCCTGGTTCTTTTCGCGCCGCCGGCCCCAGATCACCACGTTCCCACCGGCGCGGGCGATGCCACGGCAGAAGCCGAGCCCGATTCCCGAATTACCACCCGTTACTACGATGACCTTGCCGGTCATGTCCCAAGGTGTTCTCGCCACGGCGTACCCCCGGTGCGACTAATTACATGCCTATAATTATCACAATAACGTGGTTCTAGGCGGGATGCACGGGGAATTTACGCCTTAATATAGGCGTGTTATTGTGACGGACCTGCATTGGGGGATCAGCATGAGTTTCAGAAGTCCTGACAGCGCCATCATCCCGCGGCACCCGGTCATCATCGGCGAGAGGATGCTCGAGCAGGGCGCGGGGAGTGTGCAGCGTCACGTATATCCCGCGAACGGCCGGACCACATGCGAGATCAGGCTCGCATCCACACAAGATGTTGATAGCGCGGTTCAGGCAGCTCGCGCCGCGTTTCCAGCCTGGCGTGCGCTGCCCGGTGACAAACGTCGTGATCTCATGTTCAAGATGGCAGCGGTGATCGAGCATCACGCAAAAGAGCTCGCAGATCTCTCGACACTCGAAAACGGTTGTCCGTCACTCATCGCGCCATTCATCGCCGCCGATGCCGCGCAAAAGTTTCGTTACTTCGGCGGCTGGGCCGACAAAATCCAAGGCGAGACTATCAGCACCTGGAGTGGACCGGCACATAGCTATGTGGCTCATGAACCCTACGGAGTGATCGGCGCCATCATTCCATGGAACGGGCCGCTGTTTGCGGCGACGATGGTCATGACACCTGCACTTGCGGCGGGAAATTGCGTTGTTGTGAAAGCGCCGGAACTGGCGCCATTCACTGTGATGCGTCTGGGTGAGTTGTTTCTCGAGGCAGGTTTCCCGCCGGGTGTTGTCAACATGCTCGCGGGCGGCGCGGATATCGGCGAGGCGATCGTCAAACATCCGGGTGTTGACAAGGTGCAGTTCGTCGGCAGCGGCGCGACGGCGAAGAAGGTACTGCGGACAGCAGCGGAGACGTTGAAGCCTTGCGGGCTCGAGCTGGGTGGCAAATCCGCCGTGATTGTATTCGCCGATGCCGATTTGCAGGATGCGGCACGGCGCGGTTTAGCCGGTGCCATCAGTGTTAGCGGGCAGGGATGCGTCAACGGCACGCGCTTGCTGGTGGAGCGGCCCATATATGAGCAGTATCTAAAAATGCTCCAGGCTATCGCCGCGCACATCAAGGTTGGTGATCCGCTCGAGTCTTCTACAGTAATGGGACCGATCATTTCCGAGGCCTCGGTGCAACGCATACTCGGTGTGATCGATACAGCCGTAAAAAAGGATGGCGCGCGTTTGGTGCTGGGCGGCGAGAGATTGGGAGGTGACTATGCCGAAGGCTTCTATCTGCCGCTGACTATCGTCGCCGACGTCGACCAAAGAACTGCACTCGCGCAGCACGAGGTGTTCGGCCCTGTGCTCGCGGTGACTCCGTTCGATACAGAGGAGGAGGTCATCGCGCTGGCGAATGGCACTGCCTATGGTCTCGGTGCCTACATTCATACTCAGAATCTGCGGCGCGCCCACTACGTCGCGAGCCAAATGCAGGCCGGGATGGTGCAGGTAAATGGTTCGGGGGAGGGCATGCAGCCATTTGCTCCGTTCGGCGGTATGAAGCAGAGCGGTTCTGGGCGGCTGGGCGGACAGGAAGGTTTGCATGAATTCCTACAGGTCAAGAACGTGTGGATGAACCTCGCCAAGCCTCAGGTCGCAAAGTGAGCTTGCTCAACCCGGCCGAGCGCACTCGCATCGGAGTGCAACAGCAGACACAGTTGCTGGGAGCGCCCCCGCGCGAGCCGCGTACGCTGTTGGAGTCCTCATGGCGCGACTATGTGTTCGCCGAGGTCTGGACGCGACCGGGACTGGATCGTCGATCGCGCTATATCATCTCGATCAGCAGCGCGGTGTGTGAGGGGGGTCGGCCGGATGTTGTCGACGGGTACATTCGCGGTGCGCTGCAATTGGGCGAAATCACGCTCACTGAATTCCGTGAAACCGCGCTACAACTCGCTGTGTATGGGGGCTGGTCGCGCGGCGTAGCGCTCGACACTGCGGTGACGCGCGTAGCCAACGATCTCGGCTTGCCGAATACTGACTATGCGCCCATTCGAGAACAGCCCTGGGACCCCAAGCAGCGGATTTCCGAAGGTAGTGCAAACTTCAAGTCCGTCATGGTTTTTCCGGCGCCGCCACCCGTCACACCGTACTTTGACGGAGGCATCATCAATTTCGTGTTCGGCGAGGTGTGGATGCGGCCAGGACTCGACCAGCGGGCTCGGCGCTGGGTGACCCTCGTCGGTGTGGCGGACTCTTCCGCGAGCACTCCCATCCGCACTCACACCTATGCCGCCATGGCGAGTGGGAACGCAACGATGCAGGAAATGCAGGAATTTGTACTGCAATACGCAATCCATGGGAGTTGGCCCAAGGCATCGGTCATGCAGGCGGCCGTGCTCGAGATGGGCGAGCGTGTGAAGAAAGGTCTGCCGTACGAAGAGCGCAAGTAATTGCAGGTACGCGCGCTTGGCGCGCGCGTCGGGGAAAGCAGAATGCCGAAGGCAAGTGACATGAAAGGCAAGTCCGCTTTGGTTA
>JAQGOF010000051.1 GCA_028293745.1 Gammaproteobacteria bacterium | reverse complement strand
GGAATCATCCCGCTGTCGCAGTAGGAAAACTGGCGGAAATAGTGGTGCGCGCTCATCTCGCCACCGTAGGCACCATCCACTTCCCGCATTTTCTGCTTGATGAAGGCATGACCGGACTTGCACATCACGGGGACGCCGCCATGCCTGCGGACGATGTCCTGCGTGTTCCAGGTCAGCCGCGGGTCGTGAACGATCCGCGCGCCCGGCTCACGCTTGAGAAACACCTCCGCGAGCAGGCCGACGAGGTAATACCCTTCGATGAACTGACCGTGCTCGTCGAAGAAAAAGCACCGGTCGTAGTCACCATCCCAGGCGAGACCGATATCCGCCTTGGAGCTGCGTACCACGTCGGCGGTCGCCGCCTGGTTCTCCAGCAGCATCGGATTCGGAATCCCGTTCGGGAAGGTTCCGTCAGGCTCGTGGTTGACCTTCACGAACTCGAACGGCAGATGGGACTCGATCTGGTCGATGATGAGGCCGGCACCGCCGTTGCCCGCATTCACGACCACTTTCAGCCCGGTCAACTTCGAGCGATCGATGTAACTCAGCAGGTGCTCGAGATACTTTGCGCGCAGGTCCAGCGGCCGCTCGACGCCCGCAAGCGCCGCCTTCGGAGGGAATGACTGCGACTCGATCGAGGCGCGCATCTGTTGCAGCCCGGTGTCGCCACTGATGGGCCGCGCCTGCTCCCGCACGAACTTCATCCCGTTGTAGTCGGGCGGATTGTGACTGGCAGTCACCATGATGCCGCCATCCAGCTTCTCGGCGAAGGTGGCGAAGTACGATCCTTCCGTGCCCCACAGCCCGATATCGAGGACATCGCAGCCGCTGTCCATCAGGCCGCGTTTCAGGGCTTGCGCCAGCTGCGGACTCGATAACCGGATGTCATATCCAACCGCAACCTGCCGTGGCTGCACCAACCCGCAGTACGCGCGACCGATGTCGTAAGCGAGCGACTCGTTGATCTCGTCGGGAATCCGGCCCCGGACGTCGTAGGCTTTGAACGAATTCAGGTTGGTCATGGTCGGGTTCGTCACAGTATTGTTCGATTGAGTAAAGTCGCCTGCGGCGCTTTACTTGCGGCCGTAACGATCATCGAAGCGCACGATGTCATCCTCGCCGAGGTAGGAGCCTGACTGCACTTCGATGATGTGCAGCGGAATCATGCCGGGATTCTCGATCCGGTGCTTCACGCCGAGCGGAATGAACGTGGATTGATTTTCCTCCAGCAGGAAAACCTCCTCGCCGCGGGTGATCCGCGCAGTCCCCGAGACGACGATCCAATGCTCCGCCCGATGGTGGTGCATCTGCAGTGACAGCGTAGCGCCCGGCTTGACCTTCAACCGCTTCACCTGGAAGCGCTCGCCGTTCTCGACACTGTCGTAGCTGCCCCAGGGACGGAAGACCTCCCGATGGAGCGAATGCTCGTAGCGTCCCGCTTCCTTGAGCCGGGAGACCAGCTTCTTGACGTCCTGGACCCGATTCTTCGGCGCGACCAGCACGGCATCCTTGGTTTCGACGACCACGTGGTCGCTCAACCCAACCACGGCCACGAGCCGGCTCTCGGAATACAGGTAGCAGCCTTCCGTATCCTCCGCGATTACATCGCCCCGGGACACGTTGCCATGGGCATCCGCATCGCATGCATCGTGCAAGGCGGACCAGGATCCAACATCACTCCAACCTGCATCCAGGGGTACGACGATCGCGTCGGAGGTCTTCTCCATCACCGCGTAGTCGATCGAATCGCTCGGGCACTGCTCGAAGGTCTTCGCATCGATGCGCGTGAAGTCCAGGTCCGATTTCGCACTTTCGAAGGCGCTTCGACAGACGCGCGCCATCTGGGGCGCGAAGCGCTCGAGCTCCTCCAGGTAGCGGCCTGCCCGGAACATGAACATGCCGCTGTTCCAGAGGTAGTCGCCGGATTGCAGGAATTGCTGAGCACGATCCAGCGAGGGTTTTTCGACGAAGCGTGCAATCCGGTAGACACCGGCGCTGCCGTCGGCGGAAGCGGTTTCGCCCCGCTGTATGTATCCGTAACCGGTCTCCGGAGCGCTAGGAACGATGCCAAACGTCACCAGCTTCCCCTGCTGTACCGCTGGGAGGGCAATGCGAACGGCCTTCTGGAAGGCTGCTACATCCTTGATGACGTGGTCGGCGGGCAGCACCAGTAACTCAGGATCTTCGCCCTGCTCTGCATCCGACATCTTGAGCGCCGCGTGGGCGGCCAGCGCGATCGCCGGCGCCGTATTGCGGCCAAAGGGCTCGAGCACTACCGCACGCGGCTCAATGTGCAACTGCCGCAGCTGCTCGGCAACGAGAAACCGATGCGCGTCGTTGCAGACCACTACAGGAGCCGTCGCCGCAAGCCCCGACAGACGCAGTGCCGTCTGTTGCAACATCGTGCGCTCACCCGTCAGGGCGAGAAGTTGCTTGGGATACAGCTCGCGCGACAGCGGCCACAACCGCGTGCCGGCTCCTCCGGAGAGAATGACTGGAGTCAGCATCAGGAAACCTGCTTTTGCGTTATTCAACCCGGCGCGCTTGTCCTGCCTCGTCCGATGGCGTAGTACGCGAACCCAAAACGACCCACCATGGCCGGATCATAGAGATTCCGGCCGTCGAAAATGAGAGGCGACTTCAGGATCTGCTTGAGGCGGTCGAAGTCCGGGCTGCGGAATTCCTGCCACTCGGTGACGATGCACAGGGCATCGGCACCTTCCGCGGCTTCATAGGCATTTTTGGTGATCACGAACGCCTTGCGGTCACCATAGATGCGCTTCGCTTCCGCTGTCGCGACGGGGTCATATGCGCGGACCTGCGCGCCCGCGTCCAGCAGCAGATCGATGATTGCGCGCGAGGGAGCCTCGCGCATGTCATCGGTGTTCGGCTTGAACGCCAGCCCCCAGATGGCAATCGTGCGTCCCTTCAACTGATCGGAGAAGTGGCGCTTCATCTTATGGACCAGCACTTCCTTCTGGCGCTTGTTGACCGACTCGACGGCATCCAGGATGCCCGGTGCGTGGCCCACTTCGTGAGCCGAGCGGATGAGCGCCTGCACATCCTTCGGAAAACACGAGCCCCCGTAGCCCGTCCCCGGATAGATGAAGCTGTAGCCAATCCGCGGATCTGAGCCGATGCCCACGCGCACCTTCTCTATGTCGGCTCCGAGGCGCTCGGCAATGTTCGCCAGCTCGTTCATGAAGCTGATCTTGGTGGCGAGCATTGCGTTCGCAGCGTACTTCGTGAGCTCGGACGAGCGAATGTCCATGACGATCAAGCGGTCGTGGTTGCGTGTGAACGGCTCGTAGAGGGCGCGCATCAGCTCGGTCGTACGCGGATTGTCAGTTCCGATGACGACGCGGTCGGGCTTCATGAAGTCCTGGATGGCAGCGCCTTCCTTGAGGAATTCGGGATT
>JAQGOF010000044.1 GCA_028293745.1 Gammaproteobacteria bacterium | reverse complement strand
CCGCCCGCGTGCACCTGTGCCTTGACGACCCAAACGGGGCCGCCCAGCGCCTCGGCAGCCTTGACCGCCTCGTCAGCACTCGCCGCCACGCGCCCGGCGGGGACCGCAATGCCGTAGTTCCGAAAGACGTCCTTGGCCTGATATTCGTGCAGATTCATTCGTTCGCCTCGGCTCGCTGCGCAAAACCGCCATTCTCGCGAAAAACCTCAGGGCTGACCAGCAAAGTGATGAGCTGCGAAGCGGGTCGCTTTTCAATGCGGCGCAAGGTGGTACATTCGCCGCCGCCTACGGCGTGCGGCCCGACGGACACTATCTCCCATTCATGCCGGGCCCAATCATGCCGGTGAACGCAGCCTCTGCACCCTCCGCTCCGTCCGATCTCGCCTGGCGCGTGATCGGCCTGCTCAATCTGTACCGGTTATTGGTTCCCATCGTCCTGCTGGCGGTGCAGGGCCTGGCCAGACCGCATTGGGCGCTGCTTACGGTCCATCCGAGGCTGTTTCAATCCGCGTGCATCGCCTATCTCGCGGCGGCAGTGCTGCTCATCGTTGCCCGCAGGCTCGAGTGGTCGAGCCTGCGATTCGTCGCGCTGGTCAACTCCGGAGTGGATGCGGCAGCCATCGGCCTGATCCTGTACGCGAGCGGCGGCGTGGCGAGCGGACTCGGCATCCTGCTGGTGCTGCCCGTCGGCGCCATGGCGGTCCTGGCCGATCACCGGGATGCATTTCTCATCGCGGCGGTCGCGGCAATCGGGGTGTTGATTCAGCAGATTTTCGCCAATCTCGAGGAAGTCGCCTCCTCCACCGACTACACGACGGCCGGTGTTCTCGGCGCCGTTCTCTTCCTCATCGCCTTGTCGGCCTGGCCGATCGCACACCGGCTGCGCGAGAGCGAGGCCCTGGTGCGAAGGCAGGAACTGGACCTGGCCAACCTCGCACAGCTGTCCCAATACATCGTGCAACACCTTCGCGAGAGCATTCTCGTCATCGATACCCACGATCGCATCCGACTCATCAACGAATCCGCCGCCCACATTCTCGGTGATACCAGCGCAGTTCCAGAGGCGCTGCTCGGTGAGGCCTCACCCCGGCTGCTCTACCTGCTGGAGACGTGGCGGCAGAATCAGGGCAACACCGCCGTGTTTTCCCCGTCCGATCAGACCTTTGTTGGCGCGGACGGCGCGCGCGTCATCCGCGCCAATTTCGCGCCTCTTGGCAGCTCCAACCCCGCGCCCGTGATCGTGTTTCTCGAGGACACCAGCCTGCTCGAGGAAAAAGTCCAGCAATCCAAGCTGGCCGCGCTCGGCCGCCTGAGTGCGAGTATTGCGCATGAGATCCGCAACCCCGTTGGGGCCATGAGCCACGCCGCCCAGCTGCTCGGAGAGTCGAGCGGTCTCGCGAGTGGCGAGCGGCGGTTGACCGAAATCATGCGCACGAACGCGGACCGCGTGAGCGCCATTATCAACAACGTCCTGCGCCTGTCGAAGCGTGAGGCGCCCCGCGTAGAGACAATGTCCATTCGGGCCTGGACCGATGAGTTCCATGAGGAGTTCTGCGAGACCATGCAGCTGCCAGCACAGCGATTGCGAGCGAGTGAGGCGAGTCCGGGTGTGGAGGTGCGGGCCGATCCCTCCCAACTGCGGCAGATCGTCTGGAATCTGTGTGAGAACGCCTTCAAGCACGGGGTGCATGATCGACCCGGGGAAGTCGTGGAAATCCGCCACGGCCGGCTCAGCCCCACCGGACGCCCGTTCCTGCAGGTGATGGACCGCGGGCTGGGCGTGAATCCGGACCATGCGGAGAAGATCTTCGAGCCTTTTTTCAGCGGAGGACGTGGAACAGGTCTCGGTCTGTTCCTGGCGCGCGAGCTGGCGCAGGCGAATGGAGCTACTCTGTTGTACGAGCCCAGGCATGGAGGGGGTAGCATTTTCCGGTTGGTGTTTGCGGATCCACGCCGTTGGGAGCCCCGATGAATGTGACTGTTGCGAGCGCACGAGCGGCGAGCCCCCGGCCCGTGGTGCTCATCGTTGACGATGAGCCGGATCTGCTCGAGCTCGTGAGTCTGACCTTGAGCCGGATGAATCTCGAGACGCGTACCGCGCCCGATGTCGGCACGGCCCGCCGGCTGCTGAAGAGCGAGCAGTTTGACCTGTGCCTGACCGACATGCGCCTGCCCGACGGCGACGGGCTCGACCTCGTAGCCTGGATTCAGGAGAACCGGTCCGATCTGCCCGTGGCGGTCATCACCGCCCACGGCAACGTTGAATCCGCAGTCCGCGCGCTCAAGCTCGGCGCGTTCGACTTCGTCTCGAAGCCACTGGATCTGGGCGTGCTGCGCAAACTGGTCGGCAGCGCCATTCGCCTCGGCGACCGGTCGGACATCGATTCCGCCACCGCCAACATCCGCGGCCCGAGCCTGATAGGCAGCTCAGCCGCAATGGAGCAGCTGCGCGAAATGATTGCGCGGGTCGCGCGCAGCCAGGCGCCGGTGCACATCTTTGGAGAGTCGGGCACGGGCAAGGAGTTGGTCGCACGGCTCGTACACGCCAGCGGTGCGCGTCACGATGGACCGTTCATTGCCGTCAACTGCGGCGCGATTCCCACCGAGCTCATGGAAAGCGAGCTCTTCGGTCACAAGCGCGGCAGCTTCACGGGGGCCGTCGCTGATAAGAAAGGACTCGTGCAGAGCGCCGAAGGCGGCACGCTCTTCCTGGATGAAGTAGCCGATCTCCCGCTGCACATGCAGGTGAAGCTGCTGCGTGTGGTGCAGGAGAAGACCATTCGCCCGGTCGGTGAATCGCGCGAAGAAACCGTGGACGTGCGAATTCTCTCCGCCACGCACAAGAACCTCGCTGACCTCGTCGCCGACGGCCGCTTTCGCGAGGATCTGTTCTATCGTATCAACGTCATCGAGCTCAAAGTCCCTTCGCTTCGCGAACGCCCCGGCGACATCCCTCAATTGGCAGACACGATCCTGGGAAGGATGGGGCGGCGGATGGGAATCGACGCGCCCCAGATCGGCGAGGAGGCGTTTCAGATGTTGCGGGGCTATCCGTTCCCCGGCAACGTGCGTGAGCTGGAAAACATCCTCGAGCGCGCACTGACCCTCTGCAACGCCGGTACGATTACGACGGAGCACATCAAGCTGCGGACCGCAGCGCGTCCGGTTCCGGAACTGGCTTCACAGTCGGCATCCACCTCGGCCGCCACTGTGGGAGGCTCAGCCGCTCTCGGCGCGCAGCTGGAGGACATCGAGCGCGATGCCATCGTCAAGGCCCTGGAAAAGACCCGGTATAACAAGACGGCGGCGGCCAAAGTGCTCGGGATGAGCTTTCGAGCCTTGCGCTACCGCATCAAGAAACTGGGCATCGAATAGCATGCGTATCCTGGTCGTCGAGGATAACGACCTGGTTGCAGACGCCATCGTGCGCGGGATGACGATGGTGGGTTTCGCCGTGGATCGGGCTGCAACGGCGGAAGCTGCCGGAGCCGCGCTCGCCGCGGAGCACTTCGATCTTGCGGTCTTGGATATTGGATTGCCCGGCGCCGACGGCCTCTCTCTTTTGCGTCGCATAAGAGGCTCCGGCTCGACGCTTCCCGTCATGATTCTGACGGCACGCGACACGCTCGCAGTGAAGGTGGAGGCGCTGGACCTCGGCGCTGATGATTTCCTCATGAAGCCGTTCGAGCAGGCGGAGCTCGCGGCCCGCTGCCGCGCACTCATCCGGCGCTCCAATCTGAGTGCCAACGGTCAGTTGAGTTTGGGCAGGATGCGAATCGACGTGACCGGCCGCCAACTTCAGATCGACAATGCCCCGGTTGATTTGACGGGCCGGGAGTGGCTCGTGTTGGAGTGCCTGGCACTGCATGCCGGACGCGTCGTTTCCAAGGAGCGCCTGCAGCAGGCTATTGCGAACTGGGACCAGGTCCTCACCCCCAATGCCGTGGAAGTGTATGTTTCCCGGGTTCGCACCAAGTTGGGGGACGCGGCGGTCATCCGCACTGTACGCGGCCTCGGATACCGCCTCGATGAGCCTCGCGCCTGATTCAGCCACGTCGATCCGGCGTCGGCTGCTGATTTTCCTGCTGCCCTCCCTCGCCGTGCTGATGCTTGCGGGCGTCTATACCAACTATCGGGCGGCAATGCTGTTCGTGCAAGCGGCCTACGATCGGCGCCTGGCTGACTCCGCACTGGCGCTGGCGACGCACATCAGGATTACGGATCGCGAGATCCACGTTGACGCGGCACCGCAAGCCCAACCGGCTGCAGGCACTGAGCACGCCGATCTCCCCGCCCCCTTTTACTACTCCATTCTGGGGCCGGGAGGGCGACTTCTTGCTGGCAATCCCCAGCTGCCAACCACGCAACCAGGCAGCGCCAATCCCACCTACGCCGACGTTCGGCTTGCGACTCGTGAGCTACGCCTCGCCACCTATCGGCTGCCTACTGCTGGCGGCACCGTCATAATCAACGTGGCCGAGGCGAGCGATTGGCGCGCCCGCCCGGGGCACTTCATTCTCGCAAGCACCTGGCTCATGGATTTCATCCAGGTGGATGTCACTTTGCTGCTCGTATGGGTCGCCGTGCACTTCGGCCTCAAGCCACTTACGGCTGTACGCCGCCAGATCGAGGCTCGCTCGGCCCGCGAGCTCCGTCCGCTCGAGGTAGCTGCAGTGCCCTCGGAAGTCCGTCCTCTGGTTGACGCTCTCAATCTACTGTTCGAGATGCTGAGCGAAGCGGCGCGCTCTCAGCGGCAATTCGTTGCCGACACAGCTCATCAGCTGCGCACGCCGATCACCGGGTTGCTGGGACACCTCGAACTGCTGATGCGGGAGCCCGCGGCCGTGCCGCTGCAGAGCCGCCTCGCCGCCCTGCACGATGAATTGACGCGTCTTGCACACTCCGCCAACCAACTGCTGGCCCTGGCACGAGCTGATCCATCAGCAAATCTCACCGACAAATTCGAGAGCATCGAGCTCAAGTCCCTTGTCGAGAGAGTTATCGAGCAGCACTTTGACCGCTCCGTCGAGGGCGGAATCGACATGGGTGCCGAAGCACAGGCCACGCGCGTCAACGGCAGTCCCAGGCTGCTCGAGGATCTGCTCGGCAACCTCGTGGACAACGCGCTCAACTACACGCCGAAAGGAGGCCGAGTCACGGTTCGGTCTGGGTTCCAGGACGGCAGGCCGTACCTCGAGGTTGAAGACGACGGACCTGGAATACCCGAAGCCGAGCGCGTGCGCGTGCGGCAGCGATTCTATCGCTTACCTGGGAGCCCCGGGCGCGGCTGCGGGCTGGGCCTTGCGATCGTGGAGGAGATCTCGCAGCTGCACCGCGGTGTTCTCACGATCGAAGCGGGCGCAAACGCGCGCGGCACAAGAATCAGAGTGCAATTTCCGCCGGCCGGCGCGCCCGCGGCCAATCAACCAGCACGCCATCGCGAAACTGCGACCAGCATCTCATCCTGAACATTCCGGATGCCTGCGGGCAGCCGCGGGCGCGCATCGTCAGCTTCGCGCAAGCTTGTCACCCTAACGTGACCGCCCATGAATCAAACGCGGTCCAACCATCTATCTATACAGCGCGGCTGCCCGCGGCGCCCCGCCTCACAGAGGATGGCGGGCGTCACGCTCATTGAGCTCATGATGAGCGTCTCGCTCGTCGCGATCCTAATGGCCATCGCCGTGCCTTCGTACAAATATGTTACCAATGCCAATCGCCTGGCGGGCGAAGTGAACGGGCTTCTCGGCGACATGCAATTCGCTCGGGGCCAAGCCATCAAGGAGGGCCAGAACGTCGTCATCTGCACCTCGAGCGATGGAGCGACGTGCGCCACCGGCGGCAACAACACTTCCTGGAAAAGCGGTTGGATCGTGTTTTCCGACGTCAACGCCAATGGGTCGGTAGACGCGGGGGAGACTGTCCGGCGCGTGCAGAACGCGTTCAACAGCCCGGACACGTTCAATGCCGACAACAACGTCAGCGCCGTGAGTTTCAATCGGGAAGGTTTTGCGCCGGGAGGCAATATCGTCACGATCAAACTCCATGATTCGACAGCCGACCCGAAGTGGACTCGCTGCTTGAAGATCAACATCGTGGGCATGTTAAAGACGACGCGATATTCGACACTGACGA
>JAQGOF010000038.1 GCA_028293745.1 Gammaproteobacteria bacterium | reverse complement strand
TGGATCTGGTCGCTGCCTACCGGCAACGCTATCCGGAGGTCGTAGTGGATCTTTCGTTCGAAGATCGGTTCGTGGACCTGATCGAGGAAGGTTACGATCTCGCGATACGCGCCACGTCAGACCCACCCCCGGCCGCGCTGATTGCCCGTCCCCTGCGACCGGTGCCTTTCGTGATCGCCGCCTCCAAGAATTATTTGAAGCGTTACGGCGCTCCCCAATCTCCCGAGGATCTCGCCCAGCACGACAGCGTGATGGTCGGCAATGGGCAGTCGTGGCACTTCACAGGCCCACACGGCAACCTTGAAATCCCGGCCAGAGTCGTGCTTCGCTTCGGATCGATGAGTGTCGCGGTTGCGCACGCCGTCTGTGCCGATGTCGGTCTCGCGCCACTACCACGCACGATGTTTGAAGATCCCATGTTCAAAGACGCGCTGTGCCCCGTCCTTACGAAGTATCCGCTCAGGCACCCTCAGTTGTACGCAATCTACGTTAGTCGTAAACACCTGCCACTCAAGATACGTACTTTCATCGATCAATTGATCGAGTTTACCCATATTCCGCGTCCGTGGGACGATCCGGTCACCGACGGCTTGAAGTCCATCAAGGCAAAGCCGGCAGTTTCCCTGGCGGTCTGCGAATAATTTCTCCGTCCGCCATCCGAGGCAGCGTCACCGATGCTGCGGATTCATTGCTTGCGCCTGACTGTGGATACACTCTACGTACGCACCGCATCGCAAACCATCCCCGTCACGTTGATACGGTCTTTCCTCTGAGGAAACACCCATGTGGAGGTTGCGCGGCGTGCGCGCAATTCTGCGTGCCTCCCATTTAGGCTTCTACGGGCTCTCTCTTTCTGGGGAGGCCAGCGGCCTTCATTCAACGCTGATCGACTGTTGTTACCAATCGTGAAACTCACCATTTACCCACCGCGGATTGTTTACGGCAGAGATGGCGAATACAGTGGTGTTGGGTGATATCCGTGCATACAACACATTTCTCCGGCGCGTGCGGACTCCGCTTGCGCGTCCTCGCGCTGAACAATCCTGGCTGGTCGGTTGTTGTTGCGCGCTATTTATCGTGTAGCGAGCCTCTGTAAAGCGCGTTATCGCCCTTCGAGAGAATTTCAGCCTGTGCCTTCCATGCCGCGCGGTTGGGAAAATGGATATATCGCCTGACGAGTTGGTGTGCCACTGGTTGGCGCGTCGATATGACCTCCACCTCTATCGTTCGAGGCATTTGTTCCCAGTGTGAGACCTCCATCATCGAAGTACAGACGTGATCGGATCCAAACACGTGATGGAAACGGATGGAGCAATCAATGAACAGACAATTTGCTATGTTGGCCTCGGTAACGCTGGGCGCAACGGTGCTACACATGAGCCCGGCGGCGGCCGCAAGTCCCACCTCGCAGGAGATTCAGCTCTACGGAGGTGAGATTTTTGGAGATCGGCTGACGCAGACGACGATCTCCGGGGGCACGCCACGATTCAACGATAGCGCCACCCTTGGTGGCCGCTATACTGTCAACTATACCGATACGTGGGGCGTGCAACTCTCGGCAGGCTACAGTCCGGGTCGCGCAGGCCATGTCCGTAGCGGCGACAGCTCTTTCGGCATCACGACGGTGGACCTGGATGGAGTGTGGAATTTCACCCCGGGCTACAAGGTCGTCGGCTATGCAGTTGCCGGCGTCGGCTATGCGTGGGCGAATCTGGATCGGGAAATCCTAGGGTCTGTCGGCGGAACGCCCGTGACCATCAGTGATAGCAACGGCTACACCGCCAACGCCGGGCTCGGGGCCAAGTACTATCTGACAGACAACCTGTTCCTGGATTTGGACACACGCTATCGGTATTTCAGCAAGCTGGTCAGCAACTACGGGCAAGGGGTCAACACGGTGGAGACAACGCTGGGCGTCGGCTGGAAATTCTAAGGGGGAAGTTGGCCCACCAGAGGCAATTGGCAAGTGCGCTGGCCCCGAGAGTTCCTCGGGGTAGCGCCGATGATCGGTCGCAGCTCGGCGTCCCAAACGGCCGAGGGCCGTTTCAGCAGGACCCCGCGGAAAGCCGCTCCCGCCGTTACTTATCCGTTGGGTAACCCGCTGCCTGGAGGATGAGATTCGCGATCTCGCGCGGATGCGAAATCAACGATACGTGGCTGGAATCCAGGGCTACCGTTGTTGCGTTCATGCGCTTTGCCAGGAAACGCTCCAAGTCAGGCGAAGTCGTTCTGTCGTTGTTGGAGATCGCATACCAGGAGGGCTTCGACTTCCAGGCCGCCTGGGTTGTTTTTGAGGCGAAAAGAGTATCCGAAATCCGACCCTGCACAGCGTAGAGCGCATGGGCCTTGGAGGGCTCGAGGTCGCCGGCGAAGTCGTGAACAAACGCTTCCTCGTTGAGCTGGGCGAAGCCGCCTGAATGAACGAGACCATTGCTGGCTGGTGGCTTGGGAAACTTAGCGGCCAACGCGTTGTAGTCCTCGCCGGCATCGGGTGCACGTGCGGCGACGTAGACGAGTGCGGTCACGTTGGGATCGGTGCCTGCCTCGCTTATGACCATCCCGCCATAGGAATGACCTACAAGAACCGTCGGGCCATCCTGAAGGGCCAGGACACGTCGCGTCGCCTCGACATCATCCGCAAACGAAGTCAGCGGGTTCTGCACCGACGTGACGTGGAGGCCCGCGCGCTGGAGAAGTGGGATCACTTCCGACCAGCTGGAGCCGTCCGCGTAGGCCCCATGAACAAGGACCACATTGTGCACTTTGGTCGGGGCCGATGTTTCAGCCAAAGCCGCTTCCGAACTGAGCGTTACCGTGAGCGCAGCCCAGAGAGCCGCGAGAGTCTGTAGTAGTTTCATTGCGGGATTCCGTGATTGAGGTTTCAGAGCATGTCGCTCCTGCATACCTCTTTCTCGCGACAGGGGTACCGCGCAACGAGCTGATGAGAATTTGTTTAGGCCATCTGTGCTAATAAAGAATGCCGCCGAGGTGTAACAAAGTCATCGTTCCGGCGAATAGGCCAAGATGGATCCGCGCGAAGAACTGTGGGCAGCCGCCATGCGTGCCGAGCGTCGAGGAGATGCTGCGGCCTATGAGGGCCTGCTTGCCGATATCGCCAAAACGCTCAGAGCCCTGATCCGCGGGCGCCTTTCACGGCTTGGCATGAATGCGCATGAAACCGAAGATATTCTCCAGGATGTCCTGATAGGGCTGCACACCGTGCGGCATAGCTGGGACGCCAACCGACCGTTCTTACCCTGGCTGCACGCGATCGTGCGGTACAAGCTCTCCGATGCAGTTCGTCGGCGCAGGCGCGAGGCGCGATACCGGTATGACCTCACTTTGGAGGAATGGTCCTATGTGCCCGCGGCAACGCATGAGGACCCCGATCTCGGACTCGTCGACCTGAACCGTCATCTGGGTGAGCTGTCAGCCGGGCAACGTGAAGTGGTCCGTTCACTTGCCTTGGAAGGCGCATCCGTTCGGGAAACCGCCCAGAAATTGAAGACGAGCGAAGGGGCCGTGCGCGTCACCCTCCACCGCGCGCTCCAACGGCTGGCCTCAATCGCCAATCTCGCCGCCTCGCGGCGAAGCAAGGAGAAGACGTGAGCTCAGCAGATACCAACCTGATGATTCGGAGCCTGGCGCGCGAAGCCGGGATGAAACCCAGCAGACCCGTTGTCTCCTTCGATACGGCTTTGCTCCTTGGCGCGGCTCTATCCTTTGCCAGCGCGGTGATGTTGGTGTTTGCTACGTTTGGCATCCCCGACCCTGCGGCCATCTTGGGGAGCGCAGCCTTTCACCACAAGATCTCCAGCATGCTCACCGTAGCCTGTGGGGGTGTATTTCTCGTGCGCTATGCAGGACGGCCCGGCGCCCGGGGTCTTGCGCTCCTCACGGTTCTGCCGGGCCTGGCGCTGCTGATAGCGGGCGCCATCTCCGACACTTCCGGGTTCCCGTTCCTGGGGCGATCCGAGATATCGGTTCCGAGTTGCATTGCAGCCATCGTTGCTCTTTCCCTGCTTCCGCTGGTGATAACACTCTTCGTGCTGAAGAGGGGAGTCACAACACGGCCGGCCGTCGCCGGTGCGACAGCCGGGGTCCTCGCGGGCGCTCTTGGCGCGGCGGCCTATTCTCTCGTGTGTAAGAACAACGGCGGCCTGTTCGTAGCGGTTTGGTACCCCACGGCTGTCTTGATCGTTGTGGGCCTTGGATCAATCATAGGTAGACGCGCTCTGGCGTGGTGAGCTCCGATCCCTCCACAACGTCGCGTCCGTGCTCCGGGTCATGGTCCGCCCCGCCATCGGCGAGCCCACGCCGATATCGCGCGCACTACAACTTCGAGGTCGCGTCCTGAGTTCGTCAGCCGATACTGAATCGCGATCGGCGAAATATCCGGTGCGGGGACACGTTCAACAATCTCATGCTCAGTCAACTCGCGCAGACGCTCCGTCAATAGCCGATCGGACAGGCCCGGAATGGCGGCGAGCACCTCGTTAAACCGGCGAGGCTCGTCACTCATCAGCACTCGCAGGATCGCTCCCATCCAGCGCCGACCAATGAGCTCAATAACCGCCTGGTAGTGCTCGCAATAAATCGAAATCGGCGGCCGAGGCGCGACCATACTCTCGCCGCGAACGTGCTCGGCAGCTCGTTCGACGGGGGGGCGCCTCACGCGCTTCGCCTGACCGCTTGTTCCTGATCTGCTCATCTATCACCCGACCATCGCCAACTTACCAAAGGTAGCTTTCTTGCTTGCGTCCGGCAAGCGCGTACGTCTAAAGTAGGCTACGATTAGTAAGTGAGGTGCGGCGTGCCCAGCTCCAGGATTTCAAGATCGCAAAACCGCGCCACCTGGCTGTCGCCGCAGGGGCAGTACCTTGCGGCGGCGCTTGTGCTGTTCTTCGTTTTGTTCGGCGGCAATCTCCCCACGCCCCTTTATCCAGCGTGGCAGCAGCAATTCGGCCTCAGCACAGGCACCATTACAGCTGTTTACGCGGTCTACCCGGCTGGTGTTGTCCTGGGGCTGTTGTTTGGCGGAAGGTTGGCGGACCAGCTCGGACGTCGGCCGATCGTGGCGCTCGCAGCTCTCGCGAGCGTCCTTGCCGAAGCATGTTTCATCATGGCCGGCAGTGTCGGGCTGCTCTTCGCTGGACGGCTCATCAACGGCTGCGCGATCGGTCTCCTCACTGGGCCAGCCGTCGCGGCGATTGCAGAGCTCAACCCACAGGGTGACCGAAAGAAAGGGGCCTGGCTAGGAGCTTTGACGACAGTGACCGCGATCGCATTCGGTCCGTTGCTGGCGGCTCTCCTCGTAGGATTTCCTCCCGTACCCGCTATGAGATCCTCGTTCCCCTTCGTCGTGCATATGGTGGCGCTCGCGGCGGCTCTCATCCTCGTCGGAACCTGTCTGCGCGAGACGGCGCCGGCATCAAACCTGCGTTCCTGGCGAGATATCTGTGTAGTTCCTCAGGGAATCACAGTGCCGTTGGAGATTCGGAATCGATTCTGGCTTGCCGCCGCGGTTGCATTCCTGGTGTGGGCATGTACGGGACTATGGCTTGCGCTTGGACCCTCTCTTGTCATGAAGGCCGTGGGTAGCTCCGATCGCTTGGTCGGTGGCCTCGCGGTCGTGGCGGTGCTCGGAACGGCCGGAGCCGTACAGATCCTGGGCCGAATGATGGACGCCCGAAATTCAATGATTATCGGCCTGCTGCTTCTGCCTCCAGGTCTTCTACTTATTATCGCGACCCTATTACTCCAGTCCCGAGCCAGTCTCGTGTTTGGTTGCGTCATAACCGGGGGTGCTCAGGGCTTTGGGTGGATGGGCTCGTCGGAGAGCATCGGCCGGCTTGCGCCACCTGAACAACGGGCCTCAGTTATGTCTGCGTTCTATATCGTGGCATACGCGGGCGTTGCCCTCCCCGTGCTTGCGGTGGGTATGGGTGCAGATTGGGTCGGCTTACCTACCGCAGTGTCTACTCTTGCAGTGGCCGTAACGGTTACCGCGCTAAGCCGGGTCACTCGTTTGCTCCGACCCCACCGAGTGTCGACCATGGCCGCTAGAAAAACGGATGGCTGCTGACTTCCGCAAGGCTGAGCGCGGACCGGAAATAATGACTAACCGGCCGACGAGGATCACCGGCCTCTCGAACGCGACTTGCCGCAATTCAAAGAAAAACGTAAATGATTTGCGTACTGAAGCGCAAAACGACAAGTGGGAGACTAGCATGGTCGCATGTCTTCCGGCCAGGCCGCGCGGAGATTCGTGTGAACTTATCCGCAGTAAGAGCGGATTTACCAACATAATTCTTCGTTACTTCGTTGTTGTTCACGGCATCGCGGTTCTTTATTCGCCCGGCTCCCTGACAACTCCCGGGCTCTCCCTCAAGATACTTGTCTTGTACTTCGCGCTTTTGCGCGCGTTGGTGGCCGCCGGCGCCGCTCAATTTCGTCGATCAATGCGCCGACCGTTCGCGTTTTCCTCACCGTCGCGGAACGAGTTTCTGTCAGGCGTACATGGTGAAAACGCCGGACCAGTTC
>JAQGOF010000232.1 GCA_028293745.1 Gammaproteobacteria bacterium | reverse complement strand
AGTAGGGAGCCAGATTGCGGTCTGCGTAGTCGGCCGGCAAAGTGAATGGATGCCAGTAGGTGTCCGAATCGCCCGCATCCAGCCAGTTGACGAATTGCGATCCTTGCTTGAAGGATGCGTCGCACTCACGCAGGAAGTCAGTTTCGGTGACGCCGATCTGTTTCAGCGTGGAGCGAATCGTTGGCCAGGTGCCCTCGCCGACGCCGATCGGCGGCTGCTGGCGCGATTCGATCAGGGTGATGGTGACCCCGTCCTCGCCTCGCCGCGGATAACGTGATGCCAGCACACCAGCGGTAATCCAACCGGCGGTACCTCCGCCAACGACGACGATCCTTCGGACGGGTTGCTGCTCAGGCCGGTCCGGCATTGCGCACCTCAGGACCGCGCGCCGCCGTCACACCGCTCAACAGTTGGTTCTTGCGGGCGACGACCCCTGACACGTGCGACACCGACGCCATCTGAAAATACAGCCACTCCAGGAACCCGCGATCACGCAACTCCGTTAATTGGGCGGCAGGCAGTGCCTTCAGGGGAGCGGCCGCGATCCAGTAAAGTCCCTCCAACTTGGCCTCGCTGCGATCGACAAACTCGACATCGATGCGCACCGGCTCGATCAGGTCGAGCTCGGCCAGCCGGCCGGTGAACGCATAGGCCTCCCTCGATCCGCTCACCAAAGCCGAGAGAATCGATGTGATGTCCTGCAGGAATTTTGACGGTCCACCGTCATCGAGGAACAGGCGCTCACCTTCCTGCGTTTGAATGTTGGAGCTGTCGAGGTCAATCGCCACATCGAGAGCGGCCTGACTGCCTGCGGGAGCGTTGCGGCGCGGGATCAGCGAGAAGGGCTGGCGCTGAATCTGCAGCGGCACATAGGCAACATCCCAGCGGCCATTGACCAAAAAAAGGTTCTCCTTGCGCTCGAAGCCCAGCACAGCTGCGGGCTCGAAGCGGCCGCTGTCCGCACTCTTGGTGAAAAAGATCGGATAGTGCGCAAGGAGCCGCGGAAACTCCTGCGGGATCACACTTACCACGTTGAATTCCGCGCACTCTCGGGTCGGCCGCGGCGCAACGCGCAGGTACCGGTGAGTCTGACTGTCAAGAGCTACCAAATTGACCACGATCGCCTCCCGTCGTTGCAACAATTGTACAATAGCCATGACTAGTTCACCGCGGGTGCTTCGAATGCCTGTCGAGCCGAAAGAAGCGCAGGAGTGGCATGACGTCGATGCGGGCCTTTTGAAGGCGACGATAAGGCCGCGCGGGCGCCCCGCGATCCTCCGCGGCCTGGTACGGGACTGGCCGGTCGTGCAAGCGGGTCGCGAGTCGCCTCAGGCGCTCAGCGCCTACCTCAAGACCTTCTACGGCGGCCTTCCGGCGCCGCTGTTCGAAGGACACGCAGGGATCAATGGACGATTCTTCTACAACGACAGCCTGGACGGTTTCAATTTCGAGTCCAGGCGCGCGTTGCTCAGCGATGTGTTGGACCGGCTGCAGCATGATCTGGGCAACGACTCTGCGCCCGCGCTGTACGCCGGCTCGGTCTCCATTCCGATCTACCTGCCGGGCTTTTCCAATGCAAACAACCTGCGCAGCCTGTTCAGTGTTGAGTCCTCGGTAATCGAGTCGATCTGGCTGGGCAACCGCACATGTATTGCGCCGCATTTCGATAACACTGAGAACATCGCCTGCGTCGTCTGTGGAAGACGCCGGTTTACCATGTTTCCGCCCGAGCAGATCAGCAACCTCTACGTCGGTCCGCTCGATCTGACTCCAGCGGGCCAGCCGATCAGCCTCGTCGATGTCCGTAATCCGGACTTCACCCGCTTTCCCCGCTTTGCCGACGCTCTCGCCGCGGCCGAAGTGGCCGAACTCTCGCCGGGTGATGCCGTCTACATTCCCGCGTTGTGGTGGCACAACGTCGAAGCGCTCGGGGACTTCAACGCGCTGGTCAATTACTGGTGGCGGGACGTTCCCGACTATTTCGGCTCGCCGTCGATGAGCCTCCTGCACTGCCTGATGACCCTGAAAAGCCTGCCTCCGCAGCAGCGGCGCGACTGGAAGGCAGTGTTCGACTACCTGATTTTCCAGTCTGAGGGCCCGGCCCTCGAGCATCTGCCCCCTCGAGTACAAGGTCTGTTCGGGGAGCTGACCGAGGCCAAAGTGGACCGGATCCGCTCCATTCTGCTCAAGAGCCTCACACGAAAAGCCCCCTGAGGGGAGGCGAACCCGCGAGACCGCCCCACAGGCGGCCGATCCCGCGAGCTCGCGTGAGCCTAGAGTGCCGCGCGGAACCCGATCTGGTAGCGCGCGAACCCCTGCGAGGCGGAGTAGAACTGCTCCTGGTAACGAGCGTACTGGCGTTGCGAGGCCGACGTCAGATTGATCGCATCGAAAAACACGGAAAAGTTCTTGGTGATGTCGTAGCTTGCGCTCATGTCGAGCTGACCGTACGCCGCCGTGTACACCGGCTCGTTCGCCTGCTGTACCTGCCCCACGCCGGCGAGGAACGCGCCGCGATGAGTCCACGCCACCCGAGTCTGAATGCCGTACTTCTCGAAGAATCCCACCACGTTGTAGGAGCGGCTCAGCCCGGGCAGCGCGAACTGAGTGCCGATCACGAGCGGGTTGAAAGAGGCACCACCGCTCGGCACGGACCAGTTTGCCTGTACACCAAAGCCGCTGTCGCCGAACACGTGCTGTGCGGAAAGCTCGAAGCCATGAATCTGCGTCCTGTTCGCGTTGGACGGAGCCGTGATATCCCAGATCACCAGCGGATCCCCGGGCTGCCCCGTGAAAGTGAGCTGCCCGGGATTGTCCGTTAGCATCTGCGCAAAGATCGTCTGGGCCGACACTGCCTTGCCCGCCGCCTGCAGCTCCGCAATCGCCTTGTTGGCTATGGCGCCCGCATTCGGGTCCGTGATACCGAACAGCGGTGCCTGCGTCGTGGTCTGAGTCAGGAAGTTCGTGACATGCTTCGTGAACCAGTTGACCGCCACGTAACTGTCGCGGGCGTAGTACCACTCCGCAGCGAGGTCGAAGTTGTTGGACTCGTACGGCAGCAGGCCCGGGTTGCCAGCGGTGGCCGTGCGTGAACCGGGCTTCGGTGCGTTCGTTACCGAAGTCGTGCCGATCATCGAGATCAGGTCTGAACGGGTGATCGTCTTGCTGTAGGACGCCCGCAGCAGCACATCCGGCAGTACCTGCAGGCTCGTGTCCAGGCTCGGCAGGAACTCGTCATAGGAACTGTGCACGTCACTGTAGGTCGCATTCGTCGCATAGTTGGTGGAGAACTCGGTCGGGTTGTTCCACTGGATCGACGTTGGAATCTTCTGCAGGCTATTGGCGGTGATGCTGCTGCGCTCGTATCGGAGCCCCGCCAGCGCCCGGAACCTCATGCCGTCGAAGTCCGTATCGAAGTCCATCTGCACAAACGGCGCGGGCGTGGCCTCACGGATGTGATCATCGTTGGTCGGCGTCTTGGCCTGCGCGAAAGTATATGCCGGGAAGTTGGCATCCCCCGCAACGCCCGGCTGTGTCGCCGCAATCGCACTGGCAAGACTGAAGCTGTAGAAATACGGCACCGCGATCCCGCAACCGCCGCCCGAGAAGCTCCTGAGAATCCTGCAGGAAGAGACCTGGGTGAACGCGCTGGCCGGAATGAGCCCCACCTCGCTCGGGTTGTAGTACCCCCAGGGGAAGTTCCCACTGTTGAAGGCCTCAGCGCGGGTGGTCATTCTCTTGAAATCTATGCCCGCCTTGATGCTCCTCAGGCCGCTGTCCGAGGTGTTCTTCCAGGTCGCATCCAGGCGTGCCTCATCAATGACGTTCCTGAAAATCAAGTTGTTCGCCTGACCGAACAGCGGGTCGATTGTCGACGCCGTGAGGTTGCTGGTCGTATAGGGCGGCTTATAGATCCAGCTGGTGGTCGGAATCTCGCTATTGCCGGATGTAAACGTCTTGGTGAGCGCCAGGGCAGGCGATTGCCCCACGATACCGAAATTGTTGTTGCCCAGGGCGCCGCCGTCCGAGTTGGCAAAGGAGTGGTGGCCGTCGAACTCGACGGCCACGTTGTCGGATGCGTCCCAGCGCAGGTTGAATCCCGCCGACCCGTTTTGATTGATGAACTGGTCGGCGGCTGAGAAATACGACAGATCGCTGCCCGTGTCGACGAGGTTGGTCACCGTCCCGTGGGAGTTGATCGTGGCGCTCGTGGGATTCGGGCCGTAATCGAACCAGGCACCGAACGTGTGCCGGTTCACGATGTCCTTGTAGTAGGTGTACGTGTAGTCCGCCGTCGCGACCAGTGAGTCCGTCGGCCTGAATTGCAGCACTGCCTGGCCGTTGGTGCGCGAGCGCTCGTGGTCGACCACGCCCCAGGCCTCGTTGCGCGGCGCCCAATTGTGCCCGCCGGGATTGGTGTTGGAGCTGGTTACACGCGGATCGCCCGGCGCAAACTGATCCTCGAGCCAGCCGTCGATGTTCGCGAGCTCCTCCCGGCTGTTGCGCTTGGAATAGGAGCCGTTGATGAGGAAGCCCACGCGCTCGTCGAAGAAGGTATCGCTGAACAGGCCTGAGAATTCCGGCGTCACTTTGCTGCCGACCTGCGTGGACGCATCCTTGGTCGCCTTGGCCTGGAACGTCGCGCGCATCGCGTGATAATCGAACGGCCGCGCCGTCGTGATGTTGATGGTCGAGCCGATACCGCCGCTCGGCACGTCGGCGCGGCCGGTCTTGTAGACCGTGATGCCCGCGATACCGTCGGCGGACAGATTTTCAAAATCGAATGACCGCGACGCGCTCACACCCGGTGCGGGGTTGCCCGGCATGGAGCGGCCGTTCAACGTCACCATGTTGAATTCCGGGCCGAAGCCGCGGACGGTGACCCGCGAGCCTTCGTTGTTCATGCGATCGATGGTCACGCCCGGAATGCGTTGGATCGATTCGGCGAGATTGGTGTCGGGAAACTTGCCGATATCTTCCGCAGTGATGGCGTCGACGACTCCCGGTGTTTCCCGCTTGATAGTCTCCGAGGTAATCAGTGACTGACGCAGGCCAGTCACCACGATCTCCTCGAGCTTGTCGCCCGAGGCAGCGTCGGCGGCATCTGCTGCCATGCCCGGCGAACAGTACATCGCGATCACCACGGCCAGCGGTTTCATTGGGAAATGCGCCAGCTGCGAAAAACGAGCAGGCCGCGGATACGCCGTTTTCGAGGCGCGCGAACGCTTGGACTTCTTCAAAGTAACCCCCCTCACCCATTTGCCGGGACAACACTCATTGCCGCCGTGCCGGCGTCGAGCGCCGATTCTGCGACCGGTTTCTGAAACCGGTTGCAGGATTAATATGCCGCTGCCCGTTACAAAACACAAGAGGCCTTTGTACGGCCGGCATAGACTCTCGGTGACTTCGGCCCGCGGCGCCCTTGACATCAGTGGCGCAGCGCAAGCAGCATCCCTGAAACCGGTTGCACAAAATGCGGGCTACAAACTCCGCGAGCGGTGGTGGGGGGGATATGAGTCGCAGAATTCAATTCCTTGAGGGTTTCAGGCACCTGGACGCCGGCAGCGGTCTATCTGACACCGGTGGCATTCAGGCGAGTGCTTCCGCACTCAAAGTCCTCGGGGTGGCCTCCACGGTGGCGCTGGGCGGATTCCTGGTGGGATTCGATGCCACCGTGATCTCCGGCGCCGTACCGTTCATTCGCGACTATTTCGGCCTCGGCGGCGACTCCGGCAGTCTCAAGCTCGGTTGGGCCGTGAGTTGTCTTGGTTGGGGAGCAATGGCCGGGAACCTCGCGGCCGGTGTGCTCAGCGACCGCTTCGGGCGAAAAAAGGTTCTGCTGCTGACCTCCCTGTTGTTTCTGGCATCCGCACTGACTGCCGCCTCGTCCACCAGCTTTACCGTGTTCGTCATCGCCCGAATCTGCGGCGGGCTCGCTGTGGGGGCTGCGATCCTGACGGCGCCGGTGTACATCGCGGAGATTGCGCCTGCGCCCGCCCGGGGAAGCCTGGTCTCACTCAACCAGCTGATGATTGTCATCGGCATCTCGATCTCGTTCTTTTCCAACTACTTCCTGGTGTCGTTGGGCGCGGAGAGCTGGCGCTGGATGCTGGGGGTGCAGGTGATACCCGCCGCCGTGTACTTTCTGCTGCTGATCCTGGTGCCTGAAAGTCCGCGCTGGCTGCTGAGCAAGGGTCGTGAGCAAAGTGCGCTGGCCGTGCTCGAACAGGTTCACGGGAGCGCCGCCGCGCAGCGCGAGCTTGCAGACATCCAGGCGAGTCTCGGCAGCAAATCCCGTCGGTTCACCCTGCGCGCTCTGCTGAGCGGGCGGTTGCGCCGGGTGTTGATTTTCGGGTTTGGCATTGCGTTCTTCCAGCAGGCCACCGGCATCAACGCGGTCTTCTACTACCTGCCGACCATTTTTGCACAAGCGGGAGGCGGCCTCGCGACAGCCTTCGGCCAGTCAGTGTTCGTGGGCTTCGTCAATGTCGGTATGACCTTCGTGGCAATCTGGCTCATCGACCGGTTGGGGCGCAAACCGCTGTTGTGCATCGGGGTGGCGGGCATGACGGTGTCATTACTGACGATCAGTTGGGCATTTTACACCGCTCACGCTGCGATCGGCGGCGCGCCGGCGGTCAGTCACGGCACGGTCGTGTTGGTCGCCATTGCAGCATTCGTCGCCTCCTTCGCCATTTCGCTCGGGCCCGTGATGTGGGTGATGCTTGCCGAGATCTTCCCCAATGAAGAGCGGGCCGCGGCCATCTCAGTCGTGGGATTCTGGAATTCCCTGGTCAGTGCGAGCGTCACTCTGTTCTTTCCGCAGGAGCTCGCAACGTGGGGACCTGCAGGTACGTTCCTCGCCTACGGTTTGCTTGCCGCTGCCGGACTCCTGTTCATCGTGCTCCTTGCGCCCGAGACCAAGGGTAAGACGCTCGAAGAACTGGAGCGGATGCTCGCGCGGCCCACGCAGGCGCCCGGGTAATGCCCCGCCGGCGAAGGTTACAGGTGTGAGCACGTCTTTTTTGCAGCGGATGGTGAGATGACTTCGAAGTCTGATTCGACACGCAGCGCCGGCAAGAGTGGCCCGCGGCCGCGCCAGTCGGCCACCTTGCGGATGGTTGCCCGCGAAGCGGGTGTGTCCGCCAGCACCGTATCGCGGATCATCAATGGCACCGTCAACGTGAGCGACGGTCTGAAGCATGCCGTCGAAGCCGCCATCACGAAATTCAACTTTCGACCCAACGCCGCGGCGCGTGGCCTTGCCCTCGGCAAGACCTTGACGATCGGTGTCGTCGCGCAAGCGATTGACAGCCCGTTCTACGGCGAGGGACTGCGAGGCATCGAAGCGGGTCTGCGGCAACACGGATACGCGCCGCTGTTCATGAGCGGCAACTGGCATGAGGAGGACGAAGACCGCTGCATAAGGGAGTTCATCGCGCGCGGCGTTGACGGGATCATCGTGTTCGCGGGCCAGCTCAGCGATGCAAAGTTGAAGAGTTATGCCAAGGAGGTCTCGATCGTCGTCACGGGCCGGCGCCTGCGCGCGCAGGGGCTGTTCAGTCTGCAGATTGACGACCAACACGGGGCCATGCTGGCGGTGCAGCACCTGATCGAGTTGGGACATCGCAGGATTGCGTTCATCACCGGCTCTGAAAATCATCCGGACGCGATTGAGCGGCTCGGGGGCTACCGCAGAGCACTCGAGAATGCAGGGATTGCTTTCGATCCGGGGCTGGTTGCCGTCGGCGATTGGCACGAGGAAGGCGGCTTGCGCGCGACGCTCGAGCTACTTGACTCGAAAGCCAAGTTCACCGCCCTCTTCTGCGTGAATGATCAGACGGCCTACGGCGCCTGCCTTGCGCTCTTCCGCAAAGGCCTCTCGGTTCCTCGCGATGTGTCGCTGGTCGGCTTCGACGACTTACCCTCTTCCGCATACCGGCTTCCGCCGCTGACCAGCGTACGACAATCGATCGGTGAGCTCGGCGAGCAGTCCGCGCAGGCCATTCTGCAGCTCATCGGCGGCCGCCGTCCGCGTATCTCACCACCGCCCGTAGAGCTCGTGGTGCGGGAGTCAACCTCACATCCATGAACAACCTCAACTGCCTCGATGCGCTATGTGCCCGGTTCCCAACAGCCTTCGTCTGGGGTGTTGCCAGCAGTGCTTTTCAGATCGAAGGCGCCGCGGCCGCGGACGGCAAGGGTCCTTCGATCTGGGATGAGTTCTGTCGCCGCCAGGGCGTGATTGTAGACGGCTCGGATGGCGAGATCGCCTGCGATCACTACAACCGCCTCGAATCGGACCTCGACTTGATCGCAGCGCTCGGCATTCGAGCGTATCGCTTCTCGATCTCCTGGCCGCGGATTCAGCCCACCGGCTCGGGCGCGATCAACGAGAGCGGCCTCGATTTCTACAACCGACTGGTTGACCAGTTGCTGCAGCGAGACATCGAGCCTTTCGCGACCCTGTATCACTGGGATCTGCCGGCGGCATTGCAACGTGAACACAACGGGTGGGCGGATCGGAACACAGCCTATCGATTCGCGGAGTACGCCGCGATTGTGGCGAAGCGTCTCGGCGACCGTGTGCGCTCGTTCGCGACACATAACGAGCCGTGGGTGACTGCAACGATCGGGCACGAATTTGGACACTTCGCGCCGGGAGTGAAAGACCGGGCTGTCGCAACGCAGGTCTCCCATAACTGCCTCTTGAGCCATGGACTCGCCTCCCAGGCTATCCGCAGCGCGCGCAGCAATGCCGACGTCGGTATTGTCGTAAACCTTTCGCCGGTCTCTTCTGCAACGCAATCGCCTGCAGACAGATTGCAGGCATCACGCGAGGATGGTTTGCTGGTTCGTTGGTACCTGGACGCTCTGCTGCGCAGGGAGTATCCGGCCGATGTTCTGGAATACCTCGGGACAGACGCACCCAAAACGCACGCCGGGGATGCGCAGTTGATTGCACAGCCCCTGGACTTTCTCGGCGTGAACTACTACCACCCGATTGTCTCGACCGTCGCCCGCCCATTTTCCCCTGCCCGCGACGGCGCGGCGGTAACGGACATGGGTTGGGAAGTAGCACCAGCGCAGTTTACGGAGATGTTGCTTCGGCTCGATCGCGAGTACGAGCTTCCGCCCTTGTTCATTACTGAAAACGGTGCAGCCTATCGGGATACCCTGATCGAGGGGGGCATTCAGGACGAAGACCGCCGCGCCTATATCGAATCTCACGTATGCGCTGTGGCGGATGCCATCGAGCGCGGCGTTGATGTGCGTGGCTACTTCGTGTGGTCGCTGCTCGATAACTTTGAGTGGGCGTCGGGCTACACCAAGCGGTTTGGGATCTACTATGTTGACTACGCGACGCAAGCCCGCATCTTGAAGCGCAGTGGCATCTGGTACAAGAACCTGGCCGCAGCATTCAATCGGACGCACGCGGGCGCGAGCTCCCTCCCGACGACACCGTAAAGGCTCGATTGTCCCGCTGCGGGAACGGAGCGAGGCCCCTCGAGCCGCGCCACATCGACTCGCCTCGGAGTCGGGTGCGTTCATGCTTCGAACGTTACGACGCACTCGGCTCCGCGTTCGATGGTCGCGCCAACCCCGGCG
Source organism: Gammaproteobacteria bacterium (assembly GCA_028293745.1). Lineage (GTDB taxonomy): Bacteria > Pseudomonadota > Gammaproteobacteria > Steroidobacterales > Steroidobacteraceae > 13-2-20CM-66-19. The sequence goes on along the minus strand of JAQGOF010000232.1, from coordinate 17,331 downwards.
GCAACGACTGCGTTCTCACCGAACGTTACTCCGAGCAAATTGCGATCGAAGCGGAACTCGCGCAGGTAGGGCAACGGATTCGTGGATCGCTCACCGGTGCGTTGGTCCGTGGACGTAATCACACACCGGGTGCAAGGCTTCACCAGTTGCAATGTGAGGGCGCCGATCTGCACCGAGGCAATCCGATCCTCGGCAAAGGGCGCAAGCCCGTCCAACACGATATTCGGCCGAAAGCGCTCCATCGGAATCGGCTCCGGCATGCGGACATTGAGATCGTCGAGCGACGCTCGATTGCACACGAGAATCGGAAAACCATCAGGAAACGCGACGGGCGCGTGTTGTGGACCCGCGTACTGAGGATTCGCTGCGCGCTTCGGCATGTCCGGTACGCGGACCAGCCGCACCGATTTCTGCAGCACGGCGCTCGCCCATTCGCCTGCCGCCGGACCCTGATCGAGCGCTTCGCAGCGGTCCTTCCATACCTGCACGCCGATCACTTCGCCTTGTAAGGCGAGCGGCAACTCCAACGGGGGCACACCGGGAGCTCTTAAAATCAGACTCGTGGCCGACAGATGCGTCTCGATGCGAGCCAGGTCGGGATCGGTGCGCTGGGAGAGAAAGCCGCCGGCGCGGTCCGTAATCATCCAATTACGGTCCCACTCGAGGCCCGTGGCGGTGAGGCGCACAGAGGACTTCGCGATCCCGCGCGCCGACTTCACCGGGTAGATGTGCAGCTCGGCGACGCTCACCATATCAACAGCCGGAAGGAACAATTCCCATGGCTGCATCATAGGTCATCGCGCGGGCAAAGTCCGCGAGCCGCTGTCGCGACGGGTCCACTGGGTGGTCGGACGATCGCCGGCCACTAGAACGAGATTTTGCCAGCGACTCCCCACTCGCGGGGGCGGTTGTATTCGGCTTCGTGAAACCCAATGCCGTAATTGCTGTCGCCACTGACGATGTAGCGCTTGTCGGTGACGTTGTCGACGAACACCCGCAGGGACCAGCGCTCCGAGGCCGGCTCGTAGGCGATTGATGCGTTGCCGAGGTTGTAGGCCTTCTGAAACAGGTACACTGAATTCTGCGCGTCGTTGTACGTGTCAGCCGTGAACTGCCAATCCGCGTGTAACTGCACGGCGCCCCATGCGCCTGGGGAGATTCGGTAGTCGATCGCAACGTTCTGTTGCGTCCGGGGAGTCTTCGCCAGCCGGGTGTCCGTCGTAATTTGTTGCTCCGGGGTGGAGACGAGCGCCGGACTGGCATTGATACGCCGATACTTCGCATCGAGATACCCGAGATTATACGAAAGCTCCAACCCGGCCAGGGGGGCTGCCACCAATTCCAGCTCCCCTCCCGCGATCCTGGCATCACCCGCGTTGAGCGTGACCGGCGCCCCAAGATGCTCAAACACCGTGAGCTGGATGTTGTCGTAGTTGGTGAAGAATGCCGCGAGATTGGCCCGCACGCGCCGCTCCAGGAACTCGGTCTTGATTCCCGCTTCGTACGTCCTGACCTTCTCCGGGTCGAACGGCAGGACGGCAGGCCGCGGCGACACGTACCTGAGATTGAACCCGCCGCTCTTGAACCCCTCGCTGTAGGAGACGTACACCATCAGATCCTGAAGCAGCTTGTAGTCGAGGCTTGCCCGGGGAGAGGTGTTGCTGAACCTCCTGCTCACGTCGGAATTTCGCGGCACGAGCGGCACCAGCGTTCCGGCCGGAGCCCCGAATACGATGGGCGAAGCTGTTCCGGTGATGAGGTATTGATCGCTCTGGAATTCCTTCTTGTCCCTTGTATAGCGAATGCCGGCAGTCAGGGAGAGCCTGTCGGTCACGGACAAGGTGCCCTGCACATAGCCGGCGATGCTGTTGTTGTCCACATCAGCCTTGTCCTGATACAAGATCCCGAAAGAGGACGGGAACTGCACCACCAGCGGGTCCGAACCCTTCTCGCTGAAATAGTACACACCCATCGCGAACTTCAGCCGCTGGGCGAGTGTCTGGCCGTTGAGCTGCAGTTCCTGACTGACCTGCTCGTGTCGGTAGCCGTAGTTGGACGTGTGAGTGATGTCGATCGGCGATCCGTCCGCATCACGGTTGAAAAATCCCTTGGTATGGCGATACGCCGAGATCGATTTGACCTCGAGATCGGCTTGCGGACGCCACGCCAGCGTCAACGCGGTACCCAGCGAATCGATGCGGGTTCCGTTCGGACCTGTCGAGTAAGTCGTGTCACTCCCGGTCACGAAGTTCGCGGCGCTGTATTGGGCATTCGGGAACCCCGCGATTGACGCGGTGGGCGCCTGAAAGGTGTTATACACGAACACGACTGGACCGTTCGCAAGCGTTCCCGTGACACCACGCAATACTGCCGGGGCGTTGTTCTCGCGAACTCTGCCGTAGTCGGCCGAGAAATTTGCAGTGACGCTGGTGTGGGGATCAAAGACTGCAACGAGGCGCACGGCCTGTCGATTCTCGTTTCCGTAATCGATCTGACTGCCACTGCCTGGAATTTCGGAGCCGCGTGGCACCTGGGAGCTCGCGATGGAGCTCGGCGCCAGCAACGACCTGACATATCCGTCACGCTCCTTGGACGAGGCGGTCAGCCGCACCTTGAGTGAATCCGACAACGGCAGATTGACCATGCCACGCAGGTAAAGCCGATTGAAGCTGCCGAGCTGAACCTCGGATGAGCCGGAAAACTCATCGGTGGGCTTTGCGCTGGTAATACTGATTGCGCCTCCTATTGTGTTGCGTCCGAACAGCGTACCTTGTGGGCCGCGCAAGACTTCCATGCGTTCGATGTCGAGTACGTCGAGCACTCCGCCGAGCGATCGTGACATGTAGACCCCGTCTACATACGTTCCCACACCCGCCTCCGTGGTCAGTGCGAAGTCGCTTTGGCCGATTCCGCGAATGAACACCCCTGCAGCGTTCGACGCCCCACTGATGGGCGCCGTGAAGTCGAAGCGCACGTTCGGCACGTGCTCCGCCAACTGCGCTACGTTGTTTACTCCGAGGCGATTGATCGCGGCAGCGCTGAATGCACTCACGGCGATCGGAGTATCCTGCAAGCGTTCCTCTCGGCGCTGTGCGGTAACGGTTATCTCTTCAAGCGCGGCGCCTTCGTCAGCGCCTTGCGCACCTGCTACTGCCGGGCCGACGAAGACAGCAACCAGTGCCGCGGGAGGAACGCCCCAAATTCGACAGATGTTTCTTATAGTCATACGACTCCCGGGTTCTGACGTGAGAGCGGGAAGATCGTAAGAGGACGCGGGGAGCGGGGCTTGCTCAGACAGGCACTATCGATTGCCTTGCCTGGACGCACGGAACCGGTAGCGCCGCCCGACTTGGCTGCGCTCTAGTCCGGCGATTGGCGAAATGCGGAGGGTGTTACACCGTAGCGGGCCTTGAATGCGCGGCTGAAGTGCGCCGGATCCTTGAAGCCCCAATCGTAGGCAATCTGCGTGATCGACTGGCCGGTCATCCGGGAGCGTTCGATCGCAGCGCGCGCTTTTTGCAGCCGACGCAGCCAGATCCACTCCGACAGCGGCATGTCGTCATCGGCAAACAGCTTGTTCAGATAGCGCAGAGAAATTCCATGGGCGGCAGCGATCTGCTGACAGTCGAGCGAGCAATCGGACAATCTTTCCTCGGCGAAATTCCGGACACGTTGCCGCAAACCCAAGCGGTTGGCGGTATGCGAACCCTGCGTCAGGTTTCCGGATAGCCCTGCCACGAGCAGGTCCACCAGTGCCTGGTGCATCGCGGCCACGCAGCCGGGCTCCAGGCGCTCGAGTTGACCATACAACTGTCGCATGAAGGTGGAGATGATGGCCGTGGAACCCTGTGAGGCCTGAAATGCCACGGCCGTCAGTCGTTCCGGACACGCGATACGATGTGACAAATAATGACGTGGCAGACGGAGCACCAGTTGCTCGAAATGATCCTTGAACTCGAGCTCGTAGGGGTACGCGGCGTCGTAGAGAGCAAAATCGCCAACACTCAGAGTCGCAACGCGGTCTTCCTGGATGACCCAGCCGGTGCCCTCGCACTGCAGACTAACCAGGAAGTAGTCGCCGGGCGATTGGCGAATCCGACTGCGCGAGCGAGCTACGTGCTGTGCGTCAGACACGACCCGGGAGAACTGCAGATCCCTGAGCATGTCTGTCTCGAGTGAACCGAAGAAGTCTCCCCGCGCCAACGCATCGCAGTCGAGTGCCACGAACGTCGACGAAATCATGTCGCGCCAATAGTCCAGGCGCCGCGTCGGCTCGACGCCCGAGGTCGCGATGGTTGTCTTTGAGCGTGCCGTCGGAGTCATGCGCACTCTGCCTCAACGTCACTGGGCAACAGAGCATCACCACCCCCGGTGATCCCACTTCACTATAGTCGTATCGCGAGCACCTTTGCTACTTCACCTCGCTCGCGGCGCGCAACATGCCGGTCCTGCAATGGCAGTTGTAGTACTCGAAATGCTGTTCATCAGCGGCCGCCACCGTAACCTCGTGATAAAGCTTGAGTTTCGCGGCCGGACCCATCGCCCCCAGGTACTTCATGGCGGCACCGAAGATGGCGATGTGGGTCGGGTGGGACTCGGCCCAGCATTCGAGCGCCGCCAGGCTCTTCCACCAGCTCATGCCAAAAGTCCTTTCGGACGTACGACCGGTGTCATCCACCAGTGTCATATAGCGGTTGGCAAAGCAGCCAACTCCCAACCCGTCGTCGCGAAGGAAATTCATGCCCGTGTGCAGCACCGGCTCGACGTCTTCAACGTACATCCGCCGCTCTTCCAGCTCGGTTGCCGTCCAGTCCTGACCAGAGCGAATGAGACAGATGTTTTCATGCGGGAATACGCGCTGATGCAGGCCCTGAGTCACTACTCGCGGCTCCCCCACGGGCTCCATATCGTGCGTTTGTGACAACGGGATGCGGTCGCGCGCCCCACCCCAGTAGGCGTGTTCCTGAACCACTCCGCTCAAACCTTCCGCCAGGCACGCAACACCTTCCCGAACGTCCGACGAGAACAACGTCTCGAAGCGCTCGATTGCCGGCCGCACTATCTCGGTGAAGGTGCCGAAGCCGCTGCTCGTCAGCGCGCCACTGGCCCAGGTCGCACCGTGTTGGGCATACCAGTTGTCGAATGAGTCCAGCGCGTCCCAATAGCCGATGGAGATGATGTTGGTGAAACCCTCCTCGTCGACATATCGCGCGCGATCCCAGTGACCGGGACCATTTTCGCGGGCAAGGGCCGTGGCGATGACGCGCAACGTCCCCTCTGCCGAGTCAGGTATCGAGGTCCCACGATATTGCAAACCGAAGTACGCCATTACGAGGCGCTTGACGCTGGGCTTGTACCGCGCAACCGTCGCCGGGTACGGCGGTACGTAGTCATCCGGGACCCGTCGTTTACGCGTTCGTGGGCACTCGAGATGTGGGGGAATGGCTGATTCCACGACGGTACCCCTTGATCCAGGTCAGTCTGCGCCGACCGATTTCGATTCTGTCGCACCAGTAACTTCGCCAATCACCATGCCAGGCAACATATGCGAGACCACGCGATCGCCCGGAGTCTTGTTCAGAAGCAAGCGCGTTACGTCCGGACGAGAATAGTGTCCGGTTGGATCGGCCGCCGATTTCGATAACGAGATTGTCCCAAGATCGATGTCAGCGAGGACAAGGCCCTCCTCGGTCTCCTCGAGCGTGTTGCCCATCGGCGCCCCATCCGGACCGTAGATACGGGCAAAGCCGCCGCCTTGCAACAATAGCTGACGCTGCACATCATCGGTGCAGAGCAACTCATGCATTTCCCTGGACACCAACGCGCAGGGAGCAAGCACAAAGCACTGCCCTTCAGCCGCGTAAATCTGGCTGGCGGCATTGTTGAGCTCCGGGCCCAACGCGTACGCCGCGCCACGGTAGACCGAAAAGCTGGGCCATGCGGCGATGTGGATCTGCTCGTTCTGCGCATACATGGCGTATTTGCTCAACGGCTGTAGATGCTCCCAGCAACATAGCATCCCGACGTTTCCAATTGCCGTTTCCATCACTGCGAGATCGGTACCGTCACCTTCCCCGAACACCGTACGTTCAACGTGGGTAGGCTTGAGCTTGCGGCGCGTTTTGACCACGCGGCCCTCATTGTCGATGAGCGCCTGTCCCATGTAGAGGCTGCCCCCGGCTTTCTCGCTGTAACCTACCGCCAGCCAGATCCCCAGCTCACGACAGGACTGGGCCAGCCGACCGAATTCTGCCGAGCCGACGATCAGCGAGTTGTCATGATAGCGCTGCACGTACCGCATACCCATAGCGGGTGAGTTGAGCCATATCCACCATGGGTAGCCGGGTATCCAGGTTTCTGGAAAGGCGATCAGTTGCGCGCCCCTCCCGGCAGCCTCCCGCATCAGGCTGAGGGTCTTGTCAATTGTCGCGTCGAGGTCGAGGAATGCCGGCGCGGCCTGTACGGCGGCCACGCGCAGCCGGGGGTGGATCTTGCTTGGCATTGGGGAACCCTACCGCGCGCGGAGCAATCCGGCTGGGCTCAGGGCGAACAATCAGTTGCACCTGTCGGCACGGCTATGGAGGGCTTTTCCGGGCAGACTGCGCCAGGGCAGAACAGAAGGAGACTGAATCCGTGGCAACACAACGTTGGCTTATTCTGGCAATCGGGCTTTTATCGTTCGGCGCGTGTCTGCACGCGCAGGAGCCAGTCACTGGTGCGAGCGATCCCGACGCCCTCTTCGTCAGCAAGGATCCCAAACTGAACGCCAACAAGCAGGTGGCGTACCACATCATCAAGGAGCTGATCGAGGCGGGCCATTGGGAAAAGGCCGATCAGTATCTGACCGAGCGATACATTCAGCACAATCCGCTGGCCGCCTCCGGCCGCGCCGGAGTGGTGAAATTCTTCACCGAGGTCGTGAAGGCAAAACCGGTTCCCATTCCGCAGAAGATGAAAAGCAAGATCGTAGCCGTGATCGCCGAGGGTGACCTCGTCACTGTCGCCTACGTACGCGAGCTCAAGGACCCAAAGGACGCCGCGAAGACCTACACGACGACGTGGTTCGACATGTGGCGATTCAAGGATGGCAAGGCCGACGAGCACTGGGACCCAGCCACGAAATAGCGCGGCCAACGGCAGCGCTGTCCGGATAGCCGACCCCGGCGCGGCCTACGGCTGCAACCCTGACCGGCTAGCCGATTCCAACGCGGGCCTAATGCAACCCCGACCGGATATCCGACTCGAGCGCACCCACCAACTGCTCAACCTGCCCCGCCCTTTTCTCTACCGCACGGGCCTCGCGGACCCTGCCGGCGGCCATCAGGGCGCGAGCCTCCTCGAGCAACTCCTCGCGGTGATGAGATGCCCGCAAATGCAGGTCGGTAGTCGTGTGCTCCCCGGGAGTCCGTCCAGCCTCGGAAGTAGCAGCCCGGTTTGTTCGCTTGTTCTTGGCAGCCATAGGTACGACCTCTTTGCCCTCGCGGACCCCTATCTTAGTCCCACCGGGAAGAGGCGGCGAACGCGCCCGCCAGCGGCCCCACCCGGTCTGTCTAAGTTATTGATTATATTGGGCTACGCACCCAATGCCCGGAAGGCATATGGCGGGCTCGATTCCTGGGCGTAGACTTCCGCCAAGAGCCCCTGCTGCGAGCACGAAGGAGATCGGTATGCATATCAGTCAGATCCTTCGGACGAAACGATCGGATGTCGTCGTCATCTCGCCCGATGCGACGATCCGCTCAGCCATCGCGATGATGACACGCGAGCGCGTTGGCGCGCTGGTGGTAACCGACGGAGACCAACACCTGCTGGGCGTCGTCTCCGAGCGCGACATCATCCAGAACCTGGATCTCGAAGGGGCGGACGTCATGGGCACCCTGGTGCGCAGAATCATGCGAACCGACGGGCCCGTAGCCACCCTCGAGGACTCGGTGCGGTCAGTGATGGAAGTGATGACGGCCGCGCGGGCCCGACATGTGCCAATCGTCAAGTACGGTCGGCCGATCGGCATCGTCAGCCTTGGCGATGTCGTCAAGTCGCGCCTCGATGAGACGATGCAGGAAAACAGCGTGTTGCAGGACATCGCGCGAGTTCACTGGCTCACCGGCTAAGCCATAACTTCAAGGCCGATCCCCGGCCACATCGGCGGCAGCGCCCACCCGCTCCGTCATATTCGTTCGTGTCCGCTTCGATTTGCCCTCCCTACGATCCGCGCGTTGACGCTGGCAACGCCGCGGCCTAGACTAAGAATCATTCGATTCGTAACAATCGATAATCGATACACGCCGCCCAAGCACGAGGGGGTCTGACGGACTGGGGGCGTCTGCGGCACCGCTCCAACGAGGAGAATGACAATGCTCCGCGCCGACTCTGTTCACCGTTGCAGATCACTCCATCCAACACTGTTGGTATTCGTCGCGGCCGGAGTGCTGGGACAGGTTCCGGGCGCCGCGCTGGCGGCGGACGATGTGCTCAACGAAATCGTCGTCACGGCTCAGCGACAGACGGAGCGAATCCAGGACGTGCCGATCGCGATTACCGCGATCTCCGCGTCCGACCTCGCTGACCGGGGCGTCCGGCAGGCGGGCGACATCGTCAGCAGCGTTCCAAACATGTTGCTCAACTCCCCGTATGGACCCGAGGCGCAGCCAACGTTCACCCTGCGCGGAGTCACCACCCAGGACTTCAGTGAAAATCAAAGCAGCCCCATCGCGATGTACGTCGACGAGGTCTATAAGAGCGTTGGCGCGGTGCAGGCCTTGCAGGTCTACGACCTGGATCGGGTGGAAGTTTTGCGGGGGCCCCAGGGGACCTTGTATGGAAAGAACGCGACCGGAGGCGCGGTCAGCTTCTATTCCGCCAACCCGAGCCTGACATCGGCCGACGGTTATGTCACGGCCGGAGTGGGCAACTTCCATGACTATTCCGTGCGAGCTGCGGCCGGCATGCCGATCATTGACGATGTGTTTGGCGCGCGCGTGGCTGTCATGTACGAAAAGCGCGACGGATGGGTCAGGAGCGTCGTACCGGGCGTCGAGCCACTCAATGGAGTGGATGCAGTGGCGGGCCGCGCGACTTTTCTGGCGAAGCCGATGGATGGCCTCACGGCCACTCTCAAGATATCGGCCAGCAAATCCGGCGGTACCCCTTACGGGGCGCACGCGATCAACAATGACCCGACGGTCACGGGGTTCGATGGGACTATAAGCTGGTTCGACAATGGTGCGAAATACGCCGTACATAAGGACATTCGTAACGACAGCGCCTCCCTGAAGGTCGAGTGGGAGCTCGCACAGCACGCCACCCTGACTTCCATCACAGGCTATGATTATGGCCGCTGGTACGAAAAGAGCGACGATGGCGGATTACCGGTAGAGGCCCGGCTCGACGATCCCAATACCTATTTCTCGAGCGTAAATGCCTTCTCACAGGAGATACGCATTGCGTCCCGGGACTCGGGTGCCCTCGGGTGGCTCGCGGGCCTGTACTACGGACGCGAGAGCGTACACGCCACCGTGCAGTTTCATTTTTTCGACGGCTATCCGGGCACGTTCGTAACCCCGGACGGCGCGACACTGTTCGGCTTCGATGAGTACAACGATTTCGACCAGATCAAAACGAGCAAGGCCGCCTTCGTAAACGCCCACTTCGACGTGACACCCACCTTCACGCTGCGCGCGGGTGCGCGTGTCACCCGGGACGATATCTCCGTCAAGAATTTCTTTGCCCTGGAAGGCGGCCTGCAGTCGGCGCCGGTCGGGTTCGCGCCGGATGGCGGAACGACGCTCTGGACGCAAACGATCCCCACACCCGCCACATCGCAATTCTCCACGGCGCTTGCGCCTCGAGCCGGAGTCAACCCGACGCTGACCCAGAACAACAACAATGTCAGCTTCAAGGCAGGCGCGGACTGGAAGCCGGCGGACGGGATCCTGGCGTACCTGAGCTTCAGCCAGGGCTACCGCGGTGCGGCCTTCAACGGCCAGGCTTTCAATGCGCCTGCCGAGCTCAATTTCGCCTCCCCGGAGAAGCTGACTGCCTATGAGATTGGACTCAAGTCCGAGTGGTGGAACCGCCGCGCCGAATTCAACGCGGCCGCATTCCACTACGACTACCGCAATCAACAGTTCCTCGACGCCTTCGCCCTGCCCGGCGGACAGGGAACGGGCTTTCACACGGTCAATGCGCCCAAATCGCGGGTCGATGGCGCGGAGCTCGAATTACGCGCCAAGGTCGTCAATGACCTGGAGCTGCGTGCGAGCCTGGGTCTTCTGCACAGCAAGTACGTGCAGCTGACCCTGCACAACGTGGATCTGTCGGGAAACCGCCTGATCCAGGCGCCGGCCTACAATGGCAGCATCGCAGCTGACTGGCGATTCGCACATACCGCGAGCGGCGACTTCAGGCTTCTGCTCGATGCCAACTTCTACGGCAAACAGTACTTTGACGCGCCCAACACCGAGCGCATCGCACAGGGCGCCTACGGCATCGCCAATGGGCGGATATCGTTCGAGAGTGAATCGAAGCCGGGGTTCGGGGTCGGGGCCTGGATCAAGAACATCACCAATCGTGAGTATCTTGCCTACGGCCTGGCGCAGCGGGATCCGGCGCAAGGCGGGCTCGGTTTTGACTACGCGCTGGTGGGAGAGCCGCGGACGTTCGGCCTGGATCTCACCTACCGATTCTGACTGCCCAGGCGCACATCGCCAGCGCCGTGCGAGACCAACCGCACAGGATTGCGCCGCCCAAGCGACAAATCGCTGCAATAAGCGTAGAAATCACCGGGCGCACACTAAAAATGGGAGGGTCTCAAGGTATGAATACGGCAAATCCGTACGCCCCGCCGCAGGCCACCGTGAAGGACGTCGCGGACTCCGCGGCAACGCCTGCTGGCCGTGGAACGAGGCTGGTCGCGGTCATTCTCGATGGACTCATCTTCGCCGCGATGGTCTACATCCCGCTGGTCATCGGTATCGGCATCAATGGCCGCCCGATGGTCGTGAACGGCCATTTCAATCCGATGGTAATCAGTGGCATCGGCAGTTGGCTGCCAACGATCGGTTTCATCGCCTGGTGCTGGCTGACGATACTGTTCGTGTCGCGCAACGGCCAGTCTATCGGAAAGAAGATGCTCGGGATCAAGGTCGTGCGCAGCGACGGCTCGCGCGCCTCCCTGGGCCGGATCTTCCTGCTGCGCAATGTAGTGAATACCGTGTTGGCGATGGTGCCCTTCTACGGTCTCGTGGATATATTGCTGATCTTCGGCGACGCGCAGCAATGCGTCCATGACAAGATTGCCGACACGATCGTCATCAAGGCCTGAATAGACGCCCGGACCGGTAGGTTCAATGCTGGATACGGTCGTGGCGGCGGAAACGCCGGAAGGGATCATCCTCGAGTTGCATCCAGCCGGATTGCCTGCGAGATTCTACGCATTCCTGCTCGACTGGCTGATCCGGCTGGTCATCCTGTACGGATTCGCAATCGTCGCGCGATTCCTGGGTGGCCTTGGCATGGCGTTCTGGATAGTGCTGCTGTTCCTCCTCGAATGGTTCTATCCGATTGCATTCGAGCTCGGCCGATCGGGAGCTACGCCCGGCAAGAAGACCTTCGGATTGAAAGTCGTCATGGACAACGGATTGCCGATCACGCCGGCGGCCTCCCTCACGCGCAACCTGCTGCGCGCGGCAGATTTTCTGCCTTTCGGCTACGGATTCGCCATTGTCAGCATGCTGCTGCGGCGGGACTGCAAACGCCTCGGCGACATTGGGGCAGCGACGTTGGTGGTACATCAGCCGCATGCAGCACCGCGGATCACGCTCGAGAAGGTCGAACCGGTAGCACCTGTGCGTCCGCTCGCCCCTCGTGATCAGGCCGCCTTGGTTGCATTGGCCGCGCGAGCACCCACCCTGACGGGAGAACGACTGGATGAGCTGGCGGCGATCGCCGCTTCAGTCTCCGGGGACCGGGGTCGCGCAGGAGGCGCTGTGACACACCGGGTGCTCGGGGTCGCGCAATGGCTGATGGGGCGCCGCACATGACCCCGCTGCATTTCGAAGCGCTCTACCAGGCTGAATGGCGCGAGCTCGAGACGCTGCTGGACCGGATTCTGGGTCGCAAAAAGAATGCTGCGAAGGACGGCGCTCCGGTTGAAGGACAAAGAGTGGCCGTTCTATATCGGCGCGCCTGTGAACATCTGGCACTGGCGCGGGCTCGATCGTACCCGGCCTATCTCCTCGATCAACTCGAACGTCTGACTTCGGACGCCCACCAGGTGATCTATCAGCGCCGCGAATTCGGGTTGGAGAAGGTGAGATGCTTCCTCGACCAGGAATTCCCGCGCAGCGTGCGCGAGCATTCAACGTACGTCTGGATAGCAGCAGCCTTGCTCTACGTTCCAACGTTTGTGATCGGCTGGCTGGTCTACCAACGGCCCGAGCTGATTCTGTCGGTAGTCAGCGCGGAAACGGCAGCCTCCTACGAACGGATGTATTCGGACTCGGCCACCGCCATCGGCCGTGCGGCGGAGGGTGACTGGATGATGTTCGGGTACTACATCAGCCATAACATCGGGATTGCGTTTCAGTGCTTTGCCGGCGGGTTGTTTGCCGGCGTAGGCAGCCTGTTCTATCTCGTTTACAACGGCGCCATCGCGGGAGCCATCGGCGGGTATCTTACGGAGCGCGGTCATTCAGGCACGTTCTATTCGTTCATCGCGACCCACTCCGCCTTCGAGCTGACCGCCATTGTGCTGAGCGGCGCCGCGGGGTTGAGGATCGGACACTCCCTGGTCGCCCCCGGGCGCCTGAGCCGGGTGCAGAGCCTGGTCGCGGCTACGAGCGACTCCGCAGTCATGGTGTCGGGTGCAGCCGCCATGCTGCTCATCGCAGCGGCCATCGAGGCGTTCTGGTCCTCCGCAAGCTGGCTCCCTCATCCGGTCAAATTTGCGGTGGCGGGTGCATCCTGGATCGGCGTGCTGAGCTACCTGGCGTTTCAGGGCCGAAGTGCAGATTGACGCCCTCGCCTTGCGCATGCGGCCCCGCACTCCGATGGAGGCGGCGGATCTTGGCGTGCGCCTCTGTCAGAGCGCGGCGCGCCCGGTCTATGTGTGTTACTGGGCCATGGGATTGCCGGTCGTGGCGCTGTCCCTGGCGACGTTCGAAATCGCCGACTGGCTGCCTGGCCTGCTGATCTGGTGGGCCAAGCCGTGGTTGGATCAGACCATCCTGTTCGTATTGTCGCGCGCTGCATTTGGACAACCCACCGCATTGGGTGATTTGTGGAATGCGCAACGCCGCGTCTGGTGGAGTCAGCTGCCGCTCAGCCTGACCCTGCGGCGCCTGTCACCCTGGCGCTCATTCACCCAACCCGTCTATCAGCTCGAAGGGCTGCCGCTGTTCAAGACTCGCAGGCGGGTGCTGCAGATCCGGCGCGGCAAGACGGGTCCTGCGGTCCTCATGACCTCTGCATTCGGCACCGCCGAGCTCGTTCTGACCGTTGCGGTCACGTCTCTCATGTTCTGGTTCATGCCCGGCGAGGTGAGCCGGGCCACGCTGTTTTCGCAATCCTCCACCTTCATTGCGTTGCCGATGACGATTGCCTACGCAGCAGTCGTCCTCTTCCTCGAGCCTTTCTATGTGGCAGCTGGATTCGCGATGTATCTCAACCGGCGTGCGCAGCTCGAAGCATGGGACGTCGAGCAGGAATTGCGGCGTGCTTTCGCGGAATAGCGCTTTCCGGTCATTCGCCGTAGTGGTGCTGCTGTTGGTCACGCCATTGCTGTTGGTCACGCCATGGCCGTTGTGTGCGGCCGAGTCCTCCTCACGCGCGCCTGACAACTCGCAGATCGCTCGCGCAATAAACACAGTCAAAGCCGACCCCAACCTCGCCACCGAAAGGACGATCCGAACCCTGCGGTGGGCAGGCGAATCGCAACCACGGCCCAATGACGCGCCTACGTCGTTGGGGTGGCTGATGCAACTCATCGGGTGGTTCGCACAGTCCGCCCGGGTTCTTGTCTGGGTAGCGGTCGCCATCCTGGCAGGGCTGCTGGCGATCTACCTGGTCCGCCTCATACGCTCGCGCCACCCGTCCAACAAGGTCAAACGCGTCACGGCACCGACTCACGTGCAGGATCTGGATATTCGCCCGGAAAGCCTGCCGGACAACATCGGGGCGGCGGCCCGAAAGCTCTGGGACAGTGGCGAACACCGGGCAGCCCTCTCCCTGCTGTATCGCGGCGTTCTCTCACGGCTCGTCCACGTGCACAACGTACCCATTCGGGATTCGAGCACGGAGGGCGACTGTCTTCGGCTGACAGCGACCCGGCTGCGCGAGGAGCAAAAGACCTACGTAGCGCTGTTGATTCAGGTCTGGCAACACGCGGTGTACGGAGGACAAAAACCCGAAACTGCCTCCTTGTATACATTGTGTGACGGGTTTGCTCTCGCTTTGGATCCCGCATGACACGCGAACGCCTGGCATGGCTCGCCGTGACAGGTGCGGCGATTGCCCTGCTGAGCTGGGTTGCCAACCACACGTATTGGACTGATATCAAAGTGCCGATGCCGCTGAGAGGAGAGGCGGCCACGAACCCGTTCTACGTGGTAGAGCGGTTCGCACGAGTCCTCGGCGCCCGCACCGAGTGGAACCGCGGGCTCAGCCTGCCACCAACCAACGGTGTGGTGTTCGTTTCTGCCTGGGATTGGGATCTCACCTCGGATCGCCAGCGACGGATTGAACACTGGGTGGAGTCTGGTGGACGACTCGTCGTGGACAAATCACTGATCAGCAGTACCGACGCGTTCGAGCATTGGAGCGGCATCCGGCGAGAAGAAGCCGAAGTGCGATCAGCACGGAGCAGAATTGCCGCCGCTCAGCCAACACGATGCTACACGTTGGAGGAACAAGGGGACTCTCACGGCTCGTATTCAATCTGTGGCATGGATGCTGCGTCCGAACTCAAAACCACCAGGAAGATGAGTTGGGCTCTAGGCCGCGCGGCTTGGGGCCTGCAGGCGGTGCGTGTGAACTTGGGCCGTGGCAGCGTCACCGTGATCAACGGAAATCCGTTCGACGAGCGCGGCTTGTTTGACGATGACAACGGCAGGTTGTTCGTCGCGGCGGCCCAGTTGCGCAGTGGCGATGAGCTTCATTTCTTCTCCGAAAACAGCCATGCCTCGCTGCTCGAGCTGGCCTGGCAGCTCGGCTGGCCGGTGGTCTGTTTGGCTCTGGCGCTGATCGCGCTCGCGCTCTGGCGCGGCAGCGCCCGATTTGGTCCGCTTGCAGCTGCGGCTGACATCACCCGGCGGTCGCTGGCCGAGCAGATCCGCGGCACCGGTCAATTTACGCTGCGCATCGGAGGCGGAGAATCGCTGCACGCCGCGGCGGCCCGCGCTCTGAACGAGTGCGCAGCGTTGCATATCTCAGCCTATGACCGGCTTCCGGGCACCGAGCGCATGAGCGCACTGGCACAGGCCACCGGGTTCGAAGCTGATGCACTGGCAGCCGCCCTGCACTACTCCAGTTCGCGCCGCTCGGAGCATCTGCGCGGGGTCCTCGAGCTGCTCGAATCGGCGCGCCGTCGAATTCTGCTCAAGAACACAAGGTCCAGACATGGAAATCGAATCTAGTACGATCCAGCGAGCCGGCGAGCTGCTCGAGCGCCTGCGAACGGCGATCAGCCAGGCCGTGGTCGGACAGTCCGAAGTCATCGAGCAGGTGGTGGCATCACTTGCCGCCTCAGGACACGTACTGATCGAGGGTGTACCCGGACTCGGCAAGACATTGCTCGTGAGAGCGCTCGCACAGGCGCTGTCGCTCACGCACAGCCGCGTGCAATTCACCCCTGACATGATGCCTTCGGACATCATCGGACATGCCGTGCTGGATCCAACTTCCCACGAGTTGAGGATCGTGCGCGGCCCGGTGTTCACCCAGGTTCTGCTCGCGGACGAGATCAACCGCGCGCCGGCGAAAACCCAGAGCGCGCTGCTCGAGGTGATGCAGGAATACCAGGTTACGCTCGAGGGGCAGAGCATTCTCATGCCCAGGCCGTTCATGGTGCTCGCAACCCAGAATCCGGTCGAGACCGAGGGAACGTACCCGCTGCCCGAGGCGCAGCTCGACCGCTTCCTGTTCAAGGTTGAAATAGGCTATCCCACGCTCGCCGAAGAGGTAGGCGTCGTGATACGTGCGACCGCCAACCAGGCGGGCAATGAGCTGCCACTGGCGGAGGTCAAACCGGTTCTCAACGAGCGTGCCGTACTGAGCCTGCAACAGATCGTCGCGCGGCAGAAGATCGATGAGCAGGTCATCGATTATGCGGTACGGCTCGTACGCGCCACCCGGGAATGGGCTGGCTTCGCGCTGGGTAGCGGATCGCGCGGAGCACTTGCGCTGGTTCGGGGCGCGCGCGCGGTTTCAATCATGCAGGGGCGCAATTTCGTTACCCCCGATGACATCAAGAAGATCGCCCTGCCGGCATTGCGACACCGCATTGCACTTGCTCCGGAAGCCATGCTGGAGGGCCGCAAACCCAACGAGCTGTTGGCGGGCGTGATCGAGAGCGTTCCGGCCCCGCGCGTCTGATTGGCCCGGATCCAGATCTCATGTGGGTAGTCCCGGGAAAAAGAGTGCTTCTGGCGCTTGCCGCAGGCACGGCAGTTGCGTTGCTCGCGCTGCTGGCGGGCGCGAGCGTTTGGGACGTCGCCCCCTTTAGTGTCGCTTGGTTGTTGTTGCTAGCCGCTGTCGCAACCGCGGACTACGTCATCTCACGACGCGCGTGGCAGCAGTCTGCCGTACGCATGACGCGAGGATTACCAGCCGCATTTGCTCTGGGAGCGAGGCGGCCGGTGAGCTTGTGTTTCGAAATCGCAGGTCCCTACAACTGGCAAGGCCAGGTCTTCGACCACATCGATCCAAGTTTCAACTCCGATGGGTTGCCGGCACCGCTCGGCCTGCTCGCGGGAAAGCGTGTGGAAATAACTTACGAGGTCACACCCACTCGCAGAGGCGAGGCGAAGTTCTCAGCCGCGCAGTTGCGCCTGCGCTCGCGATGGGGCTGCTGCGAGCTTTTCGAGCGGCTGGGGAGCGATGAGGTGCGGCGGGTCTACCCGGATTTCGCGCAGATTGCGCGCTACGCCTGGCTGTCCGGCGACCGCAGGTTGCAGGAAATCGGGATCAAGACCTACCAGCAGCGTGGCGCGGGAACCGACTTCAAGCAGCTCGCGGAATACCGCTACGGCGACCCGGTGCGTCACATCGACTGGAAAGCAACGCTGCGCCTGGGCAAGCCCATCATCCGTGAATTTCAGGACGAGCGGGATCAAT